>DASPSE010000178.1:0-23834 GCA_035624085.1 Terriglobales bacterium
AAGCAAGCGGTCTTGCGCAGACGTGTCGGACTGGAGAGGGCGAGCTATCTCACTAAAATGCCGATTCCGCAGATCGTGAGAGGCCTTGTCATAAGGCGTGAGGTCAAGAGCGGCACCAAAGTAGAGCCGCAATCGCTTACAGAGCCAACGCAGATTAGTTTGCGGGGTTACGGCCGAGAAACGATCAGAACGGTTCCAGAGAGCTTGCGCTAGGCCGCTACCGCGCTGATTTCTGCCAGAATCGCCCTCGCTTCCGCCGCCGGGTCGGGAGCTTCGGTAATCGGCCGTCCGACCACAATATGCGTAGCGCCGGCAGCGATGGCCTCCGCTGGTGTAACTACCCTCATTTGATCTCCGTGCGCGGCGCCGGCCGGGCGTACACCCGGAGTCACAATGGCAAACTGATCCTCCAGTTCTTGGCGCAGCGCCGAGGCTTCCCGGGCCGACGTAACCACGCCGTGGCAACCGTTGGCCAGGGCCAGCGCTCCCAGCCGCAGAACCTGATCCTTCACCCGCCCATGCACCCCGAGTTTGTCGAGATCGTTATCCGTGAGGCTGGTGAGAACAGTGACGGCCAAGACCATGAGACTGGGATTGACCGCAGCGGCGGCCTCCGTCGCCGCCCGCAGCATTTTGCCCCCGCCAGACGCATGGACCGTCAGCATGCTGACGCCCAGCCGAGCCGCCTCACAGACGGCAGAAGCGACGGTGTTCGGAATGTCGTGGTATTTCAGGTCCAGGAACACCTGCCGTCCGGAGGCTATCAGGTCGCGAACGACCCGCGGCCCTTCGGCGGTATAAAGCTGCATCCCCACCTTGTAACAGAAAGCGGAATCGCCCACGGCCGCAACAACTTTCTGCGCTGCGGCCGCGGACGGCAAATCCAGGGCGACGATCAGACGCTGGCGCGGATCGTCCATCCTTTGCAGTCTAACGCGTTTGGATTTAGAACGCTACCGGGCGAAGCATAGCGATCTCTTCCGGCTGGCCTTCCTGCGGAGAAGCCAGGTCCAGGCGAACACGCTGCAGGCCCTTATTCTTGAACTGAAGCGCTGCAGCGGCGCCATAGGACAGGTCAATAATCCGTCCTGGGACGATCGGTCCGCGGTCGTTAATGCGGACATAGATCCTGCGCCCGTTGTGAAGGTTGGTCACCCGTACCCACGTTCCGAGCGGTAGAGTGGGGTGCGCCGCGGTCAGATCGTACATGTTGTAGGGTTCGCCGCTGGCGGTCGCCTTGCCGTCGAAGTAGCTGCCGTACCAGGACGCTGTCCCGACCTGGTAGGGTGGGTGATGTTTCGGCTTGCTCTGGCTTTCCGGTTTGGAAGCCCTAGCAACCTGCCTGTACATAGTTCCTTGGGTTTCTTTCGACCCTGAGCTGGTTGGCCCCTGAGCCGCCCCCAGGCTGACGACCACTAAAACGCTCGCCAGTCCATGAGCAATACGTCCTCTCATCAGTCACCTCTCATCTCGAAAGTGTCCTCCCAGAACCAAGGTTCATGAACGATTGGGCAATGCTAAAGGGCGGCGAATGCGCCTGTCAATGGCAAAGGCAATGTAGAAAAGTAATCAGGGAGTAATGGATATCTCACGTAACTTGCTGTATAGCTTGAGTAACCATACTCATATCGCTGTAGAAGCAGGCAGTTACGCATTTACTTAGTAGTAAATCACCAAAGTATGAGGCAGTATGAAAAAATTGCTTCAGCTTTGTTTTCAGTTGGTTGGCGTCGACTCGAGGCTTTCTCGATTGAATTCAGTAGTTTAGCACCTCCACCGGTGCACGCGGATGGACAAGACCGGTCGGTCAGTTCGGGTGCTGGCCCTTAGGAATTTGCTCGAGGGGCTCAATCGTAGCTTGATCCTTTGGCGATTTGCAGGTAAGAGGCTTTCCGGTACAGTTCGATATATGGCTTCTGCGCCACCCGTAGTTCTTACCATCGCAGGTTTTGACCCCTCGTCCGGGGCCGGAGTCACAGCCGACATCAAGACCATCGCCGCCCACGGATGCTACGGGGTGGGATGCATTACTGCCCTCACCGTCCAATCCACCGCGGGGGTTCGTCGCGTAGAGCCTGTTTCCCCCGATCTTGTAACCCAAACGCTGAAAGAGCTGACGTCTGACATCGAGATAGCCGCTATCCACATCGGGATGCTGGGATCGGGAAGGGTGGTCAGGGCGGTCGCAGACTTCCTAGTCAACCATAAGCCGACGAACGTGGTGCTGGATCCCATCTTGAAGAGCTCCTCCGGAGCCGATCTGTTGGATGCCCCTGGCGCACGTGTGCTGGCGGAGAAACTGCTCCCGCTGGCGACCGTGGTCACCCCAAATGTTGACGAAGCTTCCGCACTGACGGGCCTCGCTGTCCAGAATCTCGAGCAGATGCGGGCCGCTGCCCATAAGCTTCATGAGCTGGGATCATCAGCAGTTGTGATTACGGGAGGCCATCTGGAAAAGGCGATTGACTTGTTGAGCTTCACTAGCAAGCGCGGCGTGGAGCAGGAAGTGTTTAAGTCAGCCCGGCTGCGCTCCAATTCGACTCACGGCACCGGCTGCGCCTTTGCCACTTCGGTAGCCTGTCACCTGGCACTGGGGCGCGGATTGCCAGACGCGGTTTTGCTGGCCAAGGCCTACGTGGCGGCAACCATCAGCAACGCTCATCCTCTCGGACACGGCACCGGGCCGGTTCATCACTTGTACCGCCTGCACCAGCAGCGGCGGACCACACCGCCTCAAGATCCCGAAACGATCAATTAAGCGCCTCAGTTTATCTGACCCACCCATATTATTTGGGTCATCCCGTAGGCCTGCGTCTTTTCCGGCAGGCCGAGGGATCTGGCGTGGGGTGCCCCTCGATTCGACATGGCTCCGCGCGAGATCCCTCACTAGCCTGAAACGCGCCGAGTTTCGGGATGACCTGGTGATATGGAGGTCAAGCAAGTTCTTGCTGGATTGAGAGGCTTAGCGCTTCAACAGGATGCCGGCCACAAACGCCGCCAGAGCCGCCAACAACCATTCGATGCGCCAGAGCTGAATGGCTTGAAAATCAGCGAGGCTTTCCACTGAGTAGACAAGGCCGACGGTGATTGCGCTCAAAACGCATCCCACCCCGAGCAGGAAGGCGATCAGGGAAGCCGTAGAAAGGGCAAACCATTCTTTAATCCGCTGAAATTCGAGCACCCTTAAGAGTTCCAAAACCCGTGCCCAATTGTGCTCAGCCGACTCGGACACCTTCTCTGGCCGGGAGGCGCCGCACACGTGGCAGAAACGCGCGCCCACTATAAATTCCTTGCCACAACGCTCACAGGCTCCGGCCAAGGCCTGAGACGGCGCACCCGCAGGAATGACCGGAGGGTGCCAAAACTCCTGTGCCTCGTTGTGCATCACCTCGGACATAAAATGCCTTGCCATCTTCATCGCAAACCAGTGACCAAACAGCGGCAACCTAACCTGTTGCAAAAACTCACGCTTTAGACCACGATCCCACGCGTAACCTAACCGCTAAGCAAGAATTACTCCGTCCCAGCAAATTTCTCTCGATCGGGTACATGCTCTCACGCCGCCAAAGCAAACAAAAGTAATCGTCCGGGTTCTCTGGAACGCGGTTTTACCCTGTGTTCCTCCGTGTCCTCTGTGGTTTTCATTCGCCTTCATTAAGCTGAAGACGCGGAACCGGAGTATCCTGATTAACGTATCTTCATGCAGGAGGCGGCCATGTACTGCAACTACTGCGGGAAAGCTATTCAGGACGATGCCAACGTGTGCGCCTATTGCGGCACCAGGGTGGGTGCGGTACTTGCCCGCAAACGGCTGATCCGCCCCCGGGCTGGGCGCAAGATCGCCGGCGTCTGCGCCGGTTTCGCCGAATACTTTGACATTGACGTAACGCTGGTGCGGGTCGTGTTGCTGGTTTCGATATTCGTTGGCGCAGGGCTTGGCCTGATTGCATATGTAGTGGCCTGGATCGTCATGCCAGATGAGCCCATGGCGCTTCCAGCGCCCGCGCCGGCCGGGCAGCACGTCACCAATCCGTGAGCAACAAATCGATTTGTCATCCTGAGCGAAGTGGCTGTTTCGCATCTGCGAGGCAGCCCACGAAGTCGAAGAATCTCTGCGCGCGTCTCCTGGCAGAGGCGTGCAGATGACAACCAAATCACTTCCAGCCCTTGGTAGCAGCAATTGGCCTTTGGCCGATCCTGTGTTTAAATCGGGCGCATGAAGCAAGTCACAAGCGGTGACGCCGAGATTGCCTACAAGGTGCGGGGCAGCGGGCCTCCGGTTGTTCTCCTTCATCCGTTTCCTGCCCATCATGAACTGTGGCATCCCGCGGCTCGAGCGCTGGAATTACGCTATCGCTTAATCCTTCCCGATCTCCGCGGCCATGGAGACTCCGGCGTGGGGGAAGGCCCCGCGACCATGGCAAAACATGCCGCCGATTTGGTCCGAATTCTGGATCAGGAGCAGATCGGCCGGGCAATATTTGTCGGGGTTTCGATTGGCGGTTACGTCTTGTTTGAATTCTGGCGAAGATATCGCGCGCGCGTCACGGCTTTGGCGCTTTGCAACACGAAAGCGGTAGGCGAGACGGCGGAAAGCCGCGCGGCCCGCCTGCAGGCGGCAGCGGATGTGCTGGAGCGCGGCACCGAGCCGTTCTTCGAAAGTCTGATTCCGAAATTGCTGGGAGAAACCACCCGTCGGTCGCGCCCCGATCTCGTCGAAGGTGCATTGCGCATGATGCGCAAAATGTCTCCCCAAGATGTTGCCTTGGTGCAGCGCGGCATGGCTGAACGTCCCGATTCGGTCGACACGCTCAAAACCATCGAGGTGCCCGCGCTGATCGTTACCGGTGACGAAGATGTAGCGACCGGGCTATCCGACGCAGAGTTAATGAAACGGAACATCGCCGGCAGCCAGATGAAAGTGATCGCGAAAGCCGGGCATTATTCCCCCTGGGAGCAGCCCAAAGAAGTCGGGAAGATTCTGAGGCAGTTTGTAGATTTGGTAAGTAGTGGTCACTGATCAGTGCCGAGCCCAGGGAGTTATCTGCCGACTGACCACTTGCAACTGACCACTGCACACTGCCACTGCGTTACAATGCTTTCGCCATGATTGATACCTTCCTGGTTCCTGAAAAAACTGTAGTCAACGCCAAGGGTGACGGAGCAGCGATCGACGTCAGTGGCGCCGCAAACTGTGTGTTTCTGTTGAATCTGAATATCACCAACATCGTCGAGCAGGAGTCTTTGGACGTGAGCATCCACACATCGACGGACGGCACTGCCTGGAGTCCGAAGCCGCTGACCAGTTTCCCTCAAAAGTTTTATCGCGGCCAGCACCCGCTCCTGTTGGATCTGTCCGCACAGCCGAACGTAAAGTTCCTGCGCGCGCACTGGGAAGTGGGCCGCTGGGGCCGTGGCAGCGAGACTCCGATGTTTGAATTCAGCGTCAGCCTCAGGGAAGTGCCTTCAGATGTCTTGAAAGAAGCTATCGCCGAGGCGAAGGCGCTGGCGTAGTCTGATCTCGGTGTACTCTGTGTCCTCTGTGGTTCGCCCTTCATCCGCTATAGTTGAGTGCTCATGTCGCACGGTTCCACCGTCGTGATTCGTCCAGCCCGTAGCATCCTCGGGACCGTGCGTCTGCCCGGCGATAAATCAATTTCGCACCGCTACGCCATGCTGGCCGCCATCGCGGACGGCACCACGCGCCTCGAGAATTTCTCCACCGGGGCCGATTGTGCCAGCACTTTGAACTGCCTGCACGCCCTCGGTGTGGGATGGGAGCGTACCGGAAATTCGGTCGTAATTCATGGTCGTGGACTGAAACTGCAGGCGCCGTCAGTGCCTCTCGATTGCGGCAACTCCGGCTCGACCATGCGCATGTTGAGCGGAATTCTGGCCGGACAGGAATTCACGAGCGAACTGGTCGGTGATGAATCGCTGTCACGACGGCCCATGGCACGGATCATTACTCCCTTGCAAGCCATGGGAGCCAGAATCTCTGCTGCTAATGGCGACCGCCCGCCGCTGCGCATCTCAGGCGGGAAACTCAAAGCCATTGACTACAAGATGCCTGTGGCCAGCGCGCAGGTAAAGTCAGCACTGCTGTTTGCTGGTTTGTTCGCCGATGGCGAAACTCGCGTCGAAGAACCTGTTCGCACCCGCGATCATGGAGAATTGGCGCTGCGCGCCTTCGGAGCTCAAGTCAGCCAAGAAGGTAGGCAGGCGCGCATCGCCGGAGGACAGAAACTCCGCGCTATTGAAGCGTCCATCCCCGGCGATATTTCGAGCGCAGCATTTGTTCTGTGCGCGGCAGCGTTGTTTCGGGAATCACAACTAACTTTAGCCAGCGTCGGATTGAATCCCACGCGCAGTTATTTACTGGACTTGCTGGCCGGCATGGGGACGCGCATTTCCGTCACTGAATTGAAAGAGAAGTACGGAGAACTGGTTGGCACGGTGCAGGTGGAAGGAAATGAGTTGCGAGGCGCGACGATCCGCAGCCCGCAGACCGAGATGCTGATCGACGAAATCCCGGTGCTGGCCGCGATCGCACCGTACACGGCGAACGGCATCGAGATTCGTGACGCGCGGGAGTTGCGGGTGAAAGAATCAGATCGAATCGCCGCGATTGCTGCGAATCTTCGCGCCATGGGAGCGCGGGTTGAGGAACGCGAAGACGGCTTGCAAATCCCTGGTGGCCAGTGCTTGCACGGCGCGGAGATCGACTGTTTCGGCGACCATCGCATCGCGATGGGGTTCGCCGTGGCAGCTCTGCGCGCCGAAGGCGAGACGATAATTCGCGGCGCCGAGGCGGCAGTGATTTCCTATCCGGAGTTCTTTGCGGTCCTAGGTGAACTAACTGAGCGATGAGCCGGAGTTTTTTCTCCGCGAGCTTTGCGAATCCTTTGCGCCCTTCGCGGTTAAAAGCTCTCAGCTGCAAAGATCGCGAAGCCCAGTGGCCATTGATCTCCGCCATCCTTGACGACTTGTCTTCATCAGTGCAGACTTGGACGTTCAACAGGAGTCTGACATGAAACTCCCCCACGCCGTTCTTCTGGTTCTCACCCTCGCGCTTTTGCTACCTCCCTTATCCCCCGGGCAAGCCTCGCCCGCTCCTTCAAGTACACAGCCGCAGGCAACCGCTTCCAGCACGCCGACAGCCACAGTCCAGTCACGAAAAGTCACCGCCTACACGCTCCCGCCCGACCTTTATCGGAAAGCTCGGAACCTGAGCAAGATTCGCTTCCGCTTAGCCCTGATCGGATTCGTGTACGGGCTGGTAGTCTTGTGGCTCATCCTGCATTGGAGGCTCTCGCCCAAATATCGGGATTGGGCCGAGGGATTCTCCGCGAGACGTTTCCTGCAAAGTATCGTGTTCGCACCTCTGCTTCTGCTGACCATGGCGGTCCTCACTCTTCCGTTGGATATCTATGGCGAGTGGGTCGAAAAACAGTACGGAATCTCGGTGCAGGGTTGGGGTTCATGGAGCTGGGATTGGGTAAAAGCTGAACTTATCTCGCTGGTGATCGGGATCATCCTTATTTGGCTGCTTTATCTCGTGATCCGGCGCAGTCCGCGGCGCTGGTGGTTCTATTTCTGGATGATATCAGTGCCCATCGGCGTGTTCCTGTTCTTCATCGGACCATGGGTGATCGACCCCATGTTCCACAAATTCGAACCACTCCAGCAAAAGGATCCCGAGCTGACCGCAAGTCTGGAACAAATGGTGCAACGCGCCGGAGAAAATATTCCGCCGCAACGCATGTTCTGGATGGGTGCTGGCGAGAAGACCACCGACCTGAACGCGTATGTGACCGGCATTGGCGCGTCCAAGCGCATCGTGGTCTGGGATACCACGATCGCCAAGATGAACACTCCCCAAATCGTCTTCGCCGCTGGTCACGAAACTGGACATTACGTCTTGCAGCACATTCCCAAACTATTGATTACTTTCGCCGTGTTGTTGCTGATCTTCTATTACTTAGGCTACCGCACAATTGGATGGGTGCTGGCCCGCTGGGGTAGTGGCTCGGCGGTACGGGGTCTGGATGATTGGGCATCGCTGCCCGCGCTGTTGTTCTTGCTGTCTGTATTCTCGTTTGTAGCCAGCCCGCTTTCGAGCACGATTAGCCGCCACTATGAGCATCAGGCAGATCAATACGGGCTCGAGGTGACGCACGGCCTAACGCCGGACTCAGGGCAGGTGGCTGCGCAGGCATTTCAGGTCCTGGGCGAAGTCGGCCTGTCCGATCCTGATCCAAATCCGGTGCAGGTCTTCTTGTTTTACGACCATCCGAGTATTCCTGACCGAATTCGTTTTTGCCTGACGTACGATCCGTGGGCCAACGGCGGGCATGGCGAGTTTGTAAAGTAGTCGCTTCAATAGGCTGCGGTGTCTGGTACACAACGAGGCCGAGATTCACGACGTGGCTGTGCTGAGCAAATCGCCGAGCGATTTGCTCAGCCTCACCTGCAACGCTAGATGTGCTCGCTCTTGCCGCGATACCTGACCGTACCATTGCTCTCATTCATTCGATCAGCATCCTGGTTGGTATAGGTCCGCGACGCTTTCCTTGACGGTCCGGCCTCTGCCATGAGCACGGCTGCGCTTTCGCGGCTGGCGCGTAGCGTAGAAATGAAGTCGAACGCTTGCTCCTTCTGTGGCTGTCTGGGAGCATGCATGGCGCGCGGCCTCCCCGCTGGCCCATGAAACCGTGGAGGCGCGAATTCTGCCTCCGTCTGCCCATACCAGACCGGCTGCGTGTACACACCCGCCGGAGGTTCCCCGACGAACTCGCTAGACGAAGTTGAATTGGTAGCGCCCGCCACCAGGCCGAAAGCGGTGTTGCTCGCGCCTGCCGACCACGGTGAGACTGTCGATAGTGTTACTTCAGGCGTTGTGACTAGCGGCACAAACGGCGCGGCATAGACTCCGTACGCAGGAACCCAATTACTGGCATATCCGCCGATAATCGTTGCCTGCCCGGCAGCCAATCCACAAAGCATCAGAAGCGTGCAGCACAGCGAAACGAACCGCATAGGACCCCTCCACAGGCTCTCAATTAATCAGATTCCCTAAGCCGCTCTGCAGGATGTCTCTTTTGTTAAACCGTTACTTCAAGGTGCAAAACTTTTCCTATTGAGCAGCCTCGGCATCAAGCTGCCCAATCATACACCCGAAATGCCGCTCTGGGCGCGGCTTTTGTTAGGTCCCCACATAGCGGGCATAAAGACTGCGGGCGATGGCGGTATCGGTAGTGCCCTTGATGATGGCCCGGCCGTCAGGAAACAAAGTCATCTCGTAAGGATCGTGCCAGAACTTGAGCACGAAGTCGTTGTGCCGGACGGTGCCATGAGGCTTGAGGCGCTCGCTCATCTGAGCCAGATCGATAGGGCGATGGCGCTCATGAATTTGCACCGAGTTGCGCCCGCACAGCGTGATGTGCGGCCGTCCCTCACCCGCCAGGTGAGTAAACTCATGCCGATCGCAAGCGCGGCAGCCGGGACGCGGTTTGTCGGCCGCGATCTCCGCCCTTTCGTTGCACCAAACATCAAACGACAGCATCGTCCGCCGAAGTTGCGACTCCGCCCCGACCAGGAACTTCAGAGCTTCGGTTGCGGCAATCGACGCGGCCAGATTCACGGCCGAATTCAGGATTCCGGCCGTCTCGCAGGTTTCGACAACCCCATGCGGCGGATCGGGAAACATGCACGCTAAACACGCCGTTTGCCCCGGCAGGATATTCATGGTCACGCTATAACTGCCCACCGCAGCCGTGTAAATCCAGGGCAGGGAATTCTTCACCGCAAAATCGTTGATGAGGTAGCGCGTTTCAAAATTGTCGGTGCCATCGAGAATGAGTGGTATCTCAGCGAGCAGAGAGTCGATGTTGGCCGGCGTGAGATCGGCAACATGCGGTTCGATCACAATCTGCGAATTCAAAGCCGCGATCTTACGCGCGGCCGCGATGGCCTTAGGCAGAGATTCACTGGCATCCGCTTCATCAAACAAGGTTTGGCGCTGCAGATTGCTCAGCTCAACGTAATCGCGATCGATGACACGAATCGTACCCACGCCCCCACGGGCAAGCAATGAGGCAAGGGCAGTGCCCGTCGCGCCGCAGCCAACAATGGCCAAGCGTCCCGCCGCCAGTTTCTGCTGGCCGGCGGCGCCGATTCCGCGAAACAGCACCTGCCGCGAATATCTCTCGTCCAGTTCCAAAGAGATCACCGTTTCCTGACGTACAACCCATTATTATAGGTGCGGGTTCGCGAAGCGGCCGTTTCCAAGAGTGATCATGCGGAAAAACACTCCAGACAACATGGACTTCTGCGGTCTCATCGAACTTAACAACTCAAGCTCGATGCGGGAGTCGGTTTGCGCTTAAAAGGAGCTCCGGCCACAACCCTGGCGGCGCTGGCGCTGGCGGCGATTTGTGCTGCAGCAAGCACCGACGCTTTGCTTCAGCAGCCAGCTCAGAGCGCAACTGCCGAGGCGCTGCCGCAAGACAGTATGGCCAAGTACCAGGGTCTTATCGTCGACCAGATACGCTGGCCGGATCAATCGGCAGAAGCCGATCAACAGACCCTGCGGCAACTGATCCCGCAAAAAGCAGGGCAGCCTCTGGACCGGGAACTCGTCCGCGCGAGCATTCATGAGCTATACGCTACCGGCCGCTTTGCCGACATCCGGGTCGAGGCGGAGCGCACGTCGGGCGACAAGGTCGTTCTTTCCATCTTCACCTCTCCGAACTACTTTGTGGGAGAAGTGCGCGCGGAAGGCGCACCCAAACACCCTACCGCTGGACAGATTGTGAATGCCTCAAAGTTAACTCTGGGCGAAACCTTGACCCGCGAGCGGCTGGATCGGGCATTAACGAACATCAAGCAGTTCATGGAAACGAACGGCTATTACCGTTCATCGGTTGAAGCGGAGGAACACGCGGATACCGCCACTCAGCAAATGGCTATTACGTTTCATTTGGACCCCGGACCCCAAGCCCGCGTCGGAAAAGTTAACGTAAAGTGCAACCCGGAGTGCGCGCCGGCGGAGATCGAGGAGATTGCGAAGTTGCGGCCGGGCGATCGAGTCACAGTGCAAACCGCGGGCAGCGCGCTGGCACGCTTGCGCAAACGATATCAGAAGCGGGACCGGCTGCTGGCCCAGGTGGGGATCGCGGAAAAAAACTACCGCGCCGAGACCAACACCGTCGATTACACACTGGACATCGACCCCGGGCCCAAGGTAGCGATTCTTGCCGAGGGGTTCAAGCTCTCTCGTCGTGTGCTGCGGCAGAATGTGCCGGTCGTTGAAGAGAACGCCATCGATCCAGACCTCTTGAACGAGGGGCGGAGCAACTTGCTCAACTATCTGCAGGGCCGCGGCTATTTCGACGCTAAGGTCGAACTCAAAGGCCCGCCGAGCACAAGCGGGAACGAACTGCAGATTGTTTACCTCGTCAATGCGGGCGCCCGGCACAAATTGCTAAGGCTGGATATCACGGGCAACCAGTATTTCAGGACCGAGGATCTGCGCCAGCGCATGCAGGTGCAGCCTGCGGGCCGCGTGTTCGCCTACGGACGGTATAGCCAACGCTCTCTCGCTCAGGATATTGCCCGCATGGAAAACATATATCGTGCCAACGGTTTCGCGGACGTGAAGATCACCCCCGAAGTCATCGATGACTACGAGGGCCACGAAAATGACGTCGCCATCAAGATAAACATCAACGAGGGTCCGCAGACGTTGGTGGGAGCTTTTCGTATCGTGGGGAACAAGACTTTTTCAGCGGCTCAGTTGGCTGCTGAGATCAATACGGCGCCACGCGAGCCATTCTCCGACTTCCGGATCGCTCAGGATCGCGACAACCTTCTGAATTACTACTTCAACCATGGATTTCCGCGGGCAACCTTCGAAGCGTCAGCCAAACCAATCCCAGACCAACCGAATCGCATGGATGTTACCTTTACCATCGAGGAAGGTGAGCGGGTCTTTGTAAACCACGTGTATGTTTCCGGACTCGACCATACCAGGCCCTACGTGGTGAACCGCGAACTACAAGTGGACCCGGGCGATCCCTTAAGCCAGATTGACATGCTGCAGACGCAACAGCGGCTCTACGACCTGGGCATTTTCAGCCAGGTGGATACCGCCGTGCAGAATCCGAACGGAAACGAACCACAGAAAAATGTGCTGGTGGATGTGCAGGAGGCGAGACGCTACACCTTTCAATATGGCGTCGGACTGGAGTTTCAGACGGGGCAGCCTACTGCGGTTGGAACCAACCAGGCGCTGGGCCAAACTGGCGTGAGCCCGCGGGCTTCGTTTGCTGTAACCCGCCTGAACTTTCGCGGCCGGGATCATACCATTACCTTCCGGGGCGACATCGGCAGTCTGGAACAACGCGCCCTGGTCAACTATATCGCCCCACGCTGGCTCGGCAGCCCCAACTGGAAGCTCTCTTTACTCACTTTCTACGACAACTCCATAGACGTCACCACATTTACCTCGCGGCGGGCGGAAGGTTCCATACAGGCAGAGCAGCTCATCAACAAAACCAGCACCATGGACTACAGTTTCACCTACCGGCAGGTGAAGGCGAGCAATATTCAAATCAGTCCGGCGGAAATTCCTCCCTTGTCATTGCCGGTCCGCGTGGGCGAGCCGGGACTGAGCTACATTCGCAATACCCGCGACAACGATCTGGAATCGACCAAAGGCATGTATATCGCAGGGACGGCCGGCGTGGCCGACGGCCGTTTCGGTTCGCAGGCCGACTTCAGCCACATTCTCATCCAAAACGCTACTTATCACGCGTTCGGAAGAAACCGGCCGCAAGACAAGAAATTCGTGTTCGCTCGCCGAACCACGGTCGGTGTGGAGAACGCCTTCGGCAATACCGCCATCCTCCCGCCCGGACAGACTTGTCCGGAAGTTACGCAAACCACCTGTGCGAACCTGACGGTCATCCCCCTGGCGGAACGCTTCCTTTCCGGCGGCGGCAACTCTCATCGCGGTTTCGGGTTGAACCAAGCAGGGCCGCGCGACCCCGTCACCGGATTTCCCTTGGGCGGGAGCGGTCTATTCTTGAACAACGCGGAGATGCGTCTCCCCCCGCTGAGAATGCCTTATGTCCAGGACAATCTGAGCCTGGCGTTGTTCTGGGATGCCGGCAATGTGTTTACGGATGGCCGCACGATGTTGGATAACCTGCTGCGCTGGCGACAAAAAGATCCTGACGTTTGCCTGCAAAACAGTCCTGCTGCAGCGAAATGTGACTTTAGTTATGTGTCTAACGCTGTGGGCATCGGCGTACGCTACAAGACACCCATCGGCCCCGTGCGCTTCGATTTCGGGTACAATCTGAATCCACCGGCATTTCCAAGTTGTCAGGCGACCCCTAGCTTTAGCGGCCAGGGACCATCGAGCTACTGCTCGAGTAATAGTACGGTGAACAAAACGGCCACGCTGCCCTATTTCGTGCCGCAGCATGCGCCGCACTTTAACGTTTACTTCAGCATCGGACAGAGTTTTTGATGAATCGCAGATTTGCGCTTTTGCTTTGCACGATCGGCTTGTTCGCTGGGGCATGGCCCTCCCGCGCCGCCGATGTGCTCGACCGGATTGTGGCAACCGTCAACGGACATATTATTCTGCAGAGCGATTGGGAGGCCGCAATACGCTACACCGCATTAGTTGACCATTGTCAACTTGATCAGGTTTCGCCAGAAGAGCGAAAGGCCGCGCTGGATCGCTTGATCGATCAGGAATTGCTGCAGGAGCAAATGCGCTCCTCCGAAGTTAGGCGCGCTACCGGCGGCGAAGTCGCACAGCGGGTTCAGGAAATCCGCCAGCAATACAGTGAAGCGCAAGACGACCGCGATTGGCGCAATCTCCTGAGTCGTTATGGACTCAGCGAAAATGAACTTGCGCAGCGCATCGCTTTGCAACTAGACCTGACCCGGTTAGTGGACTTTCGCTTGCGCCCCGGTGTCGACATCGACGCCCAAAGCATCGAAAGCTACTACAACCAGGAACTCCTGCCACAACTGCGGCAATCCGGGGCGAAAGAAGTTGCACTCGCCGATGTAAGCCCCAAGATCAAAGAGGTGCTGACCCAGCAGAGGGTCAATCAGTTGCTGGTGGCGTGGTTGCAGAACCTTCGCTCTGGAAGCGACATCCAAACCGAATCCCCGCCGGCTGAGGCCTCGGGCGGCCTGCGATGAGCAGTTCCGAACCGCGCCGGCGATGGTTGCTGAAATATTCGCTTAGCGCGGCCGCAGGGGCACTGGCCGTTCTCGGTGCCCTCACCTGGTACGTAACCACCGATTCCTTTCAGTCCATGGTGCGCCATCGGCTCGTGGCTGAGCTGGAGCGCGTGACCGGCGGACGTGTGGAGCTGGGTGGCTTCCACACCATTCCATTCCGTTTCCAGGTAGACGTTCGCGATCTCACCATCCACGGACGCGAAAAACCGGGCGAAGTTCCCTATGCGCATGTCGACCGTCTGATTGCCCAGGTGAAACTCATCTCTGTGCTGGGGGCCGAATTCGGATTCCACACCCTTCAACTCGATGGCCCTGTCTTTCACATCATTACTTATCCAGACGGGACCACCAATCAGCCTGCACCTAAGGGCGGGGCAGTTGATGCTCGAACTCAACTGCAACGGCTGTTCTCTTTCTCGATCAGCCAGCTGGAAGTTCGGCACGGCGAGCTGTTGTGGAACGAACAGAAAATTCCGCTTGATTTCGTCGCAAACGACGTTTCCGCCAGCATGAATTACTCCCTTCTGCGTCACAAGTACGATGGCACCCTGCTGGTCGGAAAGATCGATACCAAGTTTGGCCGATATCGCCCCGTCGCGTGGACAGGCGAAGCCCACTTTGAGCTTGACGAGGACACCTTGGTGGTCAATTCGCTGAAGGTAATTTCTGGACGCTCCCATCTCCAAGCCAGCGGCCGCATGGTGGATTTCCAAGAACCCAGCGCGGTCGGCGAGTATGACCTCACGCTAGATGTTGGCGAGTTCGGCACGGTGGCGCGACGCCCGGAATTGCGCCATGGCACTGTGCAGGTCTTGGGCCGTGGCTCCTGGTCCGGGATAGTTTTTTCGACCACAGGCACCTTGCGCGGTAAGGATCTGGATTGGCGCAATGAGTCGCTCCGGCTGCAAGCCTCCAGTTTGAACACCCAGTTCACCATCAACCCCCAGCGTCTCGCTCTTACTGATACCGCCGCAAAGCTACTGGGCGGCGAGATGACAGGAGACGCACAAGTGCTCAATTGGCAAGGCTCGTTAACAGCCACCGGCCGACGGTCCCGCAACAACGACCAGAGAGGAATTGTCCGTCTGCGGATGAAAGACCTTTCGGCGGAAGAGGTCGCACTGGCGTTATCCTCTTCGGCTCGGCCCCTGCACCAGATGAACCTTGCGGGCGCTGCCAGCGGAACTCTCGAGACACACTGGGTAGGATCTCCGCGCAACGCGGAAACGCAAATCAGCCTCGATGTGGTAGCTCCAGAGCGCGTTCAACCAGCACAGTTGCCGCTCAATGCGCAGGCCCGCGCCATCTACCGTGCTGCTCCCGGGGAGTGGGAGGTCACCGAATTCAACGCCAGCACCCGCGCAACCCAGGTTCGAGCATCGGGCACGCTGTCTACGAGCGCAGCTCTGAAAGTCTCGGTCGCAACTTCGAATTTCGGAGAGTGGGAAGATGTTCTGACCGCGCTGGGATATCAGGAAGGGTTTCCCTTCACCATGCGGGGTCACGCATCCTTCAAGGGCACGGCAACTGGCAAGCTGTCTGACATTGACTTTACGGGGAAGTTACAATCACAGAATTTTGAAGTGCTGATTCCTGCCAGCTCGTACACACTGCGCAAAGAGATTCGCTGGGATTCTCTCGCTGGCGACATTCAACTCTCTCCGCACGTTTTCACCGTGCACAACGGCACGCTACACCACGGCAAGGCCGTAGTTCACTTCAACGTTGACGCCAGCCTGCAGCAACGGGAGTTCACCGACACCAGTCCCTTTTCGGCGGACGTGCAGATTCACGATGCCGACGCAGCCGAGATCCTGGCTATTGCCGGTTATACGTATCCTGTCACTGGGAGACTGAACTTGTCCCTGCAGACCTCGGGAACGCGTGCTTCACCCGCCGGACAAGGCTCGTTTCAACTTTCAGATGCAACCGTCCGTGGCGAGGCGATGAAGCAAGCCGGGTCCAGGTTTGCATTCAACCGGCAACAACTCTCGCTGGACGAAATTCATGTGGCGTACGGCGAGGCGCAGGTTACCGGAAGCGGAGCTTATGATTTTTCTACACGCGCTTTTCGCTTCACGCTCGATGGACACGATTTTGACCTAACCCGCTTGGCCATGCTCCAATCCAGCCGTGTGGCCGTCAAGGGCCGGATGGATTTTGTCGCCCAAGGCTCCGGAACCCCGGAGCAACCGGTCGTGGACGCCAAGATTCATGTGGCCGATCTCACTTTCGATGACGAGCTCGCCGGCGGCTACACCTTGAACGCGGTTACCCAAGGTTCCGATCTGCGCATCAGCGGACACTCGCAATTCAAGGACCGGGAACTGAACATCGAAGGCACCGTGCATTTACAGGGGGATTGGCCCGCGAGGATAGACCTCCGCCTGAATCGCCTGGATGTGGATCCGCTGCTAACCGCTTACTTGAAAGGCCGCACGACCGGGCATTCGGCAGTAACCGGTGATCTGCAATTGCAGGGACCGTTGCGTAATCCACTCGAACTGCAGCTCAATGGCGACATCACCGACTTTTTCGCCGAGCTGGAACACGTGCAAGCACGCAACAACGGCGACATCCACTTCGCTGCTTCCGAGCAGATGCTCAATATCCAACGCTTTCGTCTCATCGGCGAAGGCACCGATCTGGAAGTTGGCGGCAGCCTGCAGTTGAGTGGCGAACCGGCGCTCAATTTGAATGCCGAAGGTCACGCTGACCTGCGACTCATTCACAGCTTCAATCCGGACTTCAATTCCTCGGGAACGATCGCTGGGAATGTGATGGCAGGCGGCACCGTCCTTCATCCGATCATTCAGGGACGTTTACAGATCACGGACGGCTTCATTCAGTACAGTGACCTGCCGAGCGCGTTGAGCGACCTCAATGGTTCGCTGGTCTTCAATCAGGACCGGCTGCAGATCGAGACTCTGACTGCACATGTGGGAGGCGGACTGGTGACTTTTGGCGGTTATGCCACGGTCTACAGCCGGCAGCTCAATTTTGATCTCAGCTTACAGGCGCAGGACGTCCGCCTGCGCTACCCGCCAGGCATAAGTTCGATGACTACGGCAGACTTGCGCTGGGCGGGGACGCCTGCCGGTTCGACCCTCTCCGGCAATGCCACAATCACCAAGCTAGCCATTACGCCAGGCTTCGATTTCAGTTCCTACATGCAGCGCAGCGCGCAAGCTTCCGCCTTGCCCCCGACAAATCCTCTGCTAAGCAACCTCCGGATGGACGTGCACATCACGACTACGCCGCAACTGCAGATGCAAACCGCCGCGATTAACCTGTCCGGCAATGCCGATCTACATTTGCGTGGCACTGCGGCTAAGCCGGTTTTGCTAGGGCGGGTTGACATCCTCGAGGGCCAGGTTGCTTTTAACGGAACCAAGTACCGCCTGGAGCGCGGAGGCATCACATTCGCGAATCCGGTAACCACCACTGCGGTGCTGGACCTGCGAGCTTCCACTCGCCTTCGCGACTACGACGTCACCATCAACCTGAACGGTGAGTTCGACAAACTCAACATGAGTTATCACTCCGAGCCGCCGCTGCCCACCGCCGCCATCATCAGCCTGTTGTCGCCGGTCGGATCCGGTCAGGAACAATTCGGCCAGCTTCAGCAACAGACTGGACCCTCACCTTTTGTTCAGCAGGCTTCCAGCGCGGTTCTGGGGGAGGCTTTGAGTTCCGCTCTTAGCAACCGTTCTCAACGATTGTTTGGCATCAGCCACATCCGGATTGACCCGCAGGGCCTGAATGCTGAAACGGCACCGCTGCAAACTTCACCCCTGCCCGCAGTGACCATCGAACAACCCGTGAGAGAAAACATTACCCTGAGCTACACCACCAACCTCGCCCAAACCTCACAGCAGATCATCCAGGGGGAATACAACATCACGAGCAATGTTTCGATCGTGGGTTTGCGGGACTACAACGGCGTGGTCAGCTTCGAAATCCGCTTCCGGCAGAGGAGAAAGTAGAGATAGACAGGCATCCCGCAGAGACTCGCCAGCCGGCGTCGAACGCCAAAGAACGACGGATCCCGATAGAGACTTTCATCCACGGAACTTCGCCCTTCAACCACGCATTGGGCGGTGCTTTTCCTGCCGCAACTGAAGTAAACTGCAAATGCAAGTTTTGCTCTATGCGAACGTTCTCCATGTGCAGAAAGGCTGCGAGAAAATCAGGGGACACAATGCCGAAAAACAAAGGCTTTTCATTGATTGAGTTGTTGATCGTGGTGGCGATCATTCTGATCATTGCTGCGATTGCAATTCCCAACCTTCTGCGGGCCAAGATTGCCGCCAACGAGTCCTCCGCGGTTCAATCGGTTCGCACCATCAACACTACGCAAATTACCTATCAATCTACCTACCCGACCGTGGGCTATGCTGCCACGCTGCCGGCGCTCGGCCCGAGCGGGCCAACCTGCACAATACCTTCGTCTACCAACGCGTGCCTGATCGATTGGTCCCTTTCGCAAGCCACCACTCCCTCCAGCGCCAAGAGCGGATATTATTTCGCTATGGGCGCAGTGAACAACAACGGAGTGAACCTTGGCTATACAATTGGGGCGGCTCCGGCTGGATTCAACCAGACTGGCGTGCGCGGCTTCTGCTCCAATGAAGACGCCGTCATCCGCGCCACTCCCGCGCTGAGCGGCCCGCCGGCTAACACCGAAGAAGCTTGCGCCGCTTACGCCGCGCTACAATAGGCCGTTCGCATTTGCAGCAATGATTCCCAACCCACTGACGATCGAACGAGTCGGCAAGGTCGAAGGACATGGTGTGCTTTGCCTGCGCGGACCGCTGACCATCGAAAATGTGTTGCCCTTCCAGAATGCCTTCCGCCGCGAGGAAAACGCCGAGACCGTCATCCTTGATTTAAGCGAAGTCCCCTACATTGATTCGTCAGGTCTCGGTTCGCTGGTGAATGCCTATGTTTCTCGTCAGAAAGCAGGACGCAAGGTGGCGCTGACCGGTGTCAATGAACGTGTCTTCCGGCTTTTTGAGGTCACGCGGACCGAGGCGCTGTTTTTGATTTTCCCCACCATCGACGATGCCATCCTGGCGCTGACCAGCCCGGCACAGGCATAGCTACTTTGCCCTTTCAGCTTGAGTACGGGTGGCGCGCTTTTCTTTAGCCCAGCCTTCCTTGACAATCTGGCGGGCGCGCCCGATGGCCAGAGAATCCGCCGGAACATCATCTGTAATGCAGGACGCTGCGCCCACGTATGCGCCCTTGCCCACACGAACGGGCGCCACCAGAGTTGCGTCGCTACCGATAAAAACGCCATCTTCGATCACAGTCTTGTGCTTGCGGACGCCGTCATAGTTGCAGGTGATTGTCCCCGCTCCGACGTTCACGTTTTCCCCAATCTCCGCATCTCCCAGGTACGTCAGATGATTGGCCTTGGAGCTCTTGCCCAGGCGGATTTTCTTGGTCTCAACAAAATTTCCCACGTGTGCGCCTTCGCCGATCTCGCTCCCCGGACGCAAATGGGAGTACGGTCCCAGACGCGCCTCTGCTTCAACGCGACTTTCACTGAGCACGCACCCCGGGCGAAGGACGACGTTGTCTCCAATGACCGAACTGTGGATCACGCTGTAGGAACCGATTCGGCAATCACTGCCAATATGCGTGTTGCCGAGGAGTTGAACAAAAGGCTCTATCACAGTGTCGGCCCCAATTTCCACGTCTGTATCAATCGCACACGTTTGCGGATAGAAAATCGTGACGCCTTCGTCCATCAGTTGCTGACACTTTGTCATGCGCAAGCGCTGGTCGATGTCCACCAGTTCGGCTCGCGTATTCGCGCCCAGAATTTCCTGCGGATCGCTGGCCACGACTGCGCACACACGTTCTTTATTCTCGCGAAAGACGGCTGCCATATCGGTCAGATAAAACTCGCCATGCGGATTCTCGGTTCCGAGTCTGTCGATATGGCGATACAGCGGCTCAACGTTGAACGCATAAAACCCCGAATTGATCTCTGTGATTTTCTTCTGCGCCGGATTAGCCGACTTCTCTTCCACAATCGCCTGCACTTCGTCGCTCTTTGCGCCTTTGCGGATCACGCGGCCATAACCGGTCGGATCCGCCAAGCGAGTGGTAAGGATGGTCATCGCCGGTCTCTTGGACTGATGGAGGTCGCGGATCATGGAAATAGTCTGCGCGGTGATTAAGGGCGCGTCTCCGGAAAGCACAATGACTTGATCGTAGGGCTGCAATGCTTCCCGTGCGACCATCAAGGCGTGGCCCGTCCCGCGCTGCTCTTCCTGCAGGATGAAATTGATTCCCGTGCTACCGACGGCTTCGCGGACTCGCTCGGCTTCATGGCCGATAATCGCGTAGACATCCTGCGCTGGCACCACCTGAGTGGCTGCCGCGACCACATGCGCCAGCAGCGGCTTGCCTCCGACCTCGTGCAGCACTTTGGGGTGCTTCGACTTCAGCCGCGTGCCTTTGCCCGCCGCCATAATCGCGATCGCCACACGCGCTGGGTGGCCCACCCAAGCCGGGGTCCCCAGAACGGCTGGTTTTTGCCGTTCTGGGGTGGAAGCCGGTTTTGCTTGGGTGGGATTCGGGTCCCCGATCTTTTTCGCGTTCTTTGGAAAAGCGTGGGCACTGGCTTTCCGCGCACCTTGCTCGGAAGTCTTCTTGGATTTTGGCATTGCAGACAATATACCGCGAGGATAGGCGTCCGTGACGCCAAGGAATACCCACGGACAACAAAGGGAAGAAACTCGAAAACCCGAAAAGCTATCTTAAAGGAACCCGCTTCGCTGGCGAAGCAGCATCGCGGGCGCGCTCCACCAACTTCACCAAGTCCCAGGCGATTCTATCCGTATCATGACGTGCCACTTCACCTTCTCCCAAATAGTTGCCGAGCACTGGCTCAACACCCAACGCACGAATCGCTTCGCAATCCGCCACCACCTGAGTCGCGCCCTCCAGCGCGTACTTAGCCTTCATCTGCGAAGAAGCTGACTTCTTGTTGATGAGAGCATAATCGAATATCCGACAGCCCGCATGGACGTTAAGCGCGCGAATATGATCGGCAGCGGTTCTCCCCAGGCTTTCATTTGCCTGCGTCATCAGATTGCAAATGTAAACTTTGACCGCCGGTGAAGCGGCCATCGCCTGCGAAATTCCGCGTACCAACAGATTCGGAATCAGGCTCGTAAACAAGGAACCGGGGCCAATCGTAATCAAATCGGCACGCGCAATCGCATCCAAAGTTTGTGGCAGCGGCTCCGGATTCGGCGGCACCAGGAACAATTCCTGGATGCGTCCCTTGCTGGCCGTGATTTTCGTTTCGCCGCGAACGCGGGTCCCGTCCTCCATGAGGGCTTCCAACTCCACATTGGATGTGGTCGCAGGATAAATATGCCCGCGAGTGGCCAACACCTCGGAAGATAAACGCACTGCCTCGGCGAAATCCTTGGTCATGGAAGTGAGGGCCGCGAGAAAGAGATTGCCAAAACTGTGGCCCTCCAGCCCCGAACCTTTCTCAAAACGATGGCGGAAAAGTTTCGACAGCAGAGCTTCATCTTCCGAGAGGGCGACGATGCAGTTGCGCACGTCGCCCGGAGGCAGCATGTGCAATTCCTTGCGAAGCCGTCCGCTGGAGCCGCCATCGTCCGTGACTGTGACCACGGCAGACAGATCCGAGACTTTGCTTTGGTTGGATTGGTGCGGGGAGGGCTCGCCGGGAACCGCGGCATAACGCTTCAGTCCCCTTAGTAACGTGGATAGTCCTGTGCCGCCGCCAATCGCTACGACCCGGAAAGGCCGCGCGTTCTTGCCGCGGGAGCGGCGCTGACCTGTCCCAGACTTCATGCGCTGCCTTTAGCGATCCTCGCTGAAACCGGGCGAGGCAGCCAACTCGGCCCCAGGATCGGGGTACAACAGTTCGGTGAAGCGCGGATCTTCGCTCAGGTTCTGAAAATCCGAGTCGTTGCGCGCCTGAAAGCGCAGCACCGGATTAAGGCGGATGGCTTCGTCCAGGTGGCGCAGCGAATCCTCCACGTGGCCTGTAAGGCAGTCCAGGGCTGCCAAGCCATAGGCCACGTAATCGGCCTTGGGGGCCTGCTTCGAGAGCTTCTCCAAATGTTCGCGAGCCCCCACGTAGTCCCCCAGATTGATTAGAGAGACTGCGTAATCATAGTGTTCTTCGGGCGTCTTGAATTGAGTGGTAGTCCGCTCCAGCTGGCGATCACAAGCCTGAAGATGCACGTTGGCGCGATCCGCCAATTCTTTGCTGGGACCGGCAATCGCTTTCTGCAGATGCGCCTTGGCTTTATCGAACTTGTGTTCCTGGAGGGCGCGCAAACCGGCCTCGTAGTTTTGCACAGCTTGTGTAAAACGCGGATCCTCCCCCAAATCCTTCTTGTTTGTGGTCTTCTGCGGCATTGTTCCAACTCTTCCTGTGAAATACTAAGTTATTCTATATCTTGTAATTAGCAAGTTTGTATCAACCTTTACTGATGGTTTTACGGCCAGTGCTCGGGCAACCTTGGGGCTCGTGTTCGCGAAGCGCCGCATTCCGCTCTGTGGAAATCGCCCCTGTATTGGGTGACGAAAGCAGGTTATACGCGGACTCTGGGGCTTACGTCAACTCAGGCCAGCTAATTCATGGTTGCAGCGGTCTCCAAGTTTATCTGACGCCATTCCCCTGCGATGATCGCTTTCCTAATCTGCGCCGCAGTCTTGTGTTTCTTGTGCTCTGCATATGCGTAATACAGTTCTTTCAGGCAGATGTCGCACCGGGCCCCGTGCGCGCTTTCAAAACAGCTATGCAGGCTATTGTGGCCCATGCGGTCGCAGTAGCAATAGCACGGCTGCTGGTGCAGCACCACCGGAATCTTCGCCGCCAAGTCGTAGGCATGCGTCTGATAGGGATATTGGGCATTGTCACCCCATAGCTGGTCTTTCGCCAAGATCGCAGGGAGCTTCGTGTCTTTCGGCGGGGGTCCTCCATTATAAGCGGGTACTACGCCCTCCTGCTGTGAGCTGGCCCACGGCGCCGACACCACCAGCGTGATCAAGAAAAGCAAGAGCAAAGCAAACCCGCGCTTCAACATAAAGGCCCCCCGAAAGCAAATATTGTACCCGAATTCTTCATAGCTCACGCCCGGAGGTGGGAACTTCTGTTATGAAATACAACACTAGCAGTCGGCGCCTTCATCCGTATAATGAGAGAACATGCCGGAGCAGGCCGACCAAAATTTCCGTCCACTACCCAGTGTGCAAAGTGTTATTGCTCCGCCCGCGCGCGGCATGGTTCTCTCGGTCTGGCTGCGAGATCTGATCATCTCCCTCGCCATTTCCTGCTTCATCATCATCTTTCTGTACCAGCCGGTAAAAGTGGAAGGCACCAGCATGATGCCTTCTTTGGAAGACCAGGAACGCATTTTCGTGAATAAGTTCGTCTACCGGCTGGAGCCGATTCAGCGCGGTGACATTGTCGTCTTTCGCTATCCTCGCGACCCTTCCAAAAGCTTTATCAAACGCGTGATCGGCCTTGCCGGGGATCGTATTCAGATCGATGCCGGACG
>DASPSE010000224.1:0-20471 GCA_035624085.1 Terriglobales bacterium
CGCCGACGGTCAAGCAACTGCCATAGTGGGTAGTCCAACGCATGCGGGCGCTCTGCCAGTTCCAGGTTTGACCGGTGAAGGGCGTTGTTGAAGAGAAGCGGCGGGCCAGGGCTGCCCACCCGGTCAGCCGCGAAGCCAACATGCTGATCGCGCACCAGAGGGCAATGAAGAATACCGGGAAAATTACCGGGAATTGAGTGTCGATGGAGTGCCGCATCCGACTTCTCGCTAGCTGTTGTCTTCACCCACCTTCAGCACGGCAAGGAACGCTTCTTGCGGAATGTCCACGCGCCCGATGCGCTTCATGCGCTTTTTGCCTTCTTTCTGCTTCTCAAGCAACTTGCGTTTGCGGGTGATGTCGCCGCCGTAGCACTTGGCTAAAACGTTCTTGCGCATAGCCGGGACGGTCTCGCGGGCAATGATCTTGGCACCCACCGACGCCTGAATGGCCACTTCGAACATCTGCCGTGGGATGAGTTCCTTCATCTTGGCTGCCAGTGCGCGCCCTCGCTCGTAAGCAAAGTCGCGATGCACGATGACTGATAGCGCATCGACCGGTTCCCCCGCTACCAGGATATCGAGCTTCACCATTGGCGATTCCCAATATCCGGACAGGTGATAATCGAGCGAGGCATACCCGCGGGAAACAGATTTCAGGCGGTCGTAGAAGTCCAGCACGATTTCGTTGAGCGGCAGCTCATACTGCAGCATCACCCGCGACGAACTCACGTACTCGAAGCTTTTCTGCTTGCCGCGCTTCTCTTCGACCAGAGCGAGAATTCCGCCCACGTATTCTTCGTTGGTCAGAATCGTGGCCAGAATCACCGGCTCTTCCACCTTGGCGATTTCGCTTTGCGGCAACCAGCGCGAGGGATTATCCACTTCGACGATCTCGCCGTCAGTTTTCGTGATCTTGTAACGCACGCCGGGAGCCGTGGTGATCAGGTCCAGATTGAACTCACGCTCCAGCCGCTCCTGGATGATCTCCATGTGCAGCAGGCCGAGGAACCCGCAGCGGAAGCCGAATCCCAGTGCCGCCGAGCTTTCCGGCTCGAAAAAGAATGACGAATCGTTCAACCGTAGTTTCTCCAGAGCTTCGCGAAGCTGGGTGTGCTCGTGCGCATCGACGGTATAAAGGCCGGCGAAGACCATCGGCTTGATGTCTTCAAAACCGGGCAGCGGCTCAAGCGCAGGATTCGTGTCCTCGGTGATCGTGTCACCGATTTTCGTGTCGGCGACGTTCTTGATGTTGGCAATCAGGAATCCAACTTCACCCGCGCGCAGCTCGTCGGTTTCCACTGGCTTCGGCGTGTGTACGCCCAAAGTTTCCACGTCGAACACGCGTCCGTTGGACCACAAGCGGATCTTTTGACCCTTGCGCAGCGTTCCCTCGAACACGCGTGTCAACACAATCACGCCGCGATACGAATCGAACCACGAATCGAAAATCAGCGCCTGCAGCCGCCGCTCCGGATTGCCCTTCGGAGGCGGAATTCGGTGCACAACCGCTTCCAGCACGTCCGTAACGCCCTGACCTGTTTTCGCGCTGATTAGGATGGCGTCAGAAGCATCGAGACCCACCGTTCCCTCGATCATTTCTTTGGTGCGCGGAATGTCGGCGCTGGGCAGATCAATCTTGTTGATGACCGGAATAATCTCCAGCCCGTGATTAATCGCGAGATAGGAATTCGCCAAGGTTTGCGCTTCGACCCCCTGTGAGGCATCGACGACCAGCAGCGCTCCTTCGCAAGACGCCAGCGAGCGCGAGACTTCGTACGAAAAATCGACGTGGCCGGGCGTGTCGATCAAATTGAGCTGATAGGTCTGACCATCCTTCGCGTTGTACATCATGCGAACAGCATGGGCCTTGATGGTGATACCGCGCTCTCGCTCCAAGTCCATGGAATCGAGCACCTGGGCCTGCATCTCGCGCGCGGTCAGCGCCCCGGTCAATTCCAGCAGGCGGTCGGCCAGCGTGGATTTGCCGTGGTCAATGTGCGCGATGATCGCGAAATTGCGGAGAAATGCGGATTCCATGGTGAACTATTGATTTTAACAGGGCTGGAAGCAGCGACTCTTTGGCACGGGCGTACTTCATCAAAAGCTTTTACCGCAAAGGTCGCCGAGGACTTCGCAAAGGCCGCAAAGAATGATTAACTTGCAAGCCCAAGAAGAAGGAATTGAACAAGGCGTAGACTATCCCGATGCGCCTTCGGCAATCGCGCAACCCTTCCGGTAGAATCCTTATCGACATCCTGGCTGGAGAGAAACGTGCGCAAACTCGCCGCAATTATTTTTCTGATTGCTTCCCTCGCCTCCGCGCAATCTCTATCGCCGCAGGTGCAGCCATTCGTCAAAGTGAATGCTCCCGTCGTGGCGCTGACTCACGTGCGCGTGGTCGACGGCACGGCCGCTCCTGCGCTCGACGATCGGACTGTGATTCTCTCCAAGGGCAAAATCGAATCGATCACGGCAGCAGGATCAGCCAACATCCCCAAAGACGCACAAGTCCTCGATCTGCACGGCTACACCGTGATCCCCGGCCTTGTCGGGATGCACGACCACATGTTCTATCCGGTTGGAGGCGCGATTTTTGCAGAAATGGGCTTCAGCTTTCCTCGACTATATCTTGCCGGTGGCGTCACGACGATTCGCACGACCGGCTCGCTCGAACCCTACACCGACTTGGAGATTAAGAAGAAGATCGAGGCCGGGGAAATGCCGGGCCCCGAAATCCACGTGACCGGACCTTATCTTGAAGGAGCTGGATCGTGGGCGCTGCAAATGCACCAGCTCACTGGACCCGAAGACGCCACGAAAACCGTCAATTACTGGCTGGACGAAGGCGTAGATAATTTCAAGGCCTACATGTTCATCACGCCGGCAGAGCTTTCCGCCGCGATCAGCGCTGCGCATAAACGAGGAGCCAAGGTGACCGGGCATCTGTGCTCAATCGGCTTTCGTGAAGCTGCCGATCTCGGCATCGATGACCTGGAACACGGCTTGCTTGTGGACACCGAATTCTTTCCCTGGAAAAAACCCGACGAGTGCAAAACCACGCCCCAAGACCCGGCGTTCATCGCCAGTCTCGATGTGAATTCCGGGCCGCTGCATGACATGATCTCGTACTTAGTGCAGAAACATGTTGCCGTAACTTCCACGCTTCCAGTGTTCGAGATGGGCAGCTTTGCTGGACGACCAACCATCCAGCAGCGCACGCTCGACGCCCTGGCGCCCGATGCGCGCACCACGCTGCTCAACAACAAAGTACGCTCCAGTGATACAAGCCGCCTCAAACAGATGTATGGGACCGAGACCTCGCCCTGGGCGGCGGCCTTCAAGAAAGAGATGGAGTTCGAATATGCCTTCGCCAAAGCTGGCGGCCTGCTGTTGGCAGGGTTGGATCCGACTGGCATGGGTGGAGTAATCGCCGGATTCGGCGACCAGCGCGAAGTGGAGCTGTTGGTGGAAGCTGGTTTCACACCCATCGAAGCCATTCACATCGCCACTGCGAACGGCGCCCAGTTTCTGGGAGAGCTCGATCACATCGGGACCATCGCGGCGGGAAAGCAGGCTGACCTGATCGTGATAAAAGGCGATCCTTCCCAAAAGATCGAGGACATCGAGAACGTGGAGATCGTCTTCAAGGATGGCGTGGGCTACGACTCGGCCCAACTAATCGATTCGGTCCGCGGCACGGTGGGGAGCCGGTAAGTGTTGGTTCTTGCCTCGGCTTCGCCGCGCCGCCAGGACCTTCTGCGCAATGCCGGGATCGCATTCGCGGTGCATCCCACCGATATTCCAGAAGTTCCTTACCCAGGCGAAGCGCCCCGTGCTTTCGCAGAGCGCATGGCGAAGGAAAAAGCCATGGCTGTGTTTCAACAGAGGCCGCAAGATACAATTCTGGGCGCCGACACAGTTGTTGTCGTTGAAAAGCAAATCCTGGGCAAGCCGGGCGATCAGGGTGACGCCGCTCGGATGCTGCGTTTGCTCTCGGGCCGTTCGCACATTGTGATCACCGCAGTATGTCTGGCAGGCTCGCTGCAACTGGAAGCTGGGAACCAGAAACTGGGAACTTGTTTTCAAGACGTTCGCTCCGAGACCACGCTGGTCACCATGGACACTCTTAGCGAAGAGGATATTTGCTCCTACATTGCAACCGAGGAACCGATGGACAAGGCCGGCGCCTATGCGATTCAAGGCATAGCTTCACGCTGGATTTCGCGCATCGAAGGAGACTATTTCAATGTCGTGGGATTGCCGTTGGCGCTGGTGTGGCGAATGCTGCGCGAACACGGGAGGGTATAGCGGGGCAGAGTTTCTCAGGAGTTTAGGATTTCTTGTCCTTGTTCTCGCCCTGGTCCCCTTTGTTCATCGCTGACTTGAAGTTCCTGATGCCTTCGCCCAGACCCTTGCCCAGATCGGCCAGTTTGCTGGGACCAAAGATCAGCAGCGCGATCGCCAGAATTACCAGGATTTCGGGCAAACCCAATTTGCCACCCATAGAAAATCCTCCTTGTGGGGTTTGCCGGGTTCGCGGCCTGTGGAATTCAATATCTGCAAACACCCCTGTAAAAATTCTAGGCTGTTGGGCTTCCGGAGTCAAAGACTTGCGCTTCGTGGTGCTCAGCACGCGCGATTCGACTACAGCCAAGTCTTCAACATTGGCGCTAACTGTGGTACCAGGTCGCCAGCCGCATGAACCGTCATTAGCAGCAAGAGATTCCTGGTTCTTGACCACAGCACGCCCATAAAGAGGCCAGGCACCGAAACAACCACGACGGAATAGCCGATCGCCATGAGCCACGACGGATGGGGTCCGACAGCCTCAAGCGTTTTGCCGGTGCGGTAGTAAAGGCCGGGCGCATGCGCGAGCCCGAATAGCAGCGAAGCCAGCACAATCCCGCCTGCTTCCGAATGCAGCCATGCCGAAAGCCGCGATTGCAGAAGACTGCGCGTGAAGAACTCCTCTACTAATCCCACCTCGACCAGCAACCAGATGTAGCAGGCAGGAATTCCCATGATCAGGCCCCACATCGGCACTCCTGAGTGACGGATCTCCGAAAGCCCGCGTCCGAACGCGAGCTGAAACATAATCAGCACAAGCGACATCCACAACGCTGGCTTCCAGTGCTGCAACAGCTCGGGACCTATGACAAGGAACTCACGGAAGCTGTAGCCCCACAACTGGTGGAATAAGGCCAGCGGGAGGAGTACGAAAACTGCCAGCTTCGCAGCTAGCAGTACGACCGATCTTAGAGGTTCGGAAGGAACGCCAGTCTCGATCGCGTTGAATCCCCATGCGATAAATGCAGCGGCTCCGATGAGGTAGCACGCCAGGAACGCCGTCTCACGCCCCGGCCTGCGAATGGTAAAGGGGAGGGGATTCACGTGGCCGGTGAACCACCAGGCCAGCCCGGAAAAACAAATACCGACGACCACGAGAACCAGCAGGGGATCGGATAAGTCGGAATGCTCAAAGTGATGTAGACACCATAGCGTAACCACGTAGATTCCGGCATAGGCGAGTAGATATCCGCTGGTCTGCCAAAGGCTGGAGCGTTGTTTCATGTCTCCTCCTCGGAGCAAACAAGGCTCTGGTTCCAAATACGCAGTAACAACCCGCGGAGTTCAGGAATATTGGGTTTGCGGCGGGCAGATTGCAAATATACGCAAACACCCCAGTGAAAATTCTAGGCTCATGGGCTTCGGGGTCAACGAAGACTCCGCGAAAAAACCTTTCACCGCGGGGAAATTGGGAAAACACTGCAGATACGCCTGCAGAAGCCAAATAAGCCAGGCACCGGGCACCCACTGCACACGCAAGAGCCCGTTACCGTTGCTTCCTTCCGGACCTGGCGGGGTTGGCGGGAATGCGTCGCGCGGGACCGATGCCTGACAGATCGATTCTAGCAGTAGCCAGTAGTCTGGAGTCGGGAGTCAACAATGATCCTTACTGCTCACTGACTCCTGACCACTGACCCTCTGACTCCTGCCTTTCCAGCTTCCGTAGTCTTCCCTTCTGCGCCGGAATCGCCAACAATAGGGGGAACATGTCTTCGAACTCCGGTACGCAGTCTGCGACTCGGCTCTCGCTCGCGATTGACCGCTATTTCGAAGTTGGACTGTATCTTCTGGTGTTCGTGGGATTCGGGACGCTGGCCTCGACCGGAGGACTCGACATACCTACCGTTCTGCTTGTATCTGCCGCGCTTCTCTTCCGCGGATACGCCCTGGTCACACGCCGGACAGTGTTGATTCCCGAGCGCTGGACTACACCGCTGACCGTGGCTTACGTGCTTTTTTATCTTGTCGACTATTTCGTAATCTCGGGCACGTTTCTCAACTCCACGGTTCACCTGGTGCTTTTCGTCATGGTGGTGAGGCTCTTTTCGGCAAGGCGTGATCGCGATTATTACTTTCTGGCTGTACTGTCGTTTCTGATGCTGCTTGCCGCCTCGGTGCTCACCGTTGACAGCACATTCCTGTTTGCATTCGCGGGTTTCATGCTGGTGGGTGTAGTTACGTTCATCCTGATGGAAATGCGGAGTGCGTCGGCTCGCGCCACCATCCGTGCCAGACCTCCAACTGACTCGCGAGTATCGCGGCAAATGGGTTTCTGGCTGGCTGCGGCCGCGCCAGGATTTGTATTCTTCATGCTCTTGACCGGCGCGGTGATTTTCTTCGTCCTGCCGCGCCTTTCCAGCAGTTACTTGAGCGCATATGCTGCCAGCGGCGGCATCGCCACCGGCTTCAGCGACCATGTCCAGCTCGGCCAAATTGGCGAGATCCAGCAGTCCGGCTCACTGGTGATGCACATTGAAATCGATGGGGACCAGCGCGGCGCCTTCGACTTGAAATGGCGTGGGGTGACTCTAAACCTGTTCAACGGCACCACCTGGTCAAATCCCCATGAGCAACATTTTGTGCGTCGCCTGGGCGGGCGCTTCATATTGGCAACGCCCGGAGAAGAACTGACATCGCCGCCCAGCGTCATTCACTACCGTGTCTTGATGGAACCGATCGCCAGCAGCGTGTTTTTCCTGGCGCCGACCCCACTGAGCCTGGAGGGCAACTATCGTGTGGTCTCGATGGACGGCGGCGGAGCGGTCTTCGATCCCGATCCCGAACATCCGATCAACAGCTACGATGCCATCTCGAACATTGCCCAGCCCGGTCCCGCTCAACTGCGCGCGGCCTCGCAAGACTATCCTGCTGAAGTTCTGTTGAATGATCTGCAAACTCCAGGCTCCCTCGATCCTCGCATCTCACGCCTGGCGGAACAGATCACGGCTTCTGAAAGCAATAACTACGACAAAGCGGCTGCCATCGAAAGCTATTTGCGCACCCACTTCACCTACACGCTGCAGCTTCCTCACACTTTGCAGCGCGACCCACTGGCCAATTTTCTTTTCGAGCGCAAGCAGGGACACTGCGAATACTTCGCTTCGTCCATGGCGATCATGCTTCGCAGTCTTGGGATTCCGTCGCGGGTGGTAAACGGTTTCCGCACCGGTGAGTTCAATGACGTCACTTCACAATATCTTGTTCGGGCCAGCAACGCGCATTCGTGGGTGGAAGCTTTCTTCCCCGGCTATGGCTGGATCAGTTTCGATCCCACTCCTGCCGCTCCTCTGCAAACTCGCACCGGCTGGCGCCGCGCAATGTTGTACGTCGATGCGATGGCTTCCTTCTGGCGGGAGTGGGTCATCAACTACGATGTCAGCCATCAACATACTCTCGGCCAACAGGCCACGCGAAACGCTATCGATGCGCTGCGCCGCACCCAGGATTGGGGACGGCGCCAATATCAAGCTTTGCTGGATGCCGCTCGGCGTTCCCAGCAGACCGTGGCGGATGCGCCGCTGAGTTGGACTGCGCGAGGAGTCTGCGCGGCGGTGTTGCTCATCCTGGTTGCGAATGCACGACGGTTGTGGAAAGCTGTTTCGCGATGGCGATTGGCGGCCCAACCTGAGAAATCTCCGCGAGCAGCGGCGACAATCTGGTACGAGCGTACGCTTCGAGCGCTGGCCAAACGCGGCCTGCGCAAATCGCCTGTCCAAACGCCTACGGAATTTGTGCGATCCATCTCGAACGAAGCCGTCCGCGAGCCGATCTCGCGACTGACGGAACACTATGAACGTGCCCGCTTCGGCGACTCGCCTGAGGATGCCGCTCGCTTGCCGGAACTGTTCGACGAGGTCACAAGCGCCCGGCACCGGTGAGCTGCATCGCGATCTCCCAGCACTGCGCGAATTATGTCGTGAACCGGCGTCCTCTCGAGCATTTCTCTTGATGGTGTAGGGTGCGTAACCTCAGCGGCTGAAGCCGCCAAGTCTTTGTGGCCGTTTGCGGCACGACTGAAGTCGTGCCCTTCCCGATCAACAACTAGCACTCTACAGCAACGCGAGAAATGCTCTAGGTTGGTCAAAGTGCTCACCCGACAACTGAGAACCGGTTTTCTACACCGGCACCGGCGTGCTCTCGACGATTTCGGTAATAACAAGTTCCGCCTGCTCTGACTTTTTCAGCGTGGAAGCGTAGGTGCCGTTCACCACCACTCGGTGGGCAAATACTGGAACCACGAGCGGCTTGAAATCCTCGGGCGTGCAGAAATTACGGCCGGAGAGAAACGCCATGGCCTGCGCGGCGCGGTAGAGCATCTGGGAGCCTCGCGGAGAAACGCCGAGAGAAAGATTCTCCGACTCTCGCGTTTTCCTGACAATCGTCAGCGCATATTCGACCAGTGACTCGTCCACTCGTACTCGAGTCACTGCCTGTTGCAAATCGAGCACATCGGACCCGGAGAGCACTGCTCGCATGGTTTCCAATCTGGCGCTACCGGCTTCGGAGCGCAAAATCTCGCGCTCGGCGTCGCTGTCGGGATACCCCATGCGAGCGCGGATCAGAAAGCGGTCAAGCTGCGACTCGGGCAGAGGATAGGTCCCGTGATGTTCGACCGGATTCTGCGTCGCGATCACCAGAAATGGTTGCGGCAGCGAGTAAGAGTGGGCGTCCATCGTAACCTGGCCTTCATTCATGGCTTCAAGCAGGGCAGATTGTGTTTTTGGAGTAGTGCGGTTGATCTCATCAGCCAGCAGGACGTTGGTAAAAACCGGTCCGCGCTTGAACTCAAACTGCTGCTCGATGGCGGAGTAAATGGAAATTCCCAGGACGTCGGAGGGCAGCATGTCGCTGGTGAACTGCACGCGTTGAAAGTTGCAGTCGAGCGCTCGCGCCAACGCCTGGCCGAGAGTTGTCTTGCCCACGCCGGGAACACCTTCAATCAGGAGGTGTCCGCGAGCCAGCAGCGAAACCAACGCGAGCCGGATGATGTCATCCTTGCCCCGGATGATCTCGCGCACAGCATTCTCGAGTTGAGCTGCGCGTTGCGCGACGGCGCTGGCAGTTTCAGGAGGCATTAAGGCGATTCTACTATGCGGGATGGGCGGCAGGCGGATTACGGAGGTGACTCCGTGTGGCGGCAATTAGGAGCAGCGTTTAGGGGCTGGGTCGTGGAAGGTAAACGGAACGCAGTCAGCGAGTGTAATGATTCCATAACAATGTCGGGATTTTTCAACAACTGAGGGACTAGAGTGTTTGGTACGTGATCCCAGCGCTGGTTATCCTGACCCCGCCCCGGAAGTAAGCCGTGATGCTATAGCCCGGTCGGATTCCGACCAACTCCTCAGATGCACTGTCCCCATCGTTGAGTTACTGCACTTCCAGTTCGACATTGGTCGGGTTGTATACTACTTGGAACTTCGGTGGGAGGTTCACGGTTGCGAACGTGCCCGTGACGCCGGATGGCGCATTGATAATGGTGAACTGGTCTCCCGACACCGGTTTGAATTTGTTGGTCAGCACGACGTTCAAAGTGCCGCCGAGCGTCACATCCCCCGTCACACTGAGCTGGCTGTATTGCGTGCCTGCGGTTGTGCCGCCGATCTGCGCGTCCATGACGCCGGTGGCGAGCTGCGTGTAGTTGTTTAACATCGTTACCAAAGCGGACGACTTCCTGCTATCTCCGACAATTAACGTGGCTGCCGCCCCCCCGGCCGTATTGCCCACCGAAACGTTGCCCTGAAATTGGCCGGAAGCGTGCAGGGCACCGCCAGTGATGCTGGTCAGGCCGCCCGCAGGAACGATTAATGTCCCGTCTACCGTAGTGATCGCGGTCGTTCCGCTTTGGTTGTAGTTCGTACTGGTGCCGCCTACGGTGAAGTCGCTGCCTGCCGAGATAATGGACGTGCCTTCGTTGTTGAACGTCCCGCCCGTTTCAAAACTCTGCCCGCCCGACAGCTCAAACGTTCCCGTCGCGGTGTTGTTGTTGAAGTTCGCCAGGCCATTGCCGGCGCTCTGGTTTTCGATCTGCCCGTCGTTGTCAAGGGTCAGGTTCGCAGAGTTGTTGACGAGGTTGGCGTTGTTGAACTGGAGGGGGCCACCGAGCATGTAGTTGCCGCGCGTCAGGGTATTGGTCGTGCTGTTGAAGTTGGTGAAATTTCCCAGGATCTCAACGAGGCTGCCGGGGCTGGTGTTAGCCATCGTGCCCAGATTTGTGAAGCTGTTAGTGCCAACGTTGATGATGAGCGGGTCGCCGCCGCTGGTCAGGATGTTGGTCGCCCCGAAGGTGATCGGGAAGGTGCCATCGCCCAGGTTCCATCCTTCCGTGGAGACCATGGGTAAGTTAATGGTGAGCGAGTTTTTTGTCCCGGCTGCGCCGACGGTGTAGTTGTAGGGAGCGAGCGAAGTGACCCACTCTCCCGTACCGGTCACGCTGGCGGCCCCTTCGACCACCACAGTGGCGGGGGCCGAGGGCAGCAATCCATTGAGGTCGACTTCGCCTCCCGCACCTGCGACCGTCGGACCCTTCAGAGTGAGCATGCTGTTGCCGTTAACCACGAAATTGGTCTCGACCGTGTTGACGGCTTCCACCCCGTTCAGGGTGGCACTAATCGGGTACACCACTCCCTGGGTGCCACCGGTAAAAGTGACGCCGGAGAAGGTGCTGTTGGTGACGGTCGTGCCAGGGTTGACGGGGGCTTCGATTGTGCCGTCGTCTACGTAGACTCCGGATATGTTTGCTATGTCCTCGAGCGTCGCACCTGTGTTCACCAATTTATCTATATTCGAAATCATTGTGGCATTTGAGATTGTGCTCACGTTGGTCAAGGTGGAGAGCCCCGTAATCGTACCTCCGTTGATGACGTGCGGATAGGCGTTCGTGAGGGTCGCACTGAGGTCCTGGCCTTCGATTGACGCGTTCGCACCTGACATGGCTATCTGCCCGGTGCCCGACAGCGTCACTGAGCCTGAGATATAGAGCGTGGCATCCAGCTGAAGCTCAGCTCCGGTCACCCTGATCTGCCCATCGTTGGCGATGGTTCCTTCGAGAGTGGTCGCGCTTATGAGAGTGGAGGTGCTGGTGACGGAGTAGATGCCAGTGGGGGCGATGGTCACGCCATTGAGAGTGGGCGCAGAGGACGTGGACGTAGACGCAACGGCAGACGCCGATCCGATCGTGCCTCCAATAACTTTGCAGCCGTACAGCAGGACTTGTCCGCCACCCCCTCCCCCGTCAATGGTGCCTTCCGCGTTCTGAACCGTGTTTTTGTAGAATGCTACCGTTGTGAAACCTTGGCCTAAGATCTTTCCGGAATTCGTCACCGACCCGTAGAGCCAGAGTGGGTGCGTCGACGGCCCGCCCGTAATCAGCCCACTCGGACCTACATTCTGTAAAGCCACGTAAATCGCCCCCCCAGCCGTGCCATTGATCGTCTGCTGGTTGATGAGCGTCCCCGATCCGTTAATCGCGGAGAGCGGACCGAACGAGTTGAGGGAGACTGAGCCGGTGCCTGAAAGGGTCACAGTATTTTCGATAGTGATCGTGCCGCCTTTTGCATAACCAGTGAAGATTGCAATGGTTAGCAGGCCATTGTTGCTGATGGTTGTGCCCGTAATAGTGAGTGTGCTGCGGTTGGTGATACTCAGGCTCGCATCAGCCTGGATTGTCAAGTTAACAATGCTGGCGCTAACGTCCATGATTGGCCCGCTCGCCGATTCGACGGTACAACACGGAATCGTTACATTGTAGTTTCCATTGGGACCGCCTGGTTTGGTCGGCGGGCTCCAGTTGTTGCCGTTGCTCCAAAGGCCATTACCTTGACCATTGGAATTCGTCCAGGTTTCCAGGACTTGGGCGGAGGCGAGCCCTCGCAGGCAGGTGATCAGGCAAAACACCAGCAGCAGGAACCGCCAGTGCGCCATTGCAGCCCACCCGCCGCGAGAGAACCCAAAATGCGAAGATTGGGTGCGCGAAAGACGTGATCCCGATCGTGATGCGCCCGATTGCGCATCCGCCAACATTCTGCTGAAAATCGCTAGCTTCGTCCGGGTCATAGGCGTCCTCCTCCTGAATGCTCCGAACCACCTAGTTCGTAGTCGCAATTCGATGTTGGGTGGAGTCGAGCGGTTCTGCACTATCTGGCTGACTGAGCTCGTCAGGCCCCCCCACGCGGGCCAACAAGGTAGCAACAAGCGGTCGGCTAATCAAGAGCCTTTCGGCTCCGGGCCGTGACATGGAGAGCGAGCTGCCGCGACTCCGGTCAACGCGAAAGGTCCTGCACATTCTTAATTGGATCTGGTCAAGGGAGATCCAACCGTTAAGAAACCTTCTCCGCAAGCACAGCAAGGACAATCCAGGCTAGATCCGTGATTACGCAAGCCCGAAGTCAATTGGCGAGAGCAGGCGATTTACACTCATTTGCCCGGGTCACAGGAACGAAGGCCGACAGCTTACTGCATGAATTCCGCCGGCCTTCCGGTCAGGCGCTCGATGCGCTTGGCGATGGGCGGGTGCGTCGAAAACAGGTTTCCGAAGCTCATCCCTCCCAACAAGGGCTGGATGATGAACAGGTGCGCCGTAGATGGTGTCGCCTGCATGGGCAAGCGGCGCGAGTAAGCGTCCAGCTTGGCCAAAGCACTGGCCAAGGCATAGGGATTGCCGGTGTAGTGGGCTCCGCTGGCGTCGGCCTGGTATTCGCGGGAGCGGGAGACGGCAAGCTGAATCAGAGTGGCGGCGATTGGCGCCAGGATTAACATAAACAGCGCTGCCAACCCTCCGCCTCGATCACGCTCGTCGCGACCGCCCCAGCCGCCGAAAATCATGGCCCAGCGTCCCATGCTGGCGAGCATGGTGATCGCACCAGCGACTGTTGCAGCGACCGAACTGATCAGGATGTCGCGGTTATTCACATGGCCCAACTCGTGGGCAAGCACGCCTTCCAGTTCCTCGTCGTTCAGCAGGTTCAAAATGCCTTGGGTCACTGCGACAGAAGCGTGGCTGGGATTCCTGCCTGTAGCAAAAGCGTTCGGCGAATCGGTGGGGATCACGTAAATCTTCGGCATAGGAATGCCGATTTTCTGCGTGAGGCGCTCTACAACCTGGTACACGCGCGGTAACTCCTCGCGCGAGACCGGCTGGGCGCGATACATCGCCAGCGCAATCTTGTCCGAATAGAAGTACGAAACGAAGTTCATGATCGCAGCGAACACGAGCGCCAGGATCATGCCGTTCTGACCGCCAAAGGCACGGCCGATGAACAGGAGCAAAAGCGTCAATAGCGTCAGAAAGAACGCGGTCTTAAATGTGTTTCCCATAAGTAGCTCTCGATGGATTAGATGGTACACCTAAGCTGCCGATTCATGGCAAAATCAGGGAATGTAATTTATACACATCATACAGCATAAATAATTAATTAAATCAATGTATAGATTGACTTAATTAACCACATACGTCAATATTAACACGTAAATTGATACCTATGGACGTATCCAAATCAGTTTGCCCGGACTGCAACGAGGCCCTGAAGATCGCCCGCATGACCTGTCCGTCCTGCAATCTGGCAGTCGAGGGAGACTTCGAGGTATCTCCGCTGGGAAAGCTCAATGTCGATGACCAGGCGTTCGTGATCGCCTTCGTGCGTCACCATGGCTCGATCAAGAAGATGGAGAGCCTTTTCGGAATCAGCTATCCGACGGTCAAGAACCGGCTGAATGCCATCTCGGCAGCTCTGGACAAGAGTTTCCAAGCGCCGTCGCCGAATCTCTATGTGCTGGAGCAGTTATCTCGAGGGGAGCTCAGTGTCGAAGAAGCGCTGGAACGACTTGTGTAACACAAATCTACAGGAGGAATAAGCCATGTCTGAGGAAACAAAAAAGGTGTTGGAAATGTTAGCCGAGGGAAAAATCTCGGCTAGCGACGCGGAGAGAATTCTTGAAAAGCTGGCGGCGTCAGGCCAGGCCCCGAACAGCGGAACGCAGGAAGAAGCGTCCGAAACGACCACCGCCAAGAAGCCACGTTTTCTGCGGATCGTGGTGGACAAGCCGGGTCAGGATCAGATCAACATTCGCATGCCGCTTTCGTTCACGCGTACCGGTAAGAGTTTGCTCGCGGTGCTTCCGCTGCGTGTGAGCGAAAAGTTGGCGGAACTTGGAATCGACGCTTCCGTTCTAGGCTCAAAGGAGGACAAAGATTGGGCCGAAATCCTGGGAAGCGCCGATATCAACGTGGAACGAGGAGACGGAAAGAAGGTACGAATCTTCTGCGAGTAGTAGCGGCCGGATCACCGAGTGCTGGTGCCGGCTTTGATTGTTCCTCGCTTCACCGCCCGCTCCAAAGTCTGGTCGAGGGCAGCCTTGGCCTTTTCATATTCCTGCTGCGAGATGCGGCCCTGTTTATGCTCCACTTCAAGCTGAAAGATCTCCTCTTTTAGCGCGTCGAGCAACAGCGCGGAACGGTCGGCGGGCTTGGGTGCGACGGGATGAGCAGCTTTGGGAAGCTCGATGTCCGGAGCCGTAAAGTCTGAAACTGCAGCGGTCCGAGAACGCCCCACGATGTAGATCGCTCCCGCCGTGAGCACAACTCCGAAGCCGCCCAGAATGTACCAGCGATATTTTTCCAGCGGGTCGGGAGCGTCGATCGGCGGCCCTAAGCCTCCGCCGGGACGCGAATCGCGCCCAGCCGCGGGAGCGCCTTCGCCACCACCCTGGCTTTCCCCCTCGTTCTCGGCCAATGTGCCGGTCCCTGCGATGCTGAAATCCAATGGTTGGCCGACAGTCGTGTTGGACGCGACTTCCACGACAGCGTCGCTTTGGCGTGGATCCTGCATTGATTGAAAAGCCGTGCCCTGGCCCGCAGTGAACTGCATGGTTTTGGGAAGCATCACCACGAAGTGTTGCGCACCGTACAGTGCCCGTGGATTGATGCTGGCCCGCCCGCTGTAAGGCATGTGGAAGACAACCTGGAACTGAGTTTCTCCGGGACGCAAAGGAAAGATAAGGGCGTAGCGGTTCTTCTCTTTCTGTGGAACGGCGGTGGAGTTGATCGGCTGGCCACCGGCGGTCATCGCCATGGCTTGATCCACATTCGCGCCATCGGGCAGGTAGAACTCAAAGTTCTGATCGTTCATCTGGGTGCGCGGAGGGTTGGACTTGTTATCGACAGCAAAGAGACGGATGCCCTGCAGTTCGCTGCCCTGCGCCTGAAACCGCATCACGTCAGCGGTCACATTGATGCCCGCAACTTTCTTGGCCACGTCGTATACCTGCACTTCCACTGAAGTTGTTCCGGGTGGCGCCATGCGGTGATAGGTCACGCCTTGATGAATGGCGCGGACCAGATGAGGACTGTTGGCGTCATCGAGCTTGAGGGTAAAGTGGCCAGTGGCATCGGTAGTGGTGCGACCGGATTCCTGCATACCCTGTGAAAGGCTGAGCAGAACGACATCGTCGCCCGCGGCCGGCTTATTCGTGGTGGCGTTGGTGACGGTGCCGGTCAGGGTTTGACACCAGGCGAGGAAGGGGAGAAATAACACAAGAACAATTCCTGCAGGCGCGAAGAGGCCGTCGAGCTTGCGCTCGACCTGGACCCTTCGACTTTGCTCAGGGCAGGCTTGCGAGGACGCCCGTCCCCACATGGACTGAGGTAATCTCAAACTCGTACTCCCTTTTTGTTTTGGGATGTCGTGCTTGCGGCTTCTTCCAGCTGTGCAATTTCAGCCAACACGGCGGCGGCTTCCTCTTCCAAAGAAGTCTTCATAGCCTGATAGTCAGAGTCAGGAAATTTCCCGGCTTTATATTCAAAATTCAAATCACGCAGGTTCTCGTAAACCACTTCGCGGCGCTCACGCAAATAGGATAAGCGAGTCTTTTGTGGACCCAGGTACAGCTTTCCCGGGAGATAGAAAACGTAAACGAGAGCTCCGAATGTGATCAGCATGCAGGCCAAGAGAGCAAGGGTCATACTTCCGTCTCCCTCCTGGCCTGTTCGCGGAAACGCTCCAGCTCCGCACCATGCACGGCAGCGGGGAGATCGGCTGGCCTGAGCAGTGGGCGCGAACGCCAGGCGCGCACGATGAAGCTGACCAATCCAATTCCGAGAAGCAAGGCCAAGTATGGTGCGATCCAGGCTACGCGATTAAATCCGGTTTTGGTGGGCGCGGCCAAAACGGTTGGGCCATACTTCTGCACAAATGACTGCAAGGTCAAATCGTCGTTGTCACCACGGTCCACTGCCGCGACCAGCTCAGCACGCATGCGGTCGGAGTAGCCGCAGCCGACGTGGTTGCACTCCAGCAAAATTTGGCGGCAGCCGCAGGCGCACATCAGACGATGGCCGAGATCGTTAAATCGAGCGGAATCGTCTCCGGCACCAAGCAGACCCAGCAAAGCAACGCACAAGAATCCCAATTGCATAGCCCGCTGCGGCAAGATTGCTTTCAAAGAAAAAACAAACATACGTTAGAGCTCTTGACCTTCTGATTCCATGTCATCCTGAGTGGCTTCAGCCGCGAAGGATCTTACGGAAGCGACCCCCTTGATGGCGTCGACAGGACCCATAGTCCCACAATCGCCGACGGTTTTCGGCACCTGACGTAAGATCCTTCGTGAGCTAACGCTCGCTCAGGATGACATTCCAGATAGTTCTTCCTAATCCCCTGCTCCTACCGGTTCAGCGTGCATGCGAGCCGGCGCCGGCACGCGCACAGGTACAGCGTTTGGAACCAGTGCCAGCAACGTCCCGGCAATCATGATCCACACGCCGACCCATATCCACATTACAAGTGGGTTCAAGTGTGCCTTAATGATGGGGCGACCGGTGTCCTGATTCAGACCTTCGTACACTAAATAGAGATCTTCCCGCGCCGTCGAGCGAACGCGCGGCATGGTCGAAGTTTGCTGGCTGGCCTTGTAGAAGCGCCGCTCCGGATAGAGCGTATCGATCTGTTTGCCGCCTTTCCAGACGTTGATCACTGCCCACTCACTGCTGTAATTCGGGTTGTCGTCTTGCGTGTAGGATTGGCAAACCAGGGTGTAGGGTCCGATGGTCATCCGGTCGCCAAAGCCCATTTCCTGTTCTTTGTCTTTGTTGAAGGCTGCCCCGGCGAAGCCGATCATGATCACGATTACGCCGAAATGGACGATGTAGCCGCCGTAGCGCCGAGTGTTACGGTGCGCGAGTTGTCCCATCGAAGCCAGCAGATTCTGGCCGGTGTGGCGGGCAATCACGCGGCCTCCGCGAACGAATTCGGAAATCACAGTCAGAGCCACCAAGACGGAAAGCATGATGGTCATCAGCGAGTAAAAGTACGATGAGTCATTCCACGGCCGCATACCGAGCGCGACCAGGAGCACTCCAATCGCGAGCGCGCCCACTGACGGCCACAGGAAGTTGCGCTTCAGGCTTTCCACGGAAGTCCTCCGCCAGGCGAGCAGCGGACCGACTGCGGTCAGTAAGAGCAGCAACAACGCCACCGGAATGTTTACGCGATTGAAAAAGGGCGGACCGACCGTGACTTTGTTTCCCTGCACCCACTCCGACAGTACGGGGAACAGTGTTCCCCACAGAACCGTGAAGCAAGCCACCACAAAAAGCAGATTGTTAAACAGGAAGCTGGACTCGCGCGAGATCAGCGATTCCAGCTTATGCTCGCTCCGCAGATGAGCGCGGTTCCTCACGTAAAAGAAAACGCAGGTTGCAAATATCAGTGCCAGGAAAGCCACAAACCAGTCGCCAATCGAAGACTGCGCGAAGGCGTGAACCGAGCTGACCACTCCGCTGCGGGTCAAGAACGTACCGAAAATCGAAAGCATAAAGGTCGAGAAGATCAGCCACATGTTCCAGGTCTTCAGCATGCCGCGTTTTTCCTGCATCATCACCGAATGCAGAAAAGCAGTGCCGGTCAGCCAGGGCATCAGCGAGGCATTCTCCACCGGATCCCATCCCCAATAACCGCCCCAACCCAGCACGGAATAGGCCCAGTGTGCGCCGAGGAAGATGCCACAGGTCAGGAAACCCCAGGTCACCATGGTCCAGCGTCGGGTGATGTGGATCCACTTTTCGCCTGGGTAGCGCATGATTAGCGCCGCGAGCGCGAATGCAAAAGGCACAGTGAAGCCAACGTAGCCCAGGTAGAGCATTGGTGGGTGGATCACCATCTCAGGGTACTGGAGCAAGGGATTCAGTCCATTGCCGTCGGCCGGCAACGAGCCTTGCATGACGGCAAACGGATGAGCAGCGAAGTTCAGAAGCAGCAGGAAGAAGACCTGAACCGCAGCAATGATGACGGAAGCATAAGCGAACAGACGAGTATCAGTTTTGTAGCGCAGTCGCAGCACCAGGCCGTAGGCCGACAGCAACAGCGACCAGAACAGCAGTGAGCCTTCCTGCCCCGACCAAAGTGTAGCGAATTTATAAGGAGCGGGGAGATCGCGGTTGCTGTGATGGAAAATGTAGGCGATCGAGAAATCGTTCTGGAAGGCAGCAATGACCAGCACCAGCGCGGCGAGGAAGACCACGACAAACGTGGCAATCCCGGCGCGTCGTGCCGTTTCGCCCAAGCGTGCTGACCCCGGGTCCTCCCGAATCAATGCCAGCAGCCCAGCAAGGAAACAATAGCCGCTCAGCGCTAGCGCCAACAGGAGGGTAAAACTGCCAATCTGCGACATGGGGAGCTCTGAAGTATTTTTTCAGAAACCCTGTTGCGAGGCAACCGCAAAGCTGATTTCCGCACAGAATTTCGAGCATACGACCGCAATAGCAGATCGTGGCGTGTACCAACTCGCCTGCGGTATAGCTGAGCTCACCGCACAGGAAGCATTTCAGAGGCGCGGAACTCCGTTGCTGAAGTTATGCGCTCTGCTGATGATTGGTGCGGGCAAGAACTTCTCGCTCCGCACGAAACCAGTCTTCCGTTTCCTGGCCAGGCGCGCATCCGCGTTCTTCGTACAGTTCGTAAGCCCGTTGACGAATCTGCACCTCGAGGTCAATGGGAGTTGGGGCGCCTGATCCAGCGCTTTTGCGGATCTGTGGTGCAGCAGTGACCTCCGGCATGGAGATAACCTGTTTGTTAAGTGAAGTGTTGTTGCGGGGAGTCTTTGCTCTCGGCATTTTTCTTTACTCCTTACAGACACAGTCCATCAAATTTTGTGAATTACTCGAAAAACACAGCGACCACTGCCTGATTTTGGGTCCCCAAGTTGTGTGACGAGTATTGACTAATAATAAACCGAGTGCCTGTGGATGTGCGAACATCTGAGCAAAAAATTAATGTCTGTGAAACATAAATTTCCTCTATTTGGGACGTGCTGGGCAGATTTTTGGGGCAGGTGTTGTGGAACACAACAGAGGAGGGAAGGTTGAGGATCAGTAAAAATCGTGCGACGTGGTTTTGGCACGAGTGATGTCTAAGGGCAAGACACGTTCGGCCTTAACCGAGATGACATGGTCTTGATTCTGGAGAATACCATCGATCAGGAGAAATTGTTCAGAACTCACCAGCAGCCGGTTCTTCTGGAACAAATCGGGATGGATGATCGCATTAGCCACCCCGGTTTCATCTTCCAGACTTAAGAAAACGAAACCTTTCGCCGTTCCGGGGCGCTGGCGGGCGATGACGCATCCCCCAATTCGCAAATGCAGCCCATGGGGAATCTGGCTGAGTTCGCTGGCCTTACGAATGCCCATCGCTTCCATGCGAGCCCGGTGATACGCCATGGGATGTGGCCCGACCGTCATCCCGGTACCGCGGAAGTCTGCCACGAGACGTTCTTCCGCGTTCATGGGGCGCAGCGGCGAATGGGTATCAGGCTCGGATAAGTCATCCAGCAGTGGACCCGAGAGACGAACCGCGCGTTCCACTTGCCAGAGGGCGTCTCTTCGATGGAGAGGAAACCCACCACGGAGGCACGGAGACACAGAGGGATTTATTGATTGGTTGCTTTTCTCTGTGTCTCGGTGTCTCTGTGGTGAATTCCCAATTGAATTCAGCGCTCCGATCTCGGCCAAAGTGTTCAATTCATCCTTGCGCAATTCGGGCACGCGATGGACAAGATCGCGAATGGAAGTGAACGGGGCCAGCTTGCGTTGCTGCACCAGTACTTGACCAGCTTCTTCACGCAAGCCTCGCGCG
>DASPSE010000231.1:0-7617 GCA_035624085.1 Terriglobales bacterium
GCTTCTATCCCGACGTGGTGCTCAGTAGAGCCTGGAACCGGCTCCGTCCAAACCACACGAAACGTACCCTTGTGCTGCTTGTATTGCAGAGTAATCAGGCTGCCAACTTTCAGGGGCTGATGAACCGCTCCCAGCCTCGCTCCCGACTCGGTAATATCAAGAGTATGAACCAGCTCAGAATATGAATTGCCGGAATTATCGTTTGCGGAAACTCGCACTGGCAGCACCGCTTTTACTCGGTCGCGGTGACGTTTATTGTCCATGAAACCACACTCCTTAAATGTGCTTCCGCAGGTCCTTGGTGGGAGCTACACTGTCGGTGCACTCTAAAGTTTATGGGGCTTGCACAGGTTCACCAATGGCCCAGAAGAGCGGATTTGTCCCTCGGAAGTGTTACTTTGAGGGGTTGGAAAAGCCTCGCACGGCCCGGTCACGCTATTGAGGGAAGCACGGGCAAAAGTCCGTAACCTGCTGAGCAGGCGGGACCTGCATTTCGTCCTCGGGCCGTTTGCGGGAGCCTGCCCACGTCTCCGCCCCGAGAGCCTGCATATACTCAGACGACCGGGGTTTAGCGGCAAAGGAGCCTGATCCCCGATTTTGAGCGGCTAGCAACTCATGGTCCGAAATCGGGTTTATAAAGGTAGCAGTAGGCAGGAGGTAGTCCATGGGGGCCGGTCGCATTCGGACAGGCCTCGGAACCTAGCGCACGTTGCTATGTTCCAGGGAGAACGGGCCATGAAAACTTTTGGACGTTTAATTCAAGCAAGCTTCTTAATAGTGCTTTTCATGCTGGTTGCTTCTACCGCTTGGGCAGCGGATGAAACCGCTGAATCACCCGATCCCCCCGGCCGCGTTGCCCGCGTGGACTATATGCAGGGGCAGATTTCTGTTCAGCCCCACGGCACCGATGACTGGGTACAAGCGCAGGCGAACCGCCCACTCACCATTTCCGACAACGTCTGGGCCGACAAGGATTCCCGCGCCGAGTTGGACTTCGGCACCGGTTATATGCGCATCAACTCCGAGACCAGCCTGACTCTCACCAATGTCAACAATGATGTCATTCAGGTCTCGTTGCACCAGGGTACGTTGAACGTTCACGCTCACAAGTTATACAGCGGCGAAACCTGGGAAGTCGATACTCCAAATCTGGCTTTCACGCTCTCCAAAGCGGGAGAGTACCGCTTCGACGTTGATCCCAATTCAGACACGACAAGGGTCACGGTGTGGAAAGGCGAAGGCGAAGCCACCGGCCAAGGACCTGCGGTGAAGATTCACGAAGGGGAACAGCTGCAGTTTAACAACGGCACTTCGCTTACGCATGAAGCCAGCAACGCTCCCCGTCCTGACGGTTTCGACGACTGGTGCCAGGTACGCGACAAGCGGCTGGATCAATCCGTTTCTGCGCGCCACGTTGCACCGGGAACGGTAGGCGCCGACGATCTCGACGAGTACGGAACTTGGAAAGATACTCCAGATTACGGACCAGTCTGGGTTCCGACTTCGGTCGCTCCCGATTGGGCTCCCTACAGCTACGGCAACTGGATGTGGGAAAATCCTTGGGGCTGGACTTGGGTCGATTACTATCCTTGGGGCTTCGCACCATTCCACTATGGCCGTTGGGTCTCGTGGGGTGGATATTGGGGCTGGGCGCCCGGGCCGTATTGGGTGCGTCCGTGGTATGCGCCCGCGCTGGTGGCCTGGTGGGGTGGTCCTCGCTGGGGCTTTGGCTTCGGCTGGGGTTGGGGCTTCGGAGTCGGCTTCGGCGGCGGATTCGGCTGGTGCCCACTGGGATGGGGTGAGCCTTTCTTCCCCTGGTATCACGTGGGACCGGGCTACTTCCGCAACGTGAACATCACCAATACGCGGATCACCAATATCAACAACATCAGCAACACTTATTTCCGCAATGGCGGTACGACAGCGCTCTATGGAAGGAACGGTGTCGGCATGCCGCGGTTCGCCAGCAAAACCGGCGCAGTCACGGCCATGTCTCGCGACGGACTCGAGAAGGGCCTACCGGTTCGTGGGAATTCAGTGCACCCCACAGCAGAGCAGATGAAGAGTGCTTCCTCTCTGGGCCGAGTAGAAGCCAATCCGACGCGTCAAGCCACGCTGGGCGGGCGAACCGGCGAAACTGCCGCTCGACCGTCGTCAACCGCATTCTCGCGGCCGACAGTCAGCCGCATGACTCCGCCGGCAGCATCGGCTCGCTCGGCATTTTCGCAGAGCAGCGAAAATACCGCTCACAATCCGGGCAGTTCGACGGCGCGCGCAAACGAGACTCCACGCAATGCCGGAGCCTCCACAAGCAACGCGAGTGCTGCACGCATGCCAGCGACCGCTGGACGATCCGTCCCGCGGCCGCCGCAGAGTTTTGACAGCGGCTCATCCAACCGCGCTGCAAACAGCGAAGCTTCCGGTCGAAACGTGCCGCGGCCCCCGACGAGCGCCCGCAATTCGGCCCCGACCAACAGCTCGCCGCGCAGTGTCCCGCGTCCATCCGGACCCGTGCAGCGCACCTATTCTGACGAGGGTCGTGACAACTACTCCTCACGTTCCTACGGCGGCTACGGCTCCTACGGGCATTTTGGGTCCCGGTATGGCGGTTATGGTTCCTATGGCGGACGCAGCTCCGGCTCCTACGGCGGCTCCCACGGCAGCTCAGGATCCAACGGAAGCTCCCACAGCGGAAGCTCCCACAGCGGCAGCAGTGGATCCCACAGTTCCGGCGGAGGCTCGCACGTTGGCGGACACCGCTAAGCCAAACTGATCCTTGAGTTAACGCCGCTCTCACCGAGCGGCGTTTCTTTTGTTCCGATTTTCTCTTTTTGTCATTCCGACCACAGGGAGGAATCTGCTTTTGATGTGTGGCGGACACTCCTGTCCGCCAAAAAACTTTTGTCATCCCGAGCGAAGCCGGATCATTCGCCCGCGAATGATCCGGCACAGTCGAGGGACCTGCTTTTCCCGCGCCGCAGCCTTCGCCTTCCGGTGCCAGAGCGGCCCTTCAGGGCCGCGTCCCAGCGGTCCATCCGCCGCACGCGCCGATAAGGCGCAGCCGCCACCAACGCCAGCCGGGCGGCAGCGCCTAATTCGCGGCCTGCGACCCTGCGGCAGCCGCCTCCTCTGTCGTTGCAATCCCCATTGGCGGGAGCGACTTCACCATCTTGACGGTTTCGAGACTAACGGTGATTACCTGCCCGATCAGCCGCAGAGCATATTCCGGATCATCCGCGCGATTCGGGTCATTGGTGATGCCGCTGCGTTTGTCGGTTGAAACCTGATATTGATCGATCACCCATTCCAGGGCTGAGCGGTTGCCGAGACGGTATTCATAGGTTTCAGGCGGGATTCCGGAGAGAGTCAGGAACTGGTTATAGATCAGCGAGGTCTTATCTTTGCTGAGCTTCATTTTGGTGACGCGGTAGTCGAGCTTTTCTCCGGCCTTTTCCGTTTTCGTGAGCGGGTATTCGGGCTGTTGTTCGTAGTGGACGTGGATTTCGGCGAGGCGCTGGCCGGCTTCCACGAAAGCCCTGAAAATGTCCCTGTCATCCTGAGCGGAGCGGCCCGAGTCGCTTGCGACTCGGGCGGCGGAGTCGAAGGATCGCGTGTCTGCCTGCGACTTCAAGCGGCGTCGCGGGGAATTCTCGGAAGGAGTTCGTGCAGAGAATTCCTCTCTGGGTCGTTGCTGGGTGTCGGGTGACACGGGGTCCTTCGACTCACGAGCATCCGGCGAAGCCGGATGCTCACTTCGCTCAGGATGACAGCCTGAAACAAACGGGATGCGGGGCAGCTCACGGCGGAGGTTGGCGGCGTAGCGCTGGCGGTATTCAGGATCGTGCAGGACGGCGTAGACATAATGGAAGATGTCCCACTTGGTGATGGACGGGTCGGCGTAGTGGGAGCGGAATTGTTCGAGCGCCCAGTCGGTGATGTTCTCGCGACGGTTAGTGCCGTCCTCGGCGTAGGTGTAGAAGGGGAACAGCCTGCTTCCACCTTGGGGAAGTATGTCCGGAATGCAATCGGTTGCCAGCGCGAAGAACGGCCAGTCAGAACCGACCTTGCACCAGATGCCGCAATTATCCGAATCACGCGCTGGGAACATCGAGTCCAGCCGATATCGCCGCTCATTCAGGACGGGATCGAAGTATACGAATGCAGTGCAGTATGGCCTATACAGGGCACGCCGGATTTCACCTTCATGGAACATAACGTAATCACCGGCCTCCACATGCTTCTTCAACGTCTCCGACCAGCTGATCTGGTGTTCATCCCTCAGCACGAAGTCGTCGATTTTCGCTTCCTGGTCTGCGCGTCTTGCCCAGCGTGAAACCTCCTGGTTGTAGACTTCGATTGTGCCGCCGATATCCGTGGCCAATGTCGGCCGGTCAAAGTTGTAGGCCCAGTCGTCCCGATTTGTTTTTGTTTTTAAGCCATTGCTTTCGATTGAAAAGATCTCGGTGATGCTGGGCAGCTTTTTGAAATCCTGAGCGAGACCGGTCGTAATCCAATTGTTCTGCTCGTCAGGGGAAACTGGTTGCCAAGCGATACCACCCGTCCGAACTCGGTCTTCCAGATAGGCGTACTTCTGTTCTTTCCTCCAAGATTCCTCAAGGCGCGCATACCTTATCACGCACCGCCGCGCTTCGCTGGGACCTGCTTTTCGGACGAGAAGATTCACGCTGACCCCGACCTGAATTCCAAATACATTGTGGGTCGTGCCGGAGAGTTTAGGGTTCTTGCGTATGTTTCCGCCTAGGTCGAGTATGTAAATTTGGTCGAAGTCCCGGGAGAGATGTTTTCTCATCCCATCTGCCGCCAGTGCGTCCAGGAAACCGCTGTTCGTGACGAATGCAACTACTCCCTCATCTTTAATTCGATCCGATGCCCAACGAATGGCCTTAACGTAAGGATCCGAAAGCGCGATCTTACTTGTCGCCGTGGATGCTTTTGCATATGTTTCGGAGACTCGGGTATCAAGGTCCTGATACTTTCGGTTCTTGTTATTGTCGTTCTCATCCACCTGCCACGCGTTGTACGGAGGGTTTCCAACTATTACGAAAATCTGACATTTCAGTTGTCCTTCGATGCGTTGGGCATTTTGCTCCGTGAACATCTTGTGGGCCGCCATGTCAAACGTGTCTACTAAGCAAATCCCTGGAAACGGCTTGTACTCGCCAGTGCGGTCGAAATAGGCGTGCTCGATATTCATGCTGGCAATGTAATAAGGCAGCAGCATGACTTCGTTGCAGTGCAGCTCGTTTGCGTATTTGTAGGGCAGGTCGGTGGTTTTGATCTCCTGCATGATGCGCGTGATGAAGTTGCCGGTGCCGACGAAGGGATCGAGGATTTGGACGCCTTTGTCGCTGAGCGAGCGCCCAAATTCCTTGTGCAGAATCTCTTCGACGCTGCGAACCATGAAGTTGACGATGGGCTACGGCGTATAGACGATGCCGTGGGTGTCGGCTTCTTTGGGCGAATAGCCTTGGAAAAAGCGCTCGTAAACCTTGTTCAGGAAAGCCTGCTTTTCCGAGTAACCGGTGGTGTTTTCGGCACTTTGCTCGATAGCGCGGTAGAAGCGGTCGAGGCCCTTAAGGAATTCGTCGCGATTGAAGGCGCGCTTGGTCAGCTCAACTATGACTTTCTCGATTTCGGCCGCGACCACGTTGCGGCGGGTGAAATCGGGATTGTTGAAGATCCTCCGGAAGATGCGCTCGGTGAGGAGATGCTGGACGAGCATCCGTTCAACCGCTTCTTCCGAGAGGTTTGGGTTGACGGCCTGACGGCAAAGCGCGTAAAAATCCTCGAAGCTGCGGACGAAAGACGGGTTGCGTTTCTTCTCCTCGTCAATCGTCTTCTTTACCGCCGTGGCCAGCTCGGGAATTCGCTCGGAAAAATCACGGACCGCCTCTTCCCACTCCTGAATGTGAGGCGCCTTGTAATCAAAGAAGGCTTTTACGACTTCAACCAGTGGTTCCGGGCGGGAGATGTTTTCGTCGAGGATGCGCACGCCGCCCTGATAGAGGATGGCGCGCTCGGGAGCCTGAAAAATGATGTTGTCGCGTGGATAGCCTTTATCGAGTTTGCGCTGGACTTCTTTGGCGAGGTCATCCTTTTCGTCTTTAGCTTCCCAGTAGCCGTGCGGCAGGTGGTAGAGGTCGACAAGAGCGCCATCCACGATGACGGAAGTTCTGGCGCGTTCAATGCGGTATTGGGGAACGAGGGTGAGCTTGGGTTCGGATCTTTGACCGCACTTCGCCAGCAGGTTTTGGAAGGCGCTGCTTACGGCTCCCTCGTGGTCGATGTAGAGTTGGCCGAATTGGTGCAAGGTCTCGTAGTACGCCTTGACGGCGGTGTGGGACGGCTTGAGCGAAAGAGACATCTCTCGCCGCCCAGTTTACAACGCTTTGGGTGAAAATCCGTCCCGCTCGGCTTAAGGCGCCGCGTGCCAATTACGACCGGGTGACTCAAGTTAGTTAACATGTCCTTGCGGGAATCCACAAGCCTCTAAGCTACAGCCTTTCCCTCCAATATCCCGGCCGGCGTTTGCCATGGGCGACCGCGACCACCCGCACTACATCCTGCTCGTCGAGATAGACAACAGAGAAGGGAAAATGTTGCAGGACAAAACGGCGAGTGCCGTGTAGATAGGCTGGCCACCGGCGAGGAGAAGAACAGATATTTCGGAGGGCCTCCGCGATGGACGAAAGGAAGTCGCCGCTTGCATCAAGACTGCGCGCAGCGTACCAATCATCGGCAGCTCTGAATTCCTCAAGGGCCGCCGGATGGAACTGATAGGGTTTACTTGCGGGCACGGCGCAGACGGGCGGCCATCTCCCTTTCGACCTCCTCGCCCGGAATCATCTTCACCTTGCCTGAGCGAACCTCATCCACTCTACGCTTGATCTCCTCCGCCCAGACTTCCTCAGCGTCCGCGTCTGCCGGTTCGTCATCCAGGCTCTCCACCAACCGGTCAATAAGAAGCCCACGCTCGCGTGAGCTAAGCTGCATCGCTTTGGCCAGCACTTCTGAAGCTTCCGGGGTCATTTGGGCCATGGCTTCCTCAACGGTCATTTTATCCTAGCTATCAAGGGCGCTATCTACCCTGCTCGGAAAGACTGCCGAGCACACTTGTCCCTCGTGGAACGTGCCAATTACGCCCGGGTGACTCAAGTTAGTCAACATGTCCTTGCGCCAATCCGGAGAGAGTGGTATAAGAATAAAACACGAGAGGAAAGTGTGGCTGGCCGGGCATTTTATCCGAATCTCTCGTAGCTTGTCCGGCATCAATAAGTTAAGCTAATTCGCCTCGGCCACGGGGTTGTATTCGGGGACAGCGCTCCTCGAAGGGTTCGGTAGCTCAGACCTTCAGGTCTGAGAATCGCAGGAACCTCCAAAAGATCTTTTCTTAGGTTAAGAATCTTCCGTGTCGGCTCGTGCCGAAAAGAAATTCGCGCGCTTGAGCCGAGCGGGAGATGCGTTCTGTTGCGCGCTTTTTTTGCGAAAAGCAGATTCCTCGGGGCTGAAGCCCACTCGGAATGACAACGAGTTGAGGGATCTGCTGCAACCATCAGCTTCGCAGGGCTTGCTAGGAGCTAGAAGCCAGTAGCCAGA
>DASPSE010000243.1:0-7564 GCA_035624085.1 Terriglobales bacterium
TTCAGCTTGACGCACACGGTGACACCTGGGGTGGTTATTTCGGAAGTCCGCACTCGCATGGCACGCCGGTGAAGTACGCGGTGGAAGAAGGACTGATTGCGACGGGCTATGCCCTGCAGGTTGGATTGCGCGGGCAAGTGTACTCGGAGGCAGACTTCGATTTTGCCCGAAAGCACAAGATTCAGATCGTTACTTGCGAGGAGTTTCATCGGGACGGGGTCGAACTGGTTAAACGGCATCTCAAGAAATTCCGCAACCGCCCGGTGTACATTACGTTGGATATCGATGTCGTTGATCCCGCGTTCGCGCCCGGTACCGGCACGCCACAGGTCGGCGGATTGTCCAGCGCGCAGATTCTCGATCTGGTGCGCAGCTTGCAAGGTCTGAATCTCGTGGGATGCGATTTGGTCGAAGTGTCGCCGCCCTACGACAACGGAGAAATTACTTCGCTGCTGGCTGCCAATCTGCTGTTCGAGCTGCTCTGCTTGTTTTGATCTTTATTCGTTTTGACTCATGACCGAACTCGCCCGCAAACTGCGCGTGGTCGATTACTTCAGCTTGGGTTGGGGCACCATGGTGGGTGTCGGCTGGCTGGTCGTAATGGACGACTGGCTGCTGCGCGGTGGCGTGCTGGGCGCAATTCTAGGATTCGCCATCGGCGGCGTGCTGTTGTTGCCCATCGGTTACGTCTACGGCAAGCTGGTCGCGCAAATGCCCGACGCCGCGGGTGAAGTGGCGTACACGGCAAGAGTCTTCCCGCAATTCGTCAGTTTTGCGACCGGCTGGATGATGGTGTTGGCTTACTTCATTGTGTGTCCCTGGGAAGCTGTGGCGGTGGGCAAGATCGCCGGGTACATCTTTCCGTCGCTGGACTCGATCGAGCTTTACCGCATTGCTGGCCAGCCGGTGTTCTTGCCGCATTTGCTCATCGGCCTCGGCCTGACAGCCCTGATCACCCTGCTGAACTATCGTGGCATCCGGCTCAGCGCTATGTTTCAGAACTGGACCGTATTTGGGACACTGGCGCTGTTTGTAATTTTTGTGAGTTTCGGAGTTAGTAAAGGTTCCTCGCGCAATTTCCCGCCTCTGTTTACTCACGGCGCATTCGTTTCCGTCTTGTTGGTCATGCAGATCGTCCCCTATTTCATGACAGGATATGAATCGGTGGTGAAGGGGGCCGAAGAGGCTAGCCGCGAGTTCGGCGCCAGCGGATTTTTCAAGGCGATCTGGATGGCAATTGTTGTGGGGATTCTTTTCTACACGGTTGTGATCGCTGCAGTGGGCTACGTTTCGCCCTGGAGACAGCTTACGGGCGAAAGATTTATGACCGCGGTTGCATTTGAAAGGGCGGTCGGCTCGCGCTGGATCGTGAGCGTGATTCTTGCGGCAGCTTTACTTTCGCTGTTCAAAGTTTTCAATGGGAACTTTGTTGCGGCCAGCCGGTTGTTCTTTGCTATGGGACGCCGCGGTTTGGTGGATCGAAGCGTTTCGCGGATACATCCTCGGAATCAGACGCCCGCGATCGCGGTAATTTGCATTGGAATGGCCACTGCCGCATGCATGTTCCTGGGCGACGCAATTCTGGTGCCTGTCACCGAAGTTGGCTCAGTCGCTTCTGCGCTAGGATGGCTGGCTGCGTGTATGGCTTATTATCATGTGCAACCGGCGCCGAGCCAGCGCGTCGTCGCTGCGCTCGGAGTTGTGCTTTGCATTCTGATGGTATTGATGAAAGTTGTCCCAGTTGTTCCGGGGCACTTCACCGTGTACGAATGGCTGGCGCTGGCAACATGGATTTTGCTCGGCCTGGCTTTGAACTGGCGAGAACGGGCGACGGGCACGGTTTCTGCCCGGACTGGCGGTTGAACTGAGGGGTACGATGGATAAAACTAAGAATATCTCTTGCAGACTTATCGCAATTGTCGCTTTCCTGTTTTTCTGTTCTTTGAGCCTGGCTGCCTCGGGTGAACGCCTCGACATTGTGATCACCAACGGGCACATTATCGACGGCACGGGTTCCCCGTGGTACTCGGGCGACATCGGGATCCGTGACGGCAGGATCGCTGCTATCGGCAATCTCAGCGAAGCGCCGCGCACGCGGACCATCGACGCCCAAGGCAAGGTCGTGGCGCCCGGATTCATCGACATGCTCGGCCAGTCTGAGTTGACGATTCTGGTTGACCCTCGCGTGCCTTCGAAGATCTATCAGGGCATTACGACGGAAGTGACCGGCGAGGGCAACTCAGCAGCGCCGCTCAACGACGCGATTATTCAATCGGACCGCGGCGGTTACGAGCACTACCACATCACTCCGGATTGGCGGACGCTGCGGCAATATTTCGCTCGGCTGGAGAAACAAGGCATCGGAATTAATCTTGCGAGCTATGTGGGCGCCACCCAGGTCCGCCGTATGGTGTTGGGCGATGACGACAAACAGCCCACGCCCCAACAGCTCGAACAGATGAAAGAGTTGGTGCGTCAAGCCATGCGTGACGGCGCGGTTGGGGTCTCGACCTCACTGGAATATGCGCCCGCTCCTTACGCCAAGACCGAAGAATTGATCGCCTTGGCGAGCGAGGCTTCGAAGTTCAGCGGCATTTATGCGACCCACATGCGCAACGAGAGCGATGCTGTGCTTATGGCCATTGATGAAGCGCTCCGCATCGGACGCGAGGCGCACATTCCGGTGGAAATTTGGCACATCAAGGTTGCGGGCAAAGAAAACTGGGGCCGCATGCCCGAAGTTGTTGCGAAGATCAATCGGGCACGAGCCGAGGGTGCAGACATCAGCGCCAATACCTACGCTTATACCGCTTGGTTCAATTCGTTGTCGGCTTTCATTCCACCGTGGGCCCACGATGGCGGCGATGCCAAACTGATCGAGCGTTTGAAGGATCCTGCAACCCGCGCCCGCATCCGCAAGGACATGATGACGCCATCGCAAGAGTGGGATAACGAATGGCAGGAAATTCCCGGGCCGGAGTCCGTCCTGATCGGCGTCGTGCAGAACCCGCAGCTGCTGCCCTTGCAGGGCAAGACGCTGGCGGACATTGCAAGAATGTGGAACAAAGATCCGATGGACGCGTTGTTCGATCTTTTGATCGAAGATAAGGCGTTTACCAATGTCGCGGTCTTTGGGATGTCCGAGCCTGATGTCGCGCTGGTCCTCCAGCAGCCCTGGGTGTCCGTTGACAACGATTCCTCGGGGACGTCTCCAGATGGAATTCTAGGTCAGGAGCATCCTCATCCCCGCGCCTACGGGACTTTTCCTCGGATCCTTCGAAAGTACGTTCGCGAAGAGAAAAAACTTACCCTTGAAGACGCCATTCGCAAGTTCTCTGCTCTGCCTGCGCAGCGCATGCGTTTTACGGATCGTGGAGTCGTCAAGGCCGGTATGTGGGCGGACATCGTAATCTTCGATCCAGCGACGATCCGCGATTTGGCAACCTTCGACAAGCCCAACCAACTGTCTCAGGGAATGGATTATGTCTTGGTCAACGGAGTTCCAGTGATTGACCAGGGAAAAATGACGGGCGCCAGGCCGGGAAAAGTGCTGCGGGGAGCGGGTTACGCACCTTGACCGACCTCATGGCTTCAAGGCAGCCCTGGTTTCGGGAGTGGCTACCTGCGCTACGTGTGGTTCAGTGAGCGTACCGGTGATGCTGAACCCCGGCGCACTCTCGCGTGTCAGCTTCAAATTCAATGTCTGCGTTAGGGACGCGGTGCCGCTGAGGTGGAAGACGTCAGTGGCGGTTTCCAGTTCGCCGGCTTGAATGTCAAATTTCCCATCACGCAATGCCAAATGAGCAGTCAGGTGTCGCATCTGTAACGGCGCGGCGCCATCTGTAAGCATGATGTGGGGAAGCATGCCTGCGGATACGTTGATCTGCAAGCTGGCTGTAGCGGAGGAGAACAACTCCTGCGCCGTTACACCCGAAGTGGTTGCACGGTAGCTTGCCGTAGCTGTTCCTGCGATCCAGTCGTCCTTCATCGCCTCGGCGAGCTGGCCGAGTACGACTCCTTGGAAAGTGCCACTGCCGCTATATTGTGGTGGCTTCGCTGTGAAATCAGCTTTCCATTCCCCTTTATGCTGGCCACCCAGTACGTCCGCCCGGAGTTCGGAGAGCCATAGCGCGCGATTTTTCAGTTCGAGATTCGTGGTCACACGTCTGGCTACCAGCTTGTCAATCACGACTCGATCCACAGCCAGCTTTCCCGAGGCGGTCAGCGCGCTGAAATAAGGAGCGCCTGAACTGACTGAAGAGGAGAGAATCCTATACCACGGTTCCTTTCGAACCCGAGGATTCAGTAGCTGGTTCAGACGGTCCAGTGCGATCTCGTTCGCATGAAGATCAAGACGGACCGCACATGTGATCGTCATCGTGCAAGGCCGCGCAGCTATCAGAGAACCGCGCCATGAAGTATCGGCCGCGGAGACGGCAAGGTTTTGCACGTTGACCTGCTCGGGCGTCAGGGTAAGATTTGCAGAGACGATGTCCAGCGGGGCGTTCAAACCGGGCACTTGAGCACGGACGGAGTGGAGTTGCGCCTTTCCTGTCGCTCTGAGCGGCGCAAGCCCCGACCAATCGCCGATAAGCTGCAGGTCGACTTTAGCTGAGCCTTCGGCGATGGGCTGTGGCGCTGGTATTCCGATTATCTGCGCGGCTTGAAAAAGCCGTTGCACTTGCGTTTCGCCGTGAATTTCAAAGTCGTATCCTTCCCGCCCGATCCGGCCTTGCACCGTGACGGGACTTGGCCTGCCGAGGGCAGCGCGGAACGGTCCGATGTAAACCTGAGGCCCGGACTGAACGCCGGCGGTTGTCCCGGCGCCAACTGCGCGTGACTTCCCGGACAAATTCGTATTCGTGCTGGATATTGCAATCGGGACACTATCCAGGGCGATCTCGGCGTTGGTGAGAGCTGATCTCAACTGTAATTCCGATGTCCTGCCAGTACCCTCCCACGATCCGGCAGTCCCACCTGCGGGCCGGTTTGCGCGAAACTCTGCATCCACCTGGCCGGTGGCAATCAAATCGCCTGGTACCCATTTTTTCGCATGGCGTGCGAATTCAACCAGAGACTGGATCGGCAAGCCCTGAGCGCTTACGACAAGATCATAAGCCGGCACTGTCAGTGGGTCCGCCACACGGCCATTTACGATAATCACTCCTTCGCCTACAGGCGCTCGGCAGCCAATTTCGGACAGCGCGTTCTCTACAGAGCTGTATCGGGCATTGCACTGGGCCGCGAGGAGCATTTTGCCTCCGCCCAGCACGTCGTAACGGCGAAAGTCTTCAGCAGAAGCGTTCACAGTCAGGCTCAAGTTCGCCGGGGCTCCTGTGAGCGTAGCTGAGAGCTCCACTGCTCCTCTCCAGCCTTTGTCACTGTGGTAAACAAGTTTGGTCAGTTGCCCCAGTTGCGCGCGTTTCCACTCGAGAGCGAACTGCATAGGAGTTTCACGCAAACTCGCTGCCCTTCGCCAGGTTCCGCTCACCTGTAAGACACCGGTATCCGTGAGGTTGAAATCTGTGCGCACTGGCTGTGCTTTCAGCCGCATGCCCCAGGTGTTTTCCGATTCCTGCCACAGGGAGAAATCTGCGTCCGTGAGCGCATAGGGTTTCTTCTCCGGACCCAGCTTGAAATTGATTCTCCCGCTGGTACTGTCGATGTAAGGAAATCCCGGACGCCTTTCACTCTTGCTCTTGGCGGTGGGGGCAACGGGGATTTTCTCCGCTCTTTCCACCAGATTTTCGATATTCCAGTGCCCTGCAACACCGCGCACCAGGTTGAGGCTTGGTTCGGTAAGATCGAGGCGCGCAATTTCCAATCGCCCACGCATCAGTGATGTGAGACGCAACGATGCCGTCACTTGCTGCGCGCGCAACATCGGCTCCGCGCTAAAGGCGGGATCGTCATGCACCACAAAGTTTTCCAGGTCGAAGCCAGGCTGAGGGAGCAATCGCACACGAACGGAGGCGACATCTACGGGCCGGCCCAGCGCGAGACTGATTTCACCAACGATGCGTGCTCGCAGTCGGTTTGCCCCGGGACGGACGAGAAACAGCAGAGTCAGCAGGAGAACTCCGCAAACTATCACTCCGCGTCTGGAACGAAAAAATCTCACCGCACTATCCTGAGAGTGCGCCGCCAGCGTGTTTCGTCGAAGAAGTGGATAACCACGCGGGCCAGAAATCCAAGCCGCTGGCTGAGCTCTTTTTGCAGATATTGGTCAGGTGGCGTTTCAAACGACCAGTAAATGAACATCGGCCTGCCGATCACGTTCTCGCGCGGAATAAACCCCCAGTAACGGCTGTCGTAGCTCACGTCGCGGTTATCGCCCATGGCGAAGTAGTGATCCGGAGGGACGACGAGATCATCACCCTGGATGTACTGCTTCATCGTCGACTGCCACTCCGGAGTCACGTTGTTGAACTCCGAAGGCGCCACAGCCGGGAAATTATCGCGATAAGGATTGTAATTTTCACCGCTGGCCTGGTGAATCACGTAGGGTTCATTCAATCTTTCCCCGTTGCGATATACGACGCCATCGCGCAAATGGATGTGATCACCGGGCGCGCCGATGATTCGCTTGACAACGTACAAGCCCGGCTCCGCAGGATGAAGAAAAACTATGATGTCCTGCCGGCGAATATCCCGATAGCGAAGGATTGGCCCGACCCAGCGGGTGCGAGGCGCGAACTGCACCCGGTTCACGAACACGTGATCGCCAATAAGCAGGGTATTTTCCATGGAACTGGAGGGGATCTCAAAGGCCTGCACAATAAACGTTATGATGAACAGGCCAGTCACCAGTACCGCCGCCAGCGAGGCGAGAAATTCTACGGTGGTTTCGTGCGGCTTTTCGGTTTGTAAAGTCTCTTTCTTAGCCACTGACGTTCTTCCTGTGAGTGATGCGTCTCACGCTTGGTTAATTAATCAGCCGAAAGGTCCGGTCCCAGCGCGTGATCTGGAACAAATGAGTGACCGCATAGGCGAAGTGGTAAAGTTTATCACCCGGCGTGGCGGCGGCCGGCAGGTCCTCCGGCACATTCCGCACCGACCAGTAAATCAGCCAAGGACTTCCAATAATATTTTCCCTCGGGACGAAGCCCCAGTAACGGCTGTCCAAGCTCTCATCTCGATTGTCACCCAGCGCAAAGTAATATCCTTCCGGGACGATCAGTTGGCCGTCCTCGACCAGTTTGTGCATTTGCATCCACCATTTGGTGGTTACTTCCGGAACCGGAACATTCAAATACGGGAACTCATCCCGATAGGCATCATGCACCTGAGAGCTGTGGCGCACGTAGGGTTCCTTCAAGGCGACGCCGTTCACGTAGAGGATGCGGTTGCTAAGGCGTATACGATCTCCGGGCACGCCCATTACGCGTTTTACGAAGTGCTGACTCGGATTCACCGGATAATGAAAGACTACGATGTCGCCGCGCTTCACCGGACGGTACGGCATGATGCGATCCCAGATGCTCCCGCCGCCGTAGCGCAGTTTATTCACCAGCAGATAGTCTCCAACCAGCAGCGTATTCTCCATAGACTCCGAAGGGATCTG
>DASPSE010000249.1:0-11332 GCA_035624085.1 Terriglobales bacterium
AAAAGAATGGCTCCTCAGGTAGGACTCGAACCTACAACCCTCCGGTTAACAGCCGGATGCTCTGCCATTGAGCTACTGAGGAGTAGTGGGGCGCGAAGCGCCGCTTTCGGTTGTCGAAACCATCATATCATCGGCAGGACGGAGTGAAAACTCCGCGAAGCTTTCCATCGCTGAATTTGCTAACCTTAACGCTAAGGTCTCTGACTCCCGAGAGGTATTTATGCAAGGAGGTCTGCGTTTGCACGGAATTCTTGTGTTCTGCTTATTCTTGCTGGCTGGCGCGATCTGGGCTGCGGATGATTCTTCCACCAGCACGACCGCGCCATCGGCTCCGCCCAAAGCGAAAGTGGATGCGGTGGAAGAGACTATTCACGGGCACAAGATCGCTGATCCCTACCGCTGGCTGGAAGACGCGAGTAGTCCCGATACCCAGGAGTACGTTCGCGAGGAGCTGGCCTACACGCGCAGCATTCTCGATCCGCTGCCTGGACGCGAGCAGCTTCATCAGCGGCTCACACAACTGGCTTCGATCGGAACGATCAGTGCTCCACAACTCGGCGGCAAATACTACTTCTATACGCGGCGCGAGGGAACGCAGAACCAGCCAGTTCTCCTGGCGCGGGAAGGAATCCACGGCAAAGACCGCACGCTGGTGGACGTGAACCAGTTGGCCGCAGACGGCACGGTCGCGCTCGACTGGTGGTATCCCTCTGACGATGGCAAGTACGTGGCTTACGGCACGTCGGCGAGCGGTTCCGAGGAAAGCACGCTGCGCGTGATTGAGACCGCCAGCGGCAAGATTCTGCCTGATACGATCGAGCGCACGCGCTTCGCCAGCCTTGCTTGGAAAAAAGACAACTCAGGTTTCTACTACACACGGCATCCCAAGAAGGGCGAAGTTCCGGCGGGTGAAGAGGTCTATCACGTCAAGATCTTCTATCACGTGCTTGGCAGTGATCCCACGAAAGACCCGCTGATCTTCGGCGAAGGCCGCAACCCGCAGGACATTCCGCAAGTTGCACTGCCCGATGATGACGACCGCTGGCTGCTGATCACGGTCTTCGAAGGCTGGGCGAAAAGCGAGATGTACCTGCAGGATTTGAAGGCAGGAACTCCGCCGGTCGAGCTCACCAGCGGCAAGGAATTTCTTTACAGCGGCGAAATCTTCAAAGGAAAGCTGTACATTACCACCAACGAAGAGGCGCCACGATTTCGCGTGTTCGCAGTCGATACCTCCAATCCCAGACGCGAGAACTGGAAGGAAATCATTCCGCAGAGTGACGCGGTGTTGAAGGGCGTGGCCGTCTTCGGAGGCCAACTGTTTGCGCAATACGAGAAGAATGCCAGCTCCCAGCTCATGCTGTTTGAAATCGATGGCAAACCCATCCAGGAAATTTCCTTACCGGCGATCGGCACAGTTGGGGCAGTCGCCGGAAGCTCGACTCAGGGCCTCGGCGGGCGCTGGGACCGCAAAGAAGCTTTCTTTGATTTCGTCTCCTTTACCATTCCGCCCACGGTGTATCAGGTCGATCTGCCTTCGCGGCGCAGTGAAGTTTGGGACAAAGTGAGCGCGCCTGGCATCGATCCGTCGGCCTATGAAGTAAACCAGGTTTGGTACACGTCGAAAGACGGCGTCAAAGTCCCGATGTTCGTCTTCCACAAGAAAGGCCTGGCCCTCAACGGCAGAAACCCAACGCTGCTGACCGGCTATGGAGGTTTCAATATCAGCCTGACGCCGGATTTCCGGGGAAGCCGTTATCTGTGGCTGGAGCATGGCGGAGTTTTCGCTGTGGCCAACCTGCGCGGCGGCGCGGAATTTGGCGAGGACTGGCATCGGGCGGGCATGTTGGACAAGAAGCAGAACGTGTTTGATGACTTCATCGCCGCCGCTGAATATCTGATTGCCGAGAAGTACACGGACAAGGATCATCTCGCGATTCAGGGCGGCTCGAATGGAGGGTTGCTGATGGGAGCGGCGTTCACGCAGCGTCCCGATCTGTTTCGCGCCGTGGTGTGCCAGGTGCCGCTGCTCGATATGCTGCGCTATCAGAATTTTCAGATTGCCAAGCTGTGGATTCCGGAATACGGCTCAGCCGACGACGCCAAACAATTTGACTGGCTGTACGCGTACTCGCCGTATCATCACGTGAAGGCCGGGACGGAATATCCGGCAATCTTGTTTATGACGGCCGACACGGACACGCGTGTCGATCCCATGCACGCCAAGAAAATGGCGGCGCTGCTGCAGGCAGAAGCGGCGAATGGGCACAGCCGCGAGCGCCCGATTCTGCTGCGCATCGAAACCAAAGCCGGACACGGCGCCGGCAAACCCATCACCAAGCAAATCGAGGAGCTGACCGATATTTATTCGTTCTTGTTTTGGCAGGTGGGGGTGAACGAGTAGCGAGTAGCTGGGAGCTAATAGCCTTGAGTGTAGTCGAAGGGGTGTCGGAAAATCCGCAGTCCGCGAGGTAGCGTCCGTTTGCTCCGGTGCGCAGGTTGGCAGTTCGCAAGAACATTTACTTGTGCAATTCAATGGCGACCAAGCCGTTGGTCTTGGTTGCGGTACTCTCAATGTATTGCACCTTGGCGTGCATATTTTCCAAGTCACTGCAGGGTTGAAACTCTGGTTTCGGTGTGTAGTTCAGGGCGGAGAACCGGATTTTGTAGAAGTTGGCGCTGTGAAGCGTGATGATCTTAGCGCCATTTTCGATATCCGCATCCAGGGCTGTTGAACCCGAGCAGTGGACGTTCTTCAGGGTACCAATGATGGTCCTTTGCGGGCCCTGCAGAGTTTCGTCTTTGACCTCCGTCTCCTGCTGCTCGGCCGGCGGCTGAGACTGTTCCGACGCGGCGTTCTCCTCCTGGAATCGGCGGGCCTGTTCCTGGTTATATTCCCGGGCGGATTGCGAGCGCTGCGCAGCCTGCAGCGAGGTTTGCACCGACATTATTTCTTCCGGCGTTTTCGCCAGCCTCAGTGCCTCCTGGAGCACGGCGACCGCATCGTTCTCCCGCTGCATGTTTAACAGGATATAGGCAGCGTGCAGGCGGAAGTGCACGCTGCTGGGATCGAGTTCCACAGCCTGAAGCGTCAGCGTGTACGCCTGTTCAAGGTTCTTGTGGCGGTTTCCGTAGAACACCGCCAGCATGTCATAGGACGGCGCAAACGAGGGATTCAGCTTGATTGCCTTCTGCAGGCTGCTCTCGATTTGCTCATCGATTCCCGTACCCGACTCTCCGCGGTTTACGGCGATCGCCCCGAAATAGTAGTTTGCCAGGTAGCTCTGCGAATCGAGGGCCACAGCCTGCTGGTACCAGCGCTGAGCTTGTTCCAGATGGCCGGCCCGGAACTCCAGATATCCCATGGTCTCATGTGCCAGAGTGTTGTTCGGGTCGTCGCGAAGCACTTGCTCCAGTAGATCGCGGGAGTCCTTTTCTCGTTCGTTGTACGCGAGGAAGTCGGCACGCACAGCATCGGCCTGCACCGGCGTAATAGGCTGCACTTTGAAGAGCGCGTCGTCGACGGGGAGCGCCTTGTTCAACTTGAAGGCATTAAACCTGGATTGCTCAATGTATTTTTCGAGATCGGATTGCAGGCGCTTCAGGTCCCCGAAGACCTGCGTGGCAGCGGTCACGGCGTCGACGTGATTCCCGACAGCAAGCATGTAGTCACGGATTTTGTCGGTGCGGTTCTGTGCATCCATGACCTGCAAATAGTGGGTAAGGGCCCAGGATTCCGAGTAAAAGATCGAGCCTTTTTGTTCCTCGTGATAGTAGGGGGAATTGCGATCGACTGCGAGAAGCATCGGCAGCGGAAGTAGCTGGTTCCGGCGCAGCCACAGTATGTCATCGGGGCTGGCTTGTCCCAGGATAGTATCTTTCTCGCCGATGTCGGTGTTCTGGTAGAACTCGGCCAAGCCCTCATTTAGCCATAGGGGAATCCACTCCGCCTTACTAAGCAGCAGGTGAGTGTACTCGTGGTAGACCGAGGCGTAGGGATGTTCCCCGCCGGCATCCAGTCGCAACAATACGTAATTCTTGTCGGGAGCGCGCAGGAATAATCCGGCCAGTTGCAGTTGTCCTTTCGCGAGGTACGCTTCCGGCTCAAGCGCGCGAAATCCCTTGGCGTCCTTCAACGCGATTACAACGATGGGCGCGCTTTGGTCTATATGCATGTTCGGGAATGCAGTATGAAAAACCAGGCGCATCCGCTCGAGCTGCTGCGCGACATGCCGCGCCTGCTTCTCACCTCCATCCGAGATGATGCTGAAATGCTGACTGCTCACCTGCAGCCAGTTTTCCGGCTTGTCGCCCGCCCAAATGAGAGCCGTGGCAAAGAGAACCGCTAGCAGAGAAATTCGTTTTAGCGTAAGTCGTGACAAGCTAGCGTGACACCCTGGTGCAACGAAAAGGGGTCGCAGCCGATTGCCGCGACCCCCCTCAGAGTCCAGGCATTTATACCGCGGCGTGGGAGGTGTGTCCAGCCCATTCTTGCAGGGCGGGCTCGCCACTTCTCGCAAAAAAAACGCGAGGGGTCGGGCGTCTCCGCAATGATGCTGCGCGCCACATGCCCCAAAACTTAAGAGGTAGGGATTTTGCTTCGCATGGGAATAGGATATCCGTCATGCGAAAGCTTGCGGTGGTGGAAGAAGCCCGGACGGTGATGACGGAAGGCATGGAGTGGGGATTGTTTCGATGGTTGCTCGAAAAAGGGCGAGTGCAGCAGATGGCTGATCGAGCGACGGCCGCCCTCGCCGAAGCTGACAAAAAAGTCAAAGCCACCTGGAGCGACGAATTAAAGAAGGCTTATGACGAATTAGTCGATCAGGAAAAACATAAGCGGGCCCATCGCCAGGAAAAAGATCCCAAGAGCCACGACATCCCCCCTGAGATCAGGCTCACGGCCAAGAAGGTGAAAGAGGCGTATGACGAAGGCCAGCGCGCCAGGGTGGATGCGGAAGATACCTTCGACGAAGCCGAACGACGCATGAGCACTGATCTGGCCCGAGTAGGATGCCGCAAGGCGCTCGACAGTTACCATCTCCGCGAGCACGCCATTCGCATGGCGGAGGCGGCCGCGCGCCCCAAGTAACGACTACCCTCCAAACTCTCGCCAAGAACGTCAAACGACAGCCTTCACGATGACATTGTTGCTGGCGGCTCATGACCAAAACATGACAGGAATTTTACCGCCCGCTGACAAGCGCATCCGGTGTTGTGTTTAGGCTGAAATGCGCAGTGGAGGGAGGATTCGGATGACTTCAAGGCGTTTCTTCAAGACGGTTGGAACGGTTCTTCTGGCAGCCTGCGGTTGCGCTTACGCTCAATACGGAGGCGGCGGAGGTGGCGGCATGGGCGGGACAAGCACCGGAGGAACTTACACGCCGGGATCGAAAAGTTACGGTAATGGAGCGGCGATCGGAGGCGCTGTAGGGGGCGCGGCCGGTGTGGGAGCGCTGCTGCTGTACATGCATCATCGTCACAGCGCGGTGGTGGGATGCGTGGCGCCCGACGGCAAGACGATGACGGCGGAGAACGGGAAGCGCACCTACCAGCTCACGGGTGAGCCGGTGACCGCCGGAGAGCGGATGTCGGTGGTGGGAAAGAGGAGCAAAGGCCCATCCGGGATGGATGAGCTGGACGTGAAGGCAGTGAAGAAGGACATGGGGCAGTGCCAGCAACGACAGGCATCGGCGGGATCAGGCGGACTGTTCTAAATGCTTCCGGCCTTGCTTCGAGGGTGCAAGGCCGGGCAGCCCAATACGGAGTTAGTAAGCCAGACAACTCTGCCTTCAAACCGCGCTAGCGAGGCGGGTTCTCCCGGCGCGGCTCCTCCTGACGAGGCTGAGCCTCGGGACGCGGCGGAGCTTCTTGCCGCGGCTCGGCCTGCGGACGAGCTTCGCGCGGAGGCTCAGCTTGCGGTCGCGGCGTGTTTTCTGGGCGCGGTGCGGCCTCTCGTTCGGGCTGCGGACGCGGAGCAGTCTCCGGCCGAGAGACGTTCGAATCACGCGGCGCATTTTCGCGCGAAGTCATTCCCGGCGCATAAGAGCTCGGCGGACGAGGGACATTCCTGGTCTCGCTTCCTTCTCGCGGTGCAGCGCCTTCGCGCGGCGCAGTTTCGGGTCGAGGGGACTCGTTCGACGCGCTCGGCGGACGTGGTACCTCATTTCGAGGCGCTGGACTGCTGCGTTCAACCTGCGGTTGCGCATTGTTGCCCGGCCGGGGCACGTTATTTACGTTCGAGACCGGACGGTTCTCAGGCGCGCTGTAAGACGCGCCGGCGCGGCTGGCAGCGACCACTCCGCTTCCTTTAAATTCTGCCGGCTTTACCGTAGCTGCGATCGGTGGACGTCCCTGGTTCACGGAAGCGCGCAGTTCGGGATTACTCTTTGCGGTGTTTTCATGCTGAACTTGTGCCGCCGTCGGCTCGATGTGTGGCTGGCGGGCCGCTGCCTCCTCCTGCGGAGTGGCATGGGCGACGATGCCGCCCGGGCCGCCGTTATAGCTGACGCGGTTTACCGTAGTGGTGTTGTTGTTGATCACGGTCGTGTTGTAAACGTTCGTAACCTTGGTGACGTTCACGTTGTTGACCGTCTGGTTGTAGTAGAAGTGATTCTCTCTCCAATAGCCGCCGTAATAGCCGGCGCCGGTATAGCCGTAGCCGTAAGGAATGCCGCCATAGAAGCCGACGACCGGACCCCAGTAGCCGGCATGCCAGTAGTACAAGCCGCCGCCCCATGCCCAATAACCGGGCGTCCATAAATAGCCGGGCTGCGGTGCCAGCACCCAGGTTCCAGGCACCCAGTAATATCCGTATGGACCATAGGCCCAATAACCGGGTGTCCACATGTAGCCTTCGGCTGGGCAAGGAGGCTGCTCGTAAACGGGCAGCGCGGGCGGCCCGAAGTTGACGGAGATGAACACGCCGGCCGAGGCCGCGGCAGACATCGCTAACATCACCACTGCGAGCAACAGCGATCGAATGGGACCAGTGATTTTCATATTGGATTTCCTTTTGTTCTCATCCTATACAAACGCGGGCAGCGGGAATATGTTGCGGAAGTGCAGGTACCTTGGAAAGCAACTGATTCTGGAGGGGTTGCCGATGCGTGTAGGAGTTACCTGGCGCGGTAGAAGCTTTTTAACCGCAAACAACGCGAAGGAGGCGCAAAGCACGCGAAGTAAAATTCGGAACTGCAGCAAATGTAAAGAGCCGCGCGCCATTTCTCACCCACGAACCGCGGGAGCGGCCGCTTTCTTGGGGAGGATTTCACCGATGCGTCGGATTTGGGCGCCGACGCCGCGCAGTTTCTCTTCGATGTTTTCGTAACCGCGATCGATGTGGTAGACGCGGTCGATGATCGTTTCGCCATCGGCGACCAGGGCCGCCAATACGAGCGATGCAGAAGCACGCAGGTCGGAAGCCAGAACCGCTGCGCCGCTCAACGGAGTTTTGCCGCGAACAATGGCGCGGCTGCCCTCTATCTTAATATTTGCCCCCATGCGCACCAGCTCCAGCGCGTGCATGAACCGATTTTCGAAAATGTTTTCGGTGATGATCGAGGTGCCATCCGCCTGGGTGGCGAGCGCCATATATTGCGCCTGCAGGTCGGTGGGGAAGCCGGGATACTCTTCGGTGACCATATCGGCGGCTTTGAGGGGATTGTCGCCCATGACGCGGACCGATTCCTGGGTGTGAGCGGTCTTGGCTCCGGCCTCCGCGAGTTTCTGCAGCAGAGCGCCGAGGTGCTGGGAATCGCAGCCAGCCACGTTGAGGTCGCCGCCAGTGAGCGCACCCGCAATGATGAAGGTTGCAGCTTCGATGCGGTCAGGAATAATACGATGCTTCGCCCCCTGCAGCTTGTCAACACCTTTGACACGGATCGTTGGCGTTCCTGCGCCTTCGATGCGTGCTCCCATCTTGTTGAGCAAGGCAGCGAGATCTGCGACTTCGGGCTCGCGGGCGCAATTGAGCATCACAGTTTCGCCATCGGCGAGCGCAGCGGCCATGAGCAAGTCTTCGGTGCCAGTAACGGTAATCTTGTCAAAAACAATTTCAGCACCCTTCAGGCGTTTGGCAGTGGCTTCAACGTAGCCGTGTTCCTGCGTGATGGCCGCGCCCAAGCGCTCCAGGCCTTTGATGTGGAGATCGATCGGGCGAGCGCCGATAGCGCATCCGCCGGGCAGAGAAACGCGGGCGCGTCCGCAACGCGCAACCAGCGGGCCGAGAACCAGCGTGGAAGCACGCATGGTCTTGACCAACTCGTAAGAGGCTTCCGGCGAGGCGAGATTACGGCAGGAAATCGTGGTGCGGTGCTGTGCGCGCCCATAGCCAAGCTCGACTTCGGCGCCCATGGCGGACAGCAGTTTGCGCGTGGTTTCGATGTCGCGGACCTGCGGGATGTTTTCGAGGACGACTGGTTCTTCGGTGAGCAGGGCTGCAGCCATCGCGGGGAGCGCGGCATTTTTGGCTCCGCTGACGCGAATCGTGCCCAGCAGAGGAGTTCCACCGCGAATTACAAATTTGTCCATGTGAAGTACATTCCCCGGGACAACATCGAAAAGTGCAAGCCCCATGGGGCACGTCCAGTCTGCGGCGCTTTTCTATTGTAGCGGGGAACAGGGGAATGGACGGATGGGAGCGTGTTAATCGGAAGGGCACGGCCTGGTGGCGCCCGCCAGCCCTAACAAAACCATCAACCACAGAGAACACGCAGGACACGGAGTTAAAGAGCACGGGCCGCTGCAATGGCATGGCGGACGTTGCCCTTCGCAGCGCGCAGCGCACGGATGGCTTCGATACGCTTGACGCCAGTTTCCAGCATGATCAGCGCGATGGGAACGCTGTTTCCAGCAGATTTCAAGGCTTGTTTGGCGGTTGCCCGGTCGATAGCGGCAACGAGTCGCAAAATCGTGATACCGCGTTGCAGCAGCTTTTCATTTTTCAGGTGGACGTTCACCATCAAATTGCCGTAGATGTAGCCGAGCCGGGTCATGGCGCCGGTGGAAAGCATGTTGAGGATCATTTTTTGCGCGGTGCCTGCCTTCATGCGGCTGGAGCCGGCGATGACCTCGGGGCCGACTTCGGTCACGATCGCAACGTCAGCCGCGCGGGCTAGTGGCGAGTTCTGATTGCAGGTGACGGCAACCGTTTTGGCCCGATGGCGGCGGGCATACTCAATTGCGGCAACGGTGAACGGAGTGCGGCCGCTGGCGGCGATTCCGACCACCACATCATTTTTGCCGGGTTTCTTCTTTGCCATTTCGCGCTGGCCGAGCGAGCGGGAATCCTCGTTCGCTTCAACTGCAGCGGCGAGCGCGTTGGGGCCACCGGCTATGATGAACTGCACGGTTTTCGCGTCAGTGTTAAAAGTTGGAGGGCATTCGGCAGCGTCGAGCGCGGCGATGCGGCCGCTGGTCCCCGCGCCTACATAGATAAGGCGTCCACCGCGTTCTAGAGCGTCGGCGATAAGATCAATGGCCTTGGCGATTTGCGGCAGCGCACGCTTTACCGCGGCGGCGACCTTGGCATCCTCGTTGCTTATAATGCGGGCGATTTCGAGCGAGGATTTTGTATCCAGTTCTTTGGACGCGGGATTGGTTTGCTCGGTAAGCAATCGCCCTTTCACCTTCATTCCTCCAGCGCTTCGACAACGGCATCATGAAAAGCGGGCCGAACCTGCTTGATGGCCTCGTTCTTGCAATCCGGCCAAGTGCGATTGGTGAGCAAGGTTATCGAGAGCTGCCTCTGCGGATCGATCCAAATCGAGGTTCCCGTGTAGCCGAGATGGCCGAAAGAACGATCCGAAAAATATTTTCCTGATTGTGACGGGGCGGAGGGCGTGTCCCATCCCAAGGCGCGAGAAGTGCCGGCGGGTGAGGATTCGCGGCGGGTGAAGAGCGCCAAAGTCTCAGGTCGAACGATCGGACGCCCTCCCTGAAGCAAGGTGTGCGCGAAAATCGCGAGATCTTCAGCGGTCGCAAAGAGGCCGGCATGCCCGGCGACGCCTTCCATCACGCTGGCGTTTTCATCCTGTACCTCGCCCTGAATGATGCGCTCGCGAAAAGATTTATCGTCCGCGGTGGGCGGAATGAGAGACCACCAGTGCAGTGGAGGATCGAAGGTAGTATGCGCCATGCCCAAAGGGCCAAAAATTTCCTGGCGGCAGAAGTGGTCGAGGGCATCCTGAGCGAGCCGCTCCAGCGCCACTCCGAGAATAATGAAACCGATGTCGCTGTAGTCAGCGATTGAGCCGGGATCGTACTTGAGTGGGATGCGAAATGCGGCCGAGAGAAGCTCCTCGCGATCACGCGCTTTCAGGAATAATTTCTCATAGGCCGGCAAGCCTGAGGAATGCGCCAGCAACATGCGCAGGGTGATCTCTTTGCGACGAGGATCGTCGCCCTTGAATTCCGGCACAACCGAGACCACGGGCGTGTCCAGATCGAGCAGGCCGCGTTCGTAGAGAATCATCGCCATGCTGGTGGTGGCGACCACTTTGGTGAGGGAGGCCAGATCAAAGATGCTTGTGGTGGTAGTTTCCGGAGTGTCGGTTTCGTACAGGAAGTGGCCGAGAGCCTTGAGGCAAACCAGCTTCCCGTGGTGTGTGACCGCGGCCGAAGCCGCAGGAAACGCACGGGCGCGGATGGCGTTGCGGAGAAGATCGAAAGCAGCGGCAAAAACCGCGTCCTGCCGGTCGTACGCGGGCGCAGGAAAGAGCGCTGACGCGGCCGCGGTATTCGGCGAAGAGTTGTCCGGCAAAGATGTAGTGTGTCCGATGTTGGGGTTATAGCAAAGTTGCAGGCAGCGGGTAAAGGAAGTTTTATGAATCCCAAATATATGTATATACATCCAAAGTTGAGTATGAATGAGCTTCTTACGCCGGTTGTTCCTTGCATGTGCGCCAGTTTGCGGCGGGCAGCGCGGGCACTAACGCAGCTTTACGAGGATGAACTGCGTCCGGTTGGGCTGCGCGCTACCCAGTTCACGCTCCTGCAGGTGCTTTCGTTGGCAGGCGAGGTGACGCAGGGAGAATTGGGGCAGATGCTCGCCATGGACAGTACAAGCCTCACTCGGACGCTTGCGATCATGACTCGTCGCGGCTGGATTCAAAAGCGGCGTGGCACGGATCGCAGGCAGTGGCGGCTTCGACTATCCAAGGCCGGAGCAGCCCAGCTCACTCGCGCACTTCCTCGCTGGGAAAAAGTTCAAGCGCGACTGCGGCAGCAACTCGGCCACCGTCAATGGAACCAACTGATGAAACTAACCAACTACGTGACGAATACAGTCACGGAACGAGGAGAATTACCATGACGAACACGAAATATACGA
>DASPSE010000282.1:0-6174 GCA_035624085.1 Terriglobales bacterium
TTGTGCACCAGGGTCACTTTATTACGGCCACTCTCGAGGGCAAACTGGATCGCCATGCGCACCAGGCGTTTCGTGCCAGTCACAGAAATCGGCTTGATGCCAATGCCTGAGTCCAGGCGGATTTGTTTCTTGCCGCCTTTGAGCATCTCTCGATTGACGAAGTCAATCACCTTCGCGGCTTCCGGAGTTCCCTGTTCCCACTCGATGCCGGCGTAAACGTCTTCCGTATTCTCGCGATAAATCACTACATCCATGCGCTCCGGGTTTTTCACCGGCGAGGGAGTTCCCTTGTAGTACTTAACCGGACGCACGCATGCATAGAGGTCGAGAATCTGCCGGAGCGCAACATTCAAAGAACGAATCCCGCCGCCGACCGGAGTCGTCAATGGGCCTTTTATGGCAACACGAAGATCGCGGATCGCGTTTACCGTATCTTCAGGTAGCCAGTTCTTGAATCTGGCAAACGCCTTCTCGCCGGCGAACACTTCATACCAGACGACCCGCCGCTTGCCCTGATATGCCTTCTGCACGGCAGAATCGAACACACGCGCCGAGGCCTTCCAGATGTCGCGACCGGTGCCGTCGCCTTCAATGAAAGGAATGATTGGATTGTCAGGCACCTGATAGCGACCGTTGTCGTAGCTGATGCGGGCGCCGTCGCTCGGTACCGCAACCCCGTTGTAAAAAACCCCCATTCGCGCGCTCCGATGTATATCCGAAACCCACAATTATAAAGGTTCTACGCGGGAAGAGACATCGCTGGCAAGCTCAGGTGCTGTCCTACTCCGTAACTCGGCAAACATGGCGGCGGCCTTTACAATGCAAAGATGCGGCCGCTGGCGTCATGCACCGGACGATTTGTTTCCGCGCTCCTCAGCTTGTTCCTCATTTTGCTCCCTGCCATCTCGCATTCTTTTGCGCAAAGTGTTCCGCTGTCCATGGCCGAGCCAGAGGAGACTGCGGGACGAACCTCGGGAGCGCTGGCGGTTGAAATTCAACCGCCGCCTTCTTCTCCGGTGCACCGATTCTGGGATCACGAGAATTTATGGCTATTTTCCGGAATCGCAATAACACGCGGTCTGGATTACGCCTCCACGCGGAACATGCAGGCGCGCGGACGCAAGGAAATCTTGCTGGTGCCCGAGGTCGTCAATAACTCAGCTGCTTTCGCCAGCCTGGAAGCCGCAGGGGCCATGACCTCGATAGGAATTTCGTACATATTTCATCGGACTGGTCATCACAAGTTGGAGCGCTGGATGTCGATCGGCCACATCAGCGTGACCGCATTCGGCGATGTCCGGAATTACTGCCTGGAATCGAAACACCACTAAGCAGAATCTATATGGCCTCTGATCTTGCTGCGTGCTTCTGCTCGAATTGCCGAGCGAAAGTCTCAGACTGGCCTTTGGGAATACTCAGCGATTTCCACTCCGAGCCACGGAAGTGTTTCGCCAGCATGATGATCTGGTTTACGTGGCCGGCGTAATGCAACAATTGGCGCGTAATGGCCTGCATGACTGTGTGCTCCCGTCCGGCGATAAACACTTTGCGGGCAAGGTCGTCAGACTCGAGCGGAGTCACTGCCCGGAACACGCATTGCCATCCTTCTTCCCACCACTTCATGACATCGCCACGAGTGGTAGCAGGATCGATCTCGAACTCCTGATCGCGGTGCCGGTTGGGTTTTTCTCCATCGCTCGTCAGAAAATCTGTCCAGCGGGAACGCATATTTCCCGCCATATGTTTTATGAGCATCGCGATGCTGTTCGCCTCCGGATCGATCAGCCGAAAAATGTCCGCATCGCTCGTTTGGGCCAGGGCCTCTTCCGCAAGTTTCTTGTAGCTGCGGAAGCCACCCACCGCGTCGGATAGATATGCAGCACCAATGTCTTCCCGAGACATACGAACTCCCCTTTCTCTGGTAGACTCAGTCCTATCAGATGCCCCATGTGTGGTTCACGATCTAGACTAAACGTGGGTGACTCCCGCCCTAGGGGATGGTTATGCCTCGCAACCTGATCCTGAGTAGCATCAGCATCGCAGCCGTTCTGGCGCTGTTCGCAACCGGCGCTGCCGCCGAGAAGTCAGGCGGTCGCGTTCAGATAGGCCGCGACATAGTCGTGCAGCCGGGCGAGAAGACTGGTGATCTGGTTTGCGTTGCGTGCTCCATTCGCGTGCACGGCCAGACTGCCGGAGATGTCGTCGCGGTTGCGGGAAGCATCACGCTTGAGACCGGCGCGCAGGTGGCAGGAGATACCGTTGCCGTAGCAGGTAGCATTCGGCTCGAAAGCGGTACTCAAGTTGCGGGCGATATAACGGCTGTTGGCGGGGCCGTTCAGCGCGATCCACAAGCTGTAATCGCGGGTGACATAACCTCCATGGAAGGGACGGGATGGATGCTGCTGCTTCTCCTCGTGCCAGTTCTCCTGTTCGGCGGAATTGTGGCCTTGATTGTCTGGCTGGTTCAGCGCAGCCGGGCAGCGCCAACACCGGCCTATCCTGCCGGAACCCCCAGCACACGATCGTAGATCCCGCGTACCTCCCGGCAAGTGCGGTCCAGTTCAGCAGCCAATCCCTGGCGGAACTTCCGGCCTAAAATTTCAGACGTAAGTTTCTCGGTCGTCTGCTGCGCATGCTCTGCCGCGGGCAGCCATTTACAGGGACGACCGACTGCGAGGCGCACAACATGATCCACGGTGCGCAGTAACTCGCCGCCGTGATCGAGCGCGGCAGCATCTTCCTTCGCCAGCAGACCCGCATCGGCACACCGCCATAGCCGGTCACGCAGGTTGCCATTCTTGTTGTTCATCCCGGCCTTCACCAACAAGAAACCGCACAGGAAATCGATATCGTAAACCGCGCCGGGTGATGTCTTGAAGTTTCTCTCGGGATCCGAAGCGGAGAGCTTCTGTCGCATCTCGCGGATAGCTTGCGCGAAATTGGATTCTGCAGCGAAGCGCCGGAACAAAGCCGCGGCAGCTGAGTTGGCCTGCTGACCCAAGCGGCAACAGCCCGCAAGAAAACGCAGTTTCGTAAAGGTCAGGGCTTCCCAGGCGTGAGCTTCGCATTCGAAGTAGCGAAGCAGCTCCGCGGGCGTAGCTACCAGCTCTCCTTCGCCACCCCGCGGACGCAATCGTGTATCCACGGAAAGAACCATCCCCTCGCGGGTGTACGCGGTCAGAACCTGCACGATCTGCGAAACCACCTGGGCCATTCGCAGGCGGTCGCTGCCCTCTTCGCAAACGAAAAGAAGATCCGCGTCCGAAAGCAAATCCAACTCGCCTCCACCCAAACGCCCGAGCGTCATGATGGCCAAACCTTCAGGCCCGTCGGCGATTTCGACTGCGGCGGCAATGGCATCCTCGGCAGCGGAGGTAGTTTCGGCACAGGATGCATACACGTCGCGGAGTTCAAGAACATCCTTCGCCCCGGTGGCAAAAGCGCGATGCCGGAAATGGCGACGAAGAAGCGCTAGTCTCTCGCTGTATGGAGCCGCCGAGCTTGCCAAGTAGGCAAAGGCCGGATCCGCGGCGCGTCCCGGGACTAAGGGACTTTCGAAAAGATAACCGCTGCCGGCACGTGACGGCACTTTGCCAAGGTCAGCCAGGGTCGTGACTTCCTCGGGATGGCGAACCAGAACTTGCGTCAGGTAGTCGCTGACTTCGAACAGAGTCAAAGCTCGCACCACGCCCTCAGGATGGCGCAACACCGCTGCCCACCGCTCGGAACTGGTCAGGGCTGCAGTGAAAAAGCGAAATAGATTTTTTCGAGCAGATGGGGCCAAGTCATCGCGAGTAGCAATGTGGTAGAGCCCTGGCGCATCCGCAGACAGCCGCTCCAAAATGTGCCGATTGGAATAATCGGCGGCATGGGGTTCCGGGACTGGATGCAGGTGAAACTCGGCCTTCGCCGCCTCGCGGTCCCTGCGGCCTTGCTGCTGATAAATGACCTGTTGGTAAATCTCGGAAACCAAAGACATACGCCGCCGCACCACCGCTACAAACTCATCCTGCCGCTCTTGAACGGGATCGAATCTTCCCACCGCACGCTGGAGAACCTGCAAGTCTGGCCCTTCGACCGGCATGCGATGCGTCTGCTGCCCTCGGCGCAATTGCAGCCGGTGCTCGAGCATACGAAGGAATTCATAAGCCGTGGTTAGCTCGTGAAACTCTCGTCCGCTAAGATGGCGGTTATCGTGAAGTTTGTGCAATGAGAACAAGGTGCCGCTGGACTGCAGCCAGGGTTCGGCCCCGCCGTAAACCCGCTGCAGGCATTGCACCAGGAACTCGATATCACGAATACCACCGCTGTCGATCTTCACATCAATGCCCGTAACCTCATCCCCGGGATGACGACGGCTCTTTTGCATTCTCTCGCGTGCCACCAGCGCGGTCTTGATCGCAGCGAAATTGGCTTCTTCCGTGTACACGTATGGCCGCACAGCTTGAATGAACTGCCGCGCCAATCCTGCATCTCCGGCCGAGTGGCGGGCCTTGATCAGTGCCTGCAGTTCCCAATCGTGGGCAGTAGCCGCGTAGTAGCGCAAAGCTTGGGCCAGACTGACTGCCAGCTCTCCCTCGCTCCCTTGCGGCCGCAGACGCAAGTCGATGCGGAACACCGGTCCTTCTGGAGTCGCGCAAGACAGGATCTTGGTGAATTCCTGCGCCAGGCGGATAAAGTACTCGCGATGGGAAATGCAAGTGCCAGGAGGTTCGGCTCCGTCTCCAAAGACGAACATCAGATCAATGTCTGAGCTGTAGTTCAGTTCGTTGCCGCCCAGCTTGCCTAGCGACAGCACTGTAAAAGACGTGTCCTGGAGTCGCCCGGCTTGGTCCAGATGCTGCGGTGGCCCGTAACGGCGCTGAAGTTCGTTCTGCGTCTCTTCCAGCGCGCCCGCCAGAAGCACATCCGCCAGGGCTGAGATTTCTGCGGTAGTCTCGGCGAGCGGGGCGATTTTCAGCACATCGCGCAGCAGAATGCGGACGTACTCTCGGCGTTTGAAACGTGCCAGAAGGGTCGAAATGTCCGTCTTACCGACGTGATTGCGAAATTGCTGGAGTTTCTTCTGGAAATCTTCTCGCGAAAAGCTTCGATCCAGACTTTTTTCCTGCACAATGGGCGGCAGCAGATCTCTGTTGCGAAGAAGCGTCTCGCCGAGAAACTGGCTGTATGCGAAGACGACAATCGCATAGAGCGCGAGGTGATGGTGTCGTTCGAGTAGCCGCAAAGTCTCAGGCGGGCCGTCGTTTACCAGACGGTCGAAAAGCATCAAAGCGGAATCCGGGTCAGGTGCGTCCGTGAGCATCGCGGGGAGAGCGCCGGCAAGTTCCAGAGAGATACGGCGAATGATCCGCGAGAGGTTCTGCCTGGCTCTTTCTGGGTCCTGGAAAGGAACGCCGGCTGGCAGCATAGTGGGATCGAGGCTGGGCTGCGGCGCGGTTGGAGAATCGGAAAGCAAGGACTCTGCTCGACGGGCTCAGAATAGCACGGGCTGAAAAGCATTTAACCGCAAAGAGCAAGCGAAGGACGCATAAGGACCGGTTCTCGGTGTTCTCTGCGCTCCTTGTGAACTCTGCGTTTAAAGTCTTTTCGCGTCGCCCTCACCACCGGCGCTTGCCGAAATACTTGCGTACACCAATCGCGTTGTATCTTCCCCACGGTCCATTGTTTCCTAAATCTGCGGGGCCGAGGTTCTTGTCCCGCGTCCCGAGCCGGTCGAACAGAAAGTGCTGCGTCACGCGGAATTCAAATCCCTTGGTGATGTAAACGCCCAGGCCCCACGAGTGCTCGATGCCGATCGCGTCGAACGACCAGGTGTACAGCGTCTTAGGGAGATTCTTGCCGAAGAGGAACGACGGTTCGCCAAAGAGCATGAAGCGGCGGAGCTGCCCTTGTCCAAAGGGACGCACTTCCAGGATGCCGGAAAGCATGTAGCGCGCAAATTCGCTGCAGGGAGCGTTCACGCCACCGTAGGAACCGGCATTTCCCGCGCACAGATTGGGATCAATCTCATTGTGCGGCGGAGCAAGATCGAACTGCGCATAGCCCCAAAAAGCATCATGAGGGAGAAAAAATCGGTCGCTGACCTCGGTGATGGATTCATCCTGTGCTTGCAGGGCTCCGCATAAAATCAGGCATACGACCACCCACCACAATGGCTGCTTCATCTGGCCT
>DASPSE010000299.1:0-2420 GCA_035624085.1 Terriglobales bacterium
GTTCGCCTTTTGGGTTGCGGCAATATCGAGATCGACTAGTGGAATTTTCCTTGCGCGCTGTTCCGTCAGCACCCACAGCGTCTGCCCCATGATCGCGTAGTTCTCTATTTCCTCAGTGCGTTTATCACGAAAGACCAGTTCGGTGGTTTCAGGCTTGGCTTCCGGGTGCTGATGGGCCTGTTGCGCCTCTCGCTCTTCGCGCAAACGCCCTACCTCGTCCTCCAGGCGATCAATCTCCGCTTGCTGCTCATTTTCTCTATTTTGAAAGTAGCCGCCTCTTGAATCATCGCGAGGGTAGTACTGTTCATCCGGATAATAGGAAACGTAGCCATTGTCGTACCACCCGAGGTCTCCGTACCACCAGGGATATCCGTATCCCCAGCCCCACCCTGGATAGAATCGGCGATGATAGCGATAAAAGCGCGTGCCGAACAACGGTCCGCCACGAAATCCGAATCCCCAGCGAGCGCCTGCACGCGTCGCGCCGATGTATCCTGGGCGGCGAAAACCCATGGCGGGCCCGCGCACGCCTCCGGTTGCGCCATGCGAGGCAATCCCCGCGTGTCCTCCGAAACCGCCACCCCGCCGCTGTCCCCATGCAGGCGCAGCCGCAAAAACCATGCCCAGAGCCGCAACCGCCAACCAGCGCCTCATGCTCAAATTATAGCGCCGTGGCCCGGCCGCGAATGTCAATTCTGATCCCCAGCCCCGTGTATCGCCCGGATACTTGAACCGGCAAACTCCTAGCGCTTCTTCTTGCTCCTGGATTTCTCCCTGGCCTTCTTAGCCGTTTTCATCGGGCGATTGTGCTTCTTGTCCTTATGCTTGCCGGCTCCGGCAGGGTTCTTGCTCACTGCCGCGGCCTCAGCCTTCGGTGCAGAAGGCTGAATCGCAACCGCGACGGCTTCGCCTTTGTCTTTCCTCTTGCCCGGACCTGCGGCCGCCTGCGCCGCCGCCACCGCGGCTTTGGCCGCGCGTCCCCGCTTGGGCGGAGGCGGCGGAGGTGGCGGCGGAGGTGGCGCCAGCGGCTTCAAGAATTTCAAAGTCTCCGTCCGCGACCGCAGCTTTCCATCCAGCAGCAGCATGAACACATCGTGGGCGATCTTCGGATAGGCCGGAAGCTGCGGTGTGATGTGCAGTTCCGTCATCTCCGGCAAGGGGATCTTCTGCTGCACTTGCCGCCACTTGGTGAAGAAGTTCTTGATCTTCTGCGCCACTGCTTGCTGCCGCGCCGTCACTGCCAGAAATAAGACCATCTCCTGACGCGCTTCCGAGAGTAGCTTCCATGTGCGCGAAGGTGTCGCCGCTTCCTTGCCGGTCAATCGCTTGGCAAGATCCTTGGCGTTATCCTCCAGGTCCTTCCACGCGGCTACCAGGTCTTTGCGCGGAATAAGCTTGCGCATGTCCGCGATGTCCTTATCTCCAAGCCGCGCCGTCAGGAAATACAAGACTGCAGGTGCGGGATCGGGCGCATACCCTAGCTCGTTCATCTGCTGCCTTGTCTTCAGCAGTTGACCCAGCCCGGCCGTATCCACTTTCGCCGTCGTCCAACGCGGATTCAGCACCTTGAGCCAGTCTTCCTTTTCCAATGAGCGGAGGATGTGCAGCGGATCGTCTTCGTAAGCAATTTGCTCAATCTCCTGCCCAATCGCCCGGTCGGTAATATGCTCGATGTAGTTGTTCTCTTTCGCCGACTGGTAGCGGGACTGTGTGCGTTCCTCCAGTGGCCAGTGAAAGCGTGCCGCAAACCGCGTAGCGCGGATCAACCGCGAAGGATCCTCCACAAAGGCGTAGTTGTGCAGCACGCGGATTAGCTTGGCTTCTATGTCCGCTGCCCCGTTGAACGGATCCATCAGTAGGCCACGCGAGCCGGGGTTCAGCGACAGCGCCATGGCATTGACCGTGAAATCTCGTCGGCGCAGGTCTTCAATAATGGTGGCTGGAGAAATGATCGGAGGCTTCCCCACTTTCTCGTAGCGCTCGGTGCGGGCCGCGCTGATCTCCGCCCGCACGTTGCCTGGCAGCGACAGGTACAGCGTCTTCAGATCGTCGTCCGCTGAAGACACGCTCGCCCCCGCCCGTTCCAGCTCTTTTTGCAGCTTGAGGGGATTGCCCTGGACGGTGAAGTCCAAGTCGCGGATAGTGAATCCGCTGATAATATCCCTCACCGCCCCGCCGGTCAGGTAGACGTTCATGCCGGCCTCGCGGGAGATGTCTTGGACCAGGGTGACGCCCCGCAGCTGATCGGGCGTCAGCCTGATCTCCATGGTGTAGATGTAATCAGCCATGCTTGCTCAGAGCTGCCGGGCTGCAATCGGCCGGGGCCCAGCCGGGTCCGAGATTTCCACAGGGGACCCCGCGAGCCGCCCGCCTGGCCGCCGGGCAACTGCCGCGTAAACTGCTCTACACAATAGACTTAC
>DASPSE010000316.1:0-3180 GCA_035624085.1 Terriglobales bacterium
GGGATACGCCGCCTCGTTGGAGGTACGCAAGATTTATCGCTTGATCCCAGACAGATCCGGATCGAAGCACGGTCTCGTCCGCGTCATCGACGAGATGGGTGAGGACTACTTGTACCCGCAGGAATACTTCATCCCGATCAAACTACCTCAGGCCGCGGAGAGGGCAGTTCTGCGCAGAACGTAGCGGATTTGTGGAAGGGCATGGCCTCAGCCATGCCGAAACAGAAACCAAACCTCGACGGCTTTAGCCGCTGAGGTGAACAAGTCGTAGCTGTGAAGACGTTGAAGCTGTGAAAGGGGGCACGGCGAACGCCGTGCCCCTTTACTTTTGACCTGCACAGAGCTCAACCTCTTTGGTGTTCCCGACGCCATGATAACGCGGGGAGATAAAAGTATGGCTCAGGACGAATTTATCGATGTGAACATTGATTTCGGACCAGAGCAGCAGCCAATCAGCGAGGCACGAATTCGGGAGATGGTAACTTGGAAACCACGGCGGATGAAGTTGGCAACGGAATGGAAGAACGCCCTGCATGCCCCCTTGGGCTCGGGCCAGAACTGGTCTCTGGTATTGCCATTTCCTGAGACCTTTCGGAACTCATTTCAGGCAATGTGCAGCGGCATTAATCACTACGCGCATGTTGGAAAGGATAATCGTTGCGTCATTTTCCTGAACGATTCGCAATGGGATGAGGAATGTGTCGAAAAAGCGAAGGAGTGGATTGAAGCAATCGGGAAGCGCGTAGCGATCCGCGATTGCTTGGCGATCTCCTTTGCGCTGGACTACCGAATGGAGGGTGGCGATCCGTCCAAGTCGAAGACCGTGGTTGGCGATCTCTGCCGAAAGGCCAAGCCGTATGGCGAAGACACCAAATACGACCGCGATGCAGCAAGACAGCTGGCGAGGGTCTGCGTCGATTTTCTTGAAAAAGTGGGTTGTTACGATTCTGCAGATTGCGTGGCGGCCATGCCTCCCTCGCGACCAAATAAACCCTTTGACCTTCCATCCTACCTTGCCCGGAAGGTAGCTTCGGCTTGCGGGAAAGCTGACCTACGAGAGGCGATCAAAACTAAGAGGCCGAGAGGTCAGTTGAAAGCGACATCGGTCGACGAAAAACTCAACCAACTCAGAGGAACGATAGCAATTGAAGGCAATGCGTTCAAAGGCAAGAACGTTCTAGTCCTGGACGATCTTTACCAATCAGGAACGTCCGTGAATTATTTGGGAATGCTACTCTTAGAGGCGGGCGCGAAGAGGATACTAAGTCTAGCCTGCGAAAAGACCGTCGGTAATTTCGATAACCTAGGCTCTCGTGGGGGCAGATGAGAAGCGACGATCAAGCATTCGCTATATTCCAGCTTTTGCAGGTACCGGGTATAGGTCCAGCTCGGTTAAGCGCAATGCTGACGCATGCAGAAGAGTTGCATTCCTCCTTGACCGGACTGGTCGCCGAAGATAACGGCCTCGGCGCCATGCTAGATGGCGAGCAGATCCGCAGCCTGCGCGCCAATGCTTCAAAGAACTTCGAGGTTTGGCAGAAAGTTCGCGATCTCGGCGGAAGGGTATTGAGCTACCTCGACCCGGACTATCCCGACTCCCTTCGATTACAACTCGGAAGGCAGGCCCCACCGCTTCTCTTCACCCGGGGGAACCTCAGTCTCCTTAGCAGGCCATCGCTGGGTTTCTGTGGCTCGCGAAAGGCGAGCGAAAAGGGGCTTGCTGTAGCGGAGGAGTGCGCAAGAATGGTGAGCACGGATGGCATTAACGTCATCTCTGGTTATGCAGCCGGTGTCGATATGGCTACCCATCGCGCCGCATTGCAGAGTGGCGGGACGACTGCGATCGTCCTGCCCGAGGGCATTCTCCACTTTCGTATAAAGCAGGACATTAAGGACATATGGGACTGGCAACGTGTCCTCGTCATTAGCCAGTACCCGCCAGGTTTAACATGGAGCGTTCGCAACGCCATGCTTCGCAACCAGACCATCTGTGGGCTGTGTCGGGTCATGGTCCTAATAGAGGCCCGTGAAACGGGGGGTAGCATGGAGGCAGGCCGCACATGCCTGAAGCTAGGGATTCCCCTCTTCGCGCCCGTATACGACGGCATGCCGGAATTCGCAAGAGGTAATCAGATACTCCTGCATGAGGGGGCTAGGTCTCTTTACAAGAGCAAGTCGACCAATCTCCCGAACCTGCGAAATCTTATGTCTGCCTTTGAGGAACCCGTGGAGCAATGAAGGAAGCCTCGCGCCTGTTCCCATCCGCTCTCCGCCTTCAGAGATTCTCGTTCCGCTTCGCGGAGCAGGTGCTCAACAGCAAATTGGCGCTCAAAGAAGAAATTGAGCAGATACTTCTGGAGACGATTCCTGATATCGCAAAACTATCTCGACCGGCGTTCAACAAGCTACTGAACGACCGCTTCGTGGCACAGGGCTGGACAAGCCAGCCGTCGGTCTTTGACGACCCCAATGATCCGGGTGCAAAGATGGATTTCCTCAAAGGGAGGATCGACATCGAGGTCGGATTTGGACACGCGTCGTTCATCGGCATCGATTTGCTCAAATTCCAAGTTTCGTCTTATTCCGCGCTGGACAAGATCAACGTGGGCGTTTACATCGTGACCGCGTCAAATTTCCAAAAATTCATGAAAGCGCAATGGGGACAGAACTGGGAGGGGATCCCTTACGTTCGAAAAAGTCAAGCGTTACCTGCCGCACTTTAAGAGCGCAATTCAAGTGCCGATTTCGGTGCTCGGAATCGACGTTTAGTGATGTGGTGATTGCGCCGCATCGGCGCGTGGTCTGATTGTCTTTAGTTATTGGCACGGCTGAAGCCGTGCCCTTCCACAAATCTTGACCGTCCGCACCCCGACCCAGCCGTTCCGCTCCACGAATCCGCCGTCCTTCGAGGAGAGAATGCCTGGACGAGCCTGGGCTGTATCAAGTCGGCAGGGATCTTTCGACTGCGCAGGATCGGTCGCGAGCGACCGATCCTGCTGCGCTCAAGATGACAGAGGGGGCGACAGCAGATTCCTCATCGCTGCGCTGGTTGGGATGGCAATACGGATGACACGTCGAACTGCTCGATAGTTGCGCCGCATCGGCGCGTGATCCGGGTTGTCTTTGTTATTGGCACGGCTGAAGATGTGCCCCACTCAGCCGTGCCCTTTCACGAATCTT
>DASPSE010000327.1:0-2405 GCA_035624085.1 Terriglobales bacterium
CGAACCGCTCTCGCGCTGCTCACAGCGCTGAACCTGCTGAATTACATTGACCGTTCGGTGCTGTTTGCGGTGCAGCCGCTGGTGCAGAGCGAATTTCATCTCACAAACGCTCAGGTTGGTTATCTCACCAGCGCTTTTCTCGGGTTTTATATGGTCGCGGCACCGTTTACCGGGCCGCTGGCGGACCGGTATTCACGCAAGCTGATCATCGTTCTGGGTGCGGCGTTCTGGAGCGCGCTTACGCTGCTGACGGCGGTCACCCATACGTATTGGGAGTTGCTGGTTCGCCACACGCTGGTCGGCGTCGGCGAAGCCACCTTTGTCACGATTGCTCCAACCTTCGTTGCTGATCTTTTTCCTGAAGATGAGCGTGGGCGCATTTTTGGGATCTTTTATCTTGCGATTCCCGTCGGCACTGCAGCCGGCTACCTGCTCGGCGGAAAGCTTGGACCGGATTACGGCTGGAGGCTGCCTTTCTACGTTGCTGCTGTTCCGGGTTTCCTGCTGGCGTTGGCAGTCTGGTTCATTCCTGAGCCGCCACGCGGCCAATTCGATTCATTGAAAGAGACGCCGGAACGGGGAACGATTCGTGGACTGGCTGGAAACCGTGGGTTTTGGACAGTTACGCTGGGAATGTCCGCGATGACCTTTGCCCTCGGCGGCATCCAGGTGTGGATGCCGACATTTCTTTCTCGCGTTCGCGGCTACAGCTTGAAAGAGGCCAACGAGCTTTTCGGAGCTATCGTCGTGGTTGATGGCATACTCGCGTCTTTGGCCGGCGGCTGGCTCGGCGATCTGCTGCTGCCGCGAATGAAGAGTTCCTATTATTTTGTGTCCGCGATCAGCATGGGGCTGGGCGTTCCAGTGATGATCATTGCGTTGTTCTTCAAAGGTTCAATTATGCTGCCGGCCATCGCCGTAGCTGCGTTTCTTCTCTTATTGAACACCTCGCCGCTCAATACCGCGCTGGTGAATTCGGTAGGTGCGCACATTCGAGCGACTGCTATCGCAGTGAATATTTTCATATTTCACCTGCTCGGCGATGTTCCTTCGCCGACGCTCATGGGATACGTGGCCGATCGGCGGTCGCTGGAGGCAGCATTCATTCTGCCCGTGATCGCGATGGTTATCTCCTCGGGCATACTCTTTTACGGCATGAGATTCGCCCCTCCGGTACAAGTTCACCATCAACCGCACGCAGTCAGGATCCCAGCGGGATGAGCTATTTCCATTGGATTGCAGGCATCATTTTGGGCCTGATGTGGTTCTCCCGTCTTCTGGATGCCGCATTGGGGATGCCCAAAGTGGCCAACATTTCGCGTCCGGAGTGGGATCCCGAGCCGGACGATCCGAAACCCCGCGTCAGCATCATTGTTCCCGCCCGCAATGAAGAACAACACATCGAACAAACTCTGGTTCGACTGCTGGCGCTCGATTACGAAAATTACGAAGTGATTGCGGTGAACGATCGATCGACTGATCGCACAGGAGCGGCGATGGATCGAGTGGTGAGCGCTTCAAAGGCGGATGGCCGTTTACGTGTCATTCATGTTGACAGTTTGCCCCCCGGTTGGATGGGCAAGCCTCATGCCATGTGGACGGGGGCGAATGGGGCGAGCGGCGACTGGTTGTTGTTCACCGATGCCGATGTCCTCTTCAAGCCGGATGTGGTCAGCCGAGCCGTGAATTACGCTGAGTCGCAGCGGGCCGACCATGTTGTGCTATTTCCTCGCCTGATCATGCACACTCCCGGCGAGAGAATGATGGTCGCCTTCTTTCAGACTTTGTTTGTTTTCGGACATCGCCCTTGGAAGGTGGCCGATCCCGAGAGCAGGGATCACATGGGAGTGGGAGCGTTCAACTTAATTCGCCGCCGAGTGTACGACGCCATAGGGACTTACCAGGCGCTGTGCTTCGAAGTGCTGGACGATATGAAGCTGGGCAAGCTGGTGAAGAATGCCGGCTATGCGCAGCGGAACGTTTTCGGGCACGACTTGATTTCCCTGCGCTGGGTGAAGGGCGCGATGGGGATGGTCGAAAACCTGACTAAGAATTTCTTCGCCATCATGTCATTTCAGTGGCCGCGGACGTTAGGATCAGTCTTTATGCTGCTATTCCTCAACCTCGTGCCGTTTCTTGGGGTCTGGCTGGCGCACGGATGGGCACGGCTGCCTTATGCGGTTGCGCTGATATCGATGGCGGGGTTGTACCTCGGAATGTCCTGGATGTCGGATGTGGCCGCGTATTACTTTTTCCTTCATCCTATCAGCACAGTGATGTTCGCTTACATTCTGCTGCGGTCCATGGCGCTGACTTTGCGACAACGGGGCATCTTCTGGCGGGGAACGTTCTATCCGCTGGATGAGTTGAGAAAAGGAATGGTGTAGCTCCATGGGAGGGCTGAC
>DASPSE010000343.1:0-10648 GCA_035624085.1 Terriglobales bacterium
GCTTCAACGGCACGGCGGCCACGTTCAAGGTGCTTTCCAGTTCCGAAATCTCCGCCACGGTGCCGGCCGGGGCAACTACCGGTACGATCACCGTTACCACTCCGAGCGGGACACTGGCGACGAGGCTAGCTTTTCTAGTGACGCCGCAGATCACCAGTTTCATCCCGCCAAGCGGCACGGTTGGAACCACGGTGACGATCACGGGTGTCAGTCTCACTGAGACGTCAAAAGTGACATTTGGGGGCGTATCGGCCAGCTTCACCGTAGACTCCGATACGCAAGTGACCGCGACTGTACCGACTGGGGCCAAAATGGGCAAGATCATGATCACGACGCCCGGGGGCACGGCTTCGAGCGCGTCGAACTTCACAGTGACCACGTGATGGGAGGCTCAGGAATCCCCGATTGCAACAATTATGTCCCAATCGCTGGTGGGTGACTTCCGGCCCGTACTTCCAGCCCGCGATTGGCCTACGTTGCCCGTGTTTAGCGGGGTTTAGCCGTTCGGGTAGAACGCGGAAGTTGTTGTGCGTGTGGCTTGACCGAACCTCGACACGGAAGAGGTCGATGGTTCGAATCCATTCGGGCCTACCATTAAAACTCGCGGTCCCTCGGCTGCGCTCGGGATTTCGGCACGCGGCTCGGACGCCGCGTAAACGCCTCAAGTTCGAATCCATTCGGGCCTACCAGTCTTCTCGTTTAATTTCCAGCCAACAATTTCTTCTGGCGTGGAAGGTCTCAGAGATTACTCATTCCGCCATCGATAATGAGCTCACTGCCGATGGTGAATGTGGATTCATCCGAAGCAAAAAAGACGACCGCTTTGGCGATCTCCGACGGGTTTCCCAAACGCTTTGCCGGGATTTGGCTTTCGAGCGCTCTTAGTTCTGTGTCCCCCATTCCAAGCTTCCTGTAGAGCGGTGTCGCGATTGGACCTCCGCTGACGGCGTTAACTCGAATGCCGCGCGAGATCAATTCCCCGGAGAGTGTGCGCGCGAGGGAAAGCAAGGCACCTTTCGTGGCCCCGTAAACGCTTGAATTCGGCATCCCGATGTGCGAGTTGATCGAGGTCATGAGCACGATCGAAGCGGGATTGTTGAAGACGGGCAAGAGGGACTGGATGAGGAAAAAGGGGCCCTTGAGGTTGGTGTTGAACGAGCGATCGAATGCGGCTTCGTCCCAACCTTCGAGCGGGCCCATTTCGACGATGCCCGCGTTGAGGAAGAGGATGTCGAGCCGGCCAAATTCCTGGCGAATCGTTTCAGCGACCTTTTTCTGGCCAGGCACATCGCCCGCATCGGAAGCGATGACCAGCAACTTGTCCCCCAATTCCTTGCGCGCCGCCTCGAGGGCCTTCGGATTCCTGCCGGTAATGGCGACACGGGCACCCTCAGTGAGAAGCTCTCGCGCAGTTTCCAATCCGATGCCGCTGGTTCCTCCAGTGACGAGCGCGTTCTTATTGCTAAGCCGATTCATGATTTGCTCTCCCGGAAGTGGATTCAGTTAATTTACTTCATCTGCCTCGGCATCGGTCACGAGTGACCAACGCACGCAAGAGGCAGGAACATTTTCGCACCGGGCGTTGCGCGTCTGCTGTCGATCTCGATACCACAACGCATAGGCGCTGGTTTCAGAACTTGCCGTTCAATTTGCCATCAAAACCGGCAATCTTCTGGGTCTTTCCGGATCTATCGATTGCGGAAAAGCAAACATCTGCGGATAGAGGCGCAAAGACGTCCAGTTGTCAGCAACGTCCTGATAATCTTTGAAGGGCGCGGCGCACGAATGGGATCAAGAAAGAACGTATGCGCGACCGACGTCGGCCCGCAGCGGAGGAAATATGGCACGCGGTGAGCGGAACGCAAGGAGTTCGACGGTAACTCTTCACATGGTTTCAAGCATTGATGGCATCATCGCGAAGAAGGACAACAGTGTCTCCTGGCTGAACAGTTCTGAGGATGTCTACGAAACCGGGGTTTCCATTTCGGAGGAAGAAGCTGCGACCTTCGTCAAATCGATCGATTGCTTTGTGCTCGGTTCTCGCACCTACGAGCACGCGCTCCAACTGGGCTGGCCATACGGCGATACTCCGACCGTCGTGACCACAAACCGAGAGCTGCCGTCCACGAAGAAGAGCGTTGAGTTCTATTCAGGTGATCTCAAGAGATTGGTTGATGAGATTCTCGCGCCGCGATACGGAAACATCTGGCTCGTAGGAGGGGCGATGCTGTGTCAGAGTTTTCTCAGGCTCGGCTTGGTGGATGAAATCAGATTGTCGATTGTGCCGGTCCTGCTGGGTGACGGATTGCGCCTGTTTGACAACTCCCGTACCGAAGAGAGATGGCATCTGAAGAGCGTAGTCGCTTACAAGACAGGGATTGTTGAGTTGTTGTATCGGAACGGATCAACCAACTCCCAACCCTGAGAGCGGGCGTTGGGTGGGCGACGAAACATTATGTCGAAGAACGGCGGAGGCATAGAGATCCAATGAATCCATCGGAATGCATTGACCAGTTGATCGCGAAACTCACAGACTGGCGCGGCAAAACGCTCGCCAGTATCCGCAAGAGCATCCTTGAGGCTGACCGGGAGATCGTCGAGGAATGGAAGTGGATGGGCAGCCCAGTGTGGTCTCGTGACGGAATCATCGCGGTCGGCAACGCCCACAAGGATAAGGTGAAGCTTACCTTTGCCCACGGGGCGAGCCTTCCCGATCCTGACAAGCTCTTCAACGCGGGCCTCGGAGGCAACCAGTGGCGAGCCATCGATTTTTTCGAGGGCGATAAGATTAATGAGCGTGCTCTGAAAAATCTCGTCCGTGCCGCCGTTGATTACAATCAGATCAACTTGAAGAGGAAAGCGCCTGCGGGTCGAGCGAAAGTACATAAAAGTAAAAAGTGATGAAACTTAAATTCGGCCCGCGATTGGCCCGTGTTGCGCGTGTTTAGAGGGGTTTAGCGGTTTCCCGTAAAATACGGGAGTTATTGTGCGTGTGGCTTGACCCGTCTCGCGGGAGTTTCGTCTGCGGATTTGGAATCCTGCGCGGTTTCTTGACACTCTTCTTGCACGACCTTATGCTTAAATCTAGCTCCCGAGAGAACTTGCGCCTGTGAGCGTCTTCCGCGTCGTTGGCGGTATCCAGAGGGGTCGCGGAGGTTCCTATGTTCATTGAAATTCATGAGTTGGAAAGGCATCCGGTCGATTTCGACGAGGAATTTGCTCCCGGCGTAATCGATCTGGGAGCTGATTCGCGCCAGAGCAGCCAGTTGCATACCAGCGGGCGCGCTCAACTGGTCGAGGAGCATCACGGCAAGCATAAGCTGATCAAGGACATAAGGTTGAACGGGGAGCTTTCCACCAGCGTGGAGACCGCCTGTGCGCGCTGCCTTGAGCCGGTGGTGCAGGACGTGAAGCGGGAATTCGATCTTCTATATCGGCCACTAGGCGCCGATGCCGGGCGCGAAGAGACTCCGGTGACGGGCACAGAGGCCGAAATCAGCTACTATGAAGGGGAAGGCCTGCTGCTCGAAGATGTGCTGCGCGAGCAGGTGCTGCTGGCGGTGCCGTTGAAGGCGATTTGCCGGCAGGATTGCAAGGGGCTTTGTCCGCAGTGCGGGGCGAATCTGAACCTGACACAATGCTCCTGCGCTGAGCCAGCGGAGGATCCGCGATGGTCGGCGTTAAGGGATCTCCGCAGCAAGCTGGAACATTAGCAATTAAGAAAGCTACCAGTGCTCGCTCAGGATGACAACTTAGGAAAAAAGAGGAATTCTCAATGCCAAATCCAAAACGGCGGCATTCGAAGGCGCGAACCAGCAACCGGCGCGCGCACGATGCGCTGAAACACCATTCACTATCTGAATGCCCCAACTGCCACGAGCGCAAATTGCCGCATCGCGCCTGCCCCAAGTGCGGTTACTATAAAGGCCGCGAAGTTCTGGAAGTGGAAGAAGCCAGTTAATTTCGTCTCACACCATGCCAAGCGTCATAGCCCTGGACGCGATGGGTTCGGACCGCAGGCCCAAGCCTGAGATTGAAGGCGCGATCCAGGCGGCACGCCACTACGAGGTGCGCGTGCTGCTGGTCGGCCCCGAAGCCACGCTCAAGGCGGAGCTGGCACGTTATCCATTGGCCATTGGCCTGCCTATCGAAATTGTCCACGCCAGCGAAGTCATCAGCATGGACGACAAGGCGGTGCAGGCGGTGCGCAGCAAGCGCGATTCGTCGATGCGCGTGGGCCTGCGCCTGGTGCGAGAGCGGCGCGCCGTAGGTTTCGTGACGGCGGGCAATACTGGCGCAGCGATGGCGACAGCGAAGATGGTGCTGGGTGCGATTCCCGGGGTGGATCGTCCGGCGCTGGCCGCGGTTTTTCCAACCGCCACGGGCACCGTAGCCGCGCTGCTCGATGTAGGCGCCAATGTGGACTGCAAGCCGCACAACCTTGAGCAATTCGCGGTTATGGGCGAAATCTACTTTCGCACCATGTTCGGCACGCGGCGGCCGCGGGTGGGGCTGCTCTCCATCGGCGAGGAAGAAACCAAGGGCAACGATTTGACCAAGGAGTCGTTCCGCTTGTTACGCCAGCTTCCACTGAACTTTGTGGGCAACGTCGAAGGACGCGACCTGTATAACGGCCAGGTGGACGTGATTGTGGCGGACGGATTCGTGGGGAATGTTGCGCTGAAAATCTCCGAGGGTCTGGCGAATCTGGTTCGCTATACGTTGAAGGAATCGCTGAAAGCGACGATTACGCGGCAGGTGGGATACCTGCTGTCGCGGAGTGCCTTCGCGGACTTTAAGAAGCGCCTTGATCATACCGAATATGGCGGCGCGCCTCTGCTGGGAGTGAAAGGGGTTTGCTTTATCACTCACGGATCATCGAATGCAAATGCGATCAAGAATGCGATTCGCGTGGCGGCGGAATTCGCCCAGAGCGGAATCAATGAGAAAATCGAAAAGGAACTGGCGTCCATTCAGGCTGCCACGCTGGTGAACAGCTACAACGAAAGATGACACATTTTTCCTCAGGACATAACGGAGCTATTGCGTTTCTCTTCCCCGGCCAGGGATCGCAAACTCTAGGCATGGGAAAAGAACTGGCCGAAAAATATCCAATCGCGCGCCAAACTTTTGAAGAAGCCGACGAGGCGCTCAGCTACAAGCTGTCTCAGATCTGCTTCGAAGGTCCGGAAGAAAAGCTTCGCCTGACCGAGATCACTCAGCCCGCGATCCTTACCACCTCCGTCGCCGCATGGCGCATTCTTGATGAAAAAGGCATCAAGTCCGCTTTCGTCGCGGGCCACAGCCTTGGGGAATACTCAGCGCACGTGGCCGCAGGAACGCTAAGTTTTGGTGATGCCGTCCGTACCGTCTGTAAGCGTGGGCAATACATGCAAGACGCAGTCCCGGTCGGTGTGGGAGGGATGTCCGCTATTCTTGGCATGGAGCTGGATGGAGTGGTCGCGGTTTGTCGCGATGCTTCTGCAGGCGAGGTCTGCGAACCCGCCAACATCAACTCGCCAGAGCAGGTCGTCATTTCCGGCCACACTGGCGCAGTCGAACGCGCTACGAAGCTGGCCGACGAGCGCGGCGCGAAGCGCGCCAAGATCTTGCCGGTGAGCGCCCCATTTCATTGTTCTCTGATGAAGCCCGCGCAAGAGCGCCTGGCGAGGGATCTGGAGCAGTTGACGTTTCAAGATCCGGGAGTACCCGTGGCATGCAATGTAGATGCGGCGCTGGTGAAAGATGCGGGCCAGTCTCGTGACGCGCTCATCCGTCAAGTTACGGGATCGGTGAAGTGGGAGCAGTCCATGCGCCTGCTCATCGGGCAAGGGGTGCACACTTTCGTTGAGGTCGGCCCAGGCAAGGTGTTGTGCGGCCTTCTGCGGCAAATCGACCGGTCGAGAATGTGTACGAATGTGGGAGATGAGGCGTCGTTACACAAGACCTTGGAACAGATCGCGGTGAGAGTGTGAAATCCTACTCTGTAAGCCAGGTCCACCAGTTGCCGCACTCAATCTCGTTGGGGGAAAACGAGAGAGTCTTGTCGGACTTTTGCACCCAGACGTAAGCATGATCGGCGCGTTGGTTCACTGCGACCTGCACTATTACTCCGCTGCCTCCGCTGGGACTCAACGAACAATCCACGTGAAATGACTTCACCAGCCCCCACTCCCCGCCGGGGCCCCAGTCGCGATAAAAGTCGTTGAAAGGATAATCCCGATATTTTGCGGGGTGCTGCTTCCAGCTTGGATCCCGGAAATAAACTCCATACGCGGCCTCGTAGTCCTGCTTTTGTAGATCGGCAAAGAATTTTTTTACGGTCGTGCGTTCGGGGTAGTCGCGCAGATGATAGGCGACCCATCCGCCAATCAGTGCAGCTATAACGATGCTCAGGATCACTTTCCGGCGACGCCGATCCCGCGCCGCATCGTACTGCTGCGCATCGAGCAGGGTCATATTTTTCTAGGATAATGGAAAGCTAGGTGGAATTGAGTAATTTAGTAATTTGTAATTTGGTGATTGAAAACCATCGCCTGCGACAATCACCAAATTACCCGATTACACAATTACTCAATTTTCTACAGCGTGCGCTTGAACAGGGGCGTTGCGATAGCCAAGGTCACCACTGCGAAGATCGTAAGGTAAATCATGTCGGGGACGATCGCGCCCAGTCCGGTTTCTTTCAGCAGCAGCGACTTGAAGCCGTGCACCGCGTAGGTGAATGGGTCGGCTATGGCGATTGCGCGTAGCCACCTCGGAAAAGCTTGCACCGGGTAAATCGACCCGCTAGGGAAAAACAGCAGCGTGTTGAGAATGCCGAAAATCGCCCGCGGCACGAGCGGGTCTTCCACTCGCACCATCAGCAGGAACATGAAGGTGTTGAAGGCGACCGAGGTCAAAAGAATCATGATAAGTAACCCGACCATCGTAAAGGGGCGAAAGACCGTTCCTACGCCGGCCAGCAAAGACCCTATGAGGGTGATCACCACTCCAGTCATAACGGCTTTGATCGCACCGGCGCCGTTGAGACCGAAAACCAGTTCTGCCTTGGTGATCGGCGTGACCAGATATCCCTCATGTATCCCACGCGCCTTGTCGTCGATGTAAAGCATGCCGCCGCCGATCATCACCGACACAAACATGGCCAGAGTGATCGAGCCGGGCAGCAGATACTTCATGTATTCGATATAAGGGTACAGTTCGACAATCTGCAGAACGGTCTGCTGCAGGATGCGCGGCGAAACCGTGGGCTGATTAAGGGCGTCGGTGATGCTGTTCAGTTCGTCCTCAAGAGTCGAGCTCATGAAGTTGTCACTGTTGTCGACAATCAGCGCGATGTGCGGCTGGTCTTGTTCATACACGCGCCGTGAATATTGTGGCGGAATAATGACCGCGCCCTGAATCTTGCCGTTGCGCACATCCTCCATGGCAGTCTTCGGGTCGCGGTAATAAATGGGCTCGAAGGTGCGCATATTGGAGCGAACGGAATCAAAGGCCTCGCGGATTTTCAAGGCTTGCGTGCCGCCATCCTGATCGACGAGCCCCAGTTTGGCGTCGCGAATCTTGCCGCCAAAAGCGTTGCCCAGCACGATGAGCTGGACTAATGGAAAAATCATGGACGCCATCATCAGCGCCGGCGAGCGGAAGAACTTGCGCATTTCGCGTTCGATGATTGCTAAGATTCGATTCATGGCTGCAACCCCGGTCTTTGGGGCATGACGAAGGCGTAGGCCTTTTGTAGTTCGTCGCGTAACTGGCGTCCGGTGTAGTGGACGAAAACGTCGTCCAAAGTGGTGTTCTGCACGGAAAGTGATTTCACCGGGATCCCGGCCTGCACGGCGGATTCCACCAATTCGGTAGTAGTCTGCGACCCGTTGCTGGAAAGCACGCGATACATCCCGGCTGCTTCGTGCTGGACGGAAGTGACGCTGCTCAACTTCTTCAACTGCTCCTCCCAATTCGCGGGAGGATTATCGAATTGCACCTCGATAACGTTCGACCCGGGAACGCTGGCCTTCAAAGCCGCGGGATTATCGAGAGCGACGAGTTTGCCGTGGTCGACAATGGCAACCCGGTCGCAGAGCCGGTCGGCCTCGTCCATGTAGTGGGTGGTGATCAGGATGGTGAGTTTACGATGGGCCTTGATGTTCGTCAGCATCTCCCACACCGCAACGCGCGAAACGGGATCGAGTCCGGTGGTGGGCTCGTCAAGAAAGAAGATCTGCGGGCTGTGCACCAGGCCACGCGCGATCTCCAGCCGCCTGCGCATACCGCCGGACAAGGTCTTAGTCTGTGCCGTGCGCCACTTGGTGAGATCGACCAGTTGCAGGAGTTCCTCGATTGCCGCCTTTCGCTTTTTGGCGGGAACATCGTAAAGTTTCGCGTAGATGTTCAGGTTCTCTTCGATAGTGAGATCGAGATCGCTCGTGAGTGCTTGCGGAATGACACCAAACAGGCGGCGGGCTGCATCCGGGTCTTTCTGCACGTCGTGACCTGCGATGCGTGCTTTCCCCGCAGTGATCGGAATAAGCGTAGTTATCATTCGTATCAAAGTGGATTTTCCCGCGCCGTTCGGGCCGAGCAGACCGAAAATCTCCTCGTCCTTGACCTGGAATGAGATGTCATCTACCGCGGTGAAATCACCGTACTTCTTGACAATGTGCTCCACTTCGATGGCGTTGGGAACGGGTTTGCTGCTGCGGTCATGCCCGTTTGCCGGTGCGCCACCGGAACCTCCGTTGGTTTGCAGATCGCTGATCACGGACGCTTCTCCGCTGACGGATTTTCTTGCGCAATGCCCTTGAGCTGCTCCGGGGAAACCAGCACTTCGGCGGTCATCCCGGGAACGTATGCGCCTTTGGGGTTCTCGAGCCGCACCTTCAATACGATCGTCCGGATATCGCGCTTGCGGCGATTAACGTCGCGCTGCGTGGCGAAGTCCGCTTCCGCAGATTTGAAGAAGACTTTGCCGGAAGTGATGGTGCCACCGGGAAGACGAATTCGCAAAGTGTCTCCCAGGCCGATGTGGTCAGACTGGGTTTCAGGAATAGCGGCGCGGACCCAGGTATCGCTGAGATCGACGACGGTGACAATCGGCTGGCCGACATTCAATACCTCGCCTTCACGGGCGGCGCGCACTGAAACAGTTCCCGTGATGGGCGCGTAGATCTTTGTGTAGCCCAAGCGAACTTCCGCTTGCTTGAGCATCTCCTCCGCATTGGCAAGTTGGGCCTGCGTGGATTCGACGGTGCGCTGGGCGGCGTGAGCCGTGTGAGTGTTGGCAACGGCGGTATTCAAATCCGCCTGCGCGGCGTTGACTTGGTCGCGGAGCGATTGCACTACGGCTTGCTGTGCCGTCAGGTTAGTTTCTGCCTGCACGCGCTCCTGATCGGAAGCCACGCCTTGTTTGGCAAGTTCAATGGTTCGACGGCTGTCGCTCTGCGTGCGTTCCAGCGTCGCTTCGGCCTGCGCCAGCTGTGCGCGGACCGACGCCAGGCGAGCTTGCGCATTGGCTACGCTGCTGGTCGTCGTTCCTTTAGTCGCTTCGAGGGTGGACTGCGTCTCTCCTACTTTGTATTTCAGGCTGTCGATGGTGGCCGCGGCTGCGCGCTCTTCAGCTTCCAGCTCCGAAGGATCCAGCACAGCAATCAAATCACCTTGCTTAAGCTGTGTTCCTTCATCCACGAAAAGTTTCTGAAGCCGGCCTTGAACCTGCGGACTGATAATCACCTGGTTGGAATCGACGGTGCCAATCAACACTAAGTCGCGGTTGCTGGGCGTGGAGGCAAAATAGTAGGTCAGCGATATAGCGAAGATCACGCCAACGACGATCAAAAATTTATTGCGTACACTCATGAGGCCGCTCCCTTGCAGTTGCCCTCAGCGCAGTTATCTGATGTCACCTTATCGGGGACGGCCTCTTTCGTAGCGTCTTTTTCGGCGGATGGCGGTTTCTTACCGGCAGATTGCGGCGTTTCCACTAACACACGCAGAATTTCCAGAAATTCATCCCGCATGGTCATCGTCCTTCTCCTTCCGGCAGAAACAGTGCCGCGGAGATGAAGTCCAATACGGCGGCCCGGCGGTCCGCGATCCGTTCCGGCGACAACGGATCAAAGCCGGCTACAGTTTTCATCACGGGAGCGCTGATGAAATAGAACACCACCAGCGAAACCATGGAGGGAACGAATTGCAGCGGGTTGATGGCACGAAATTCTCCCGCGGCAATGCCGTTCCGAATCACCTCACTTAGTCTGACGAACAGCGGCTGAAAATATTGTTTCGCGATTCTTTTCAAGTGGGGTGAACCGTGCCCGGACCGCATCATTTCCATCTGCACCAGGTCGCGGTTGAACTTGTGGCTGGCGATGTAGTCGAAATAGGCGCCCACGTAGGTTAGAACTTTGTCCCGCGGGGGAAGGTTACGGTTCAGAACTTCGAGCAGGTGCTCGCCCATCTGGCCGAAGGCGTGGTCGAGGGCGGCGCCGTAGAGCGTTTCCTTGTCGCGGAAGTAGTAATAAAGCAGAGCCTTGTTGACCTTGGCGGCGTGGGCGATGGCATCCGTACGGGCGCCGGCAATCCCTCGCTGGGCGAACTCGCGAATGGCCGCCTGAAGAATGGCGGCGCGGCTTTGCTCCGGGCGGCC
>DASPSE010000349.1:0-3899 GCA_035624085.1 Terriglobales bacterium
GCGGACGAGTGGCTCTTCATTGGCTGCGGCTCCAGCTATTATGTGGCATTGTGCGCGGCAGCAAGCATGACCGCTTTAACCGGGCTTCGCGCCCGCGCGGTTCCTGCGTCGGAAGTTTTGCTTTATCCAGAGCTCGTTCTAGCCGCCACAAGAAAATGTGTCCCCGTGCTGATCTCGCGCTCCGGGCAAACGTCGGAGGTGCTGAAAGCCGCCGAACTGTTGCGATCACACTCGGTTCCCACGCTGGCAATTTCCTGCGTCGAAGGACAAGCTCTGCAGAAACTGGCTTCGCTCACGATTACTCTCCCTGCCGCCGACGAGAAAAGCACGGTGATGACGCGGTCGTTTACTTCGATGCTTTTGACTCTGCAGCATCTGGCGGCGATGGTGGCCGAAAATACCTCAGTCAGCGAAAGCTTAAGCAAAGTCTCCGAGCTAGCTACATCTGCGTTGCGCACGCTACCGGACCGCATGCGGGACTTTGTCGCCAAGTATCAGTTTGCCGATTACGTTTGCCTGGGACAGGGACCTTTCTACGGACTGGCCTGCGAATACGCGCTCAAAGTGACGGAAATGTCGGTTTCTTACGCGCAGGCTTTCCATACTCTGGAATTCCGCCATGGCCCGAAGTCGATTGTGGGCCCGGAGACTCTGTTGATATTTCTGCTGTCGCAGGATGGCCGCGAAGCGGAGTCCCATGTTCTGGAGGAAATGAAGTCCCTGGGTGGTACAACGCTGGTAGTGGCCAATCGTGCGGATAAGCACGTGCGCGCTGCAGCAGACATGCTGGTGGAATTGGCAATCGACGCGTCCGAACTGACTCGCCTTGCACTCACGCTTGTTCCAGGTCAGTTGCTCGGACTTTATACCGGACTGAAAAAGGGACTCGACCCGGACTCACCGCGCCACCTGAGTCGCGCTGTCATTCTCGATGACGAATCTGCCAAAAAGCCCGAACATGCTGCGCTTTGACGTCACCATCGCCGGGGAACTGAATCTCGATCTCATTCTTTACGGACTGCCTGCCGACCTTCCCCGCGAACGCGAGTTGCTGGCAGGTCGCATGATGCTGACGCTTGGCTCTTCGTCGGCCATCCTGGCGCACAATCTTGCCTGCCTCGGCAGCCGCGTGGGGTTTCAGTCGAAAATCGGCGAGGATGAACTGGGGCAGATCGCTTTAACGCGCCTCGCCGACAGCGCAGTGGATACTTCCCTAGTGCGCCACGCAGCCGATTCAAACACTGGTCTGACCGTCATTCTGCAGCACGACAACTGGCGCAACATTCTGACTTACTCGGGCACGATTGCCCAGCTTGCTCTTGGCGATCTCGACCTCGATTACCTCTCCGATTCGCGCCACTTTCATCTTTCGTCTTTCTATCTGCAAACCGGATTGCGGCCACAAGTTCCAGAACTGTTTCACTGTCTTAAATCAGCGGGCCTGACAATTTCGCTCGATACTAACGACGATCCTGAGAATCGTTGGGCAGACGACTTGCGCGATGTGCTGCGCTATGTGGACGTTCTTCTCCCCAACGAGCGGGAGGCTTGCAAGATTGCGGGAACCGATGATCTCGAGGCCGCGTTGGCGCGGCTCGCAGAGATGGTTCCGTTGGTAGTAGTGAAGCTCGGTGGGAAGGGCGCGACGGCGCGGCGCGGAAACCACAAACTGGAATGCCCGGCAGTGAAAGCAGCCATCGTCGATCCCGTAGGCGCCGGTGACAGCTTCGATGCCGGCTTCCTGCATCAATATGTGCTCGGAGCTGACCTCGCGACATGCCTGGCCTGGGGGAATGTGGCCGGCGCACTTTCTACGACGCGCTCCGGAGGAACAGAGGCATTTCGCGACCGCGAACATCGGGAGAGGTTCTTTCGCGAACACGCGTCGGCACTATAAGCCGCGCCCGTGCCAGGTTGGCATCCTGAGCAACGCGAAGGATCTGTGCATTTCAAGGTCGTGAATCCTTCCAGGCGAGACCAAACTCTACGGGCTCACTTCCAACAGAAGATGTTGCTTGAATTCTGTTTTCAACCTGGGTGCGGAACTGGCGCTCGCTTGAACTGAGCCCAGATCCTTCCCCTCGCCGTAATCAACCACGTGATACGTCCCCGGTTTCAGGCCACGGAGCTCGATTTCGCCCTTCCACGCGGCGTTTCCCTCGGGAGCAAAGAATGCGTAATACATCTTGCCGTCCTTCTCGATCGCGTAGCCTTCCGGTATGTCATAGCCAGTGACGTACAGATCGAGGAACGTCCCCTTAGAGAGCATCTTCTCGTTATAAATACCGATCCACTTTTTCCAGTGCTCCTCTTTCTGCTCGGTCAAAACTACGCGCTTGAACCTGGGACCGGGATCAGGCCAAACAAATTTGGTGCCGACCACGCCACCAACACCGATAGTCGATGCAAAATCGTCCCCGTACTCGATCCAGTCTTCACCCGCGGGTTTCCTCATTGCCGAGAGTTCTACGTGATCACCGTAAACCGCTGCTTCCGGCCCCAGGAGCGCCTTATACATCTTGATCCGGCGGCGAACCTGCACCGCCCCCACGGGGTCGGCCGTCACCGCCTGATCAATGTAAGGTAGCCAAGCGAGCGAAGGAGGAGTGCCGCAGGGGCACGCCTGCGTAACGCTCTGCGGTTTCAAAGCGCGCGTCGTCTGAAAGACCGTCTTGTACACTTCGCCCATCGCGTTGACCGAATCCTGCGGCGACTTGTGATGGTGGGCAGGGTTGTAGCAGGCCGGAACCGTATAGATGTTGTCCAGTTTGGAGCCGTCGAAGTCCCAATCGCGAACGAATTTTTCAGTCAGTTGCTGGTAGTAAGCCTGCACCTCGGGAACCGCTGGGCACAACGCCGCAAGGTCGCGGACCATGCGAGCGCGCTTGCCATCCTTATCCAGGATGAGCCACTCAGGATGATCCTTCGCGACCTGCGAGACGACGTATTTGTGCGATTCGTATTTGCCTTGCCCATCTTCCACGCCGAGCGGAAGCCACCACAATTGCACCAATATTCCTTGCTTATGAAAGTCTGCAACCATTCGCTGAATGGAATCTCCGGGAAACGTATCGCGGCGCGGATTCCAGTCACCATAGTTGTCAAACCAGCGATCATCAAGCGTTGCCCACTTGACGCCAAATTCCTTCAGCTTCGGAATTGTGCCCAGCATCTGCGCCGGAGTAACGTTGGACTCGTAGCCCCAGCCGCACCAGCTCACGTTGTAAGCCTCGTTCGAAGGCCTGGGAATTTGCCATCCTTCTTTCTGTAGAACGCTCGACCATAGGCGTAAGGGTTCGTAGAAATCACCCGCGTATACCGTCACGAAACTTCGCGGAGTCGAATAGCTCTCGCCCGGCTTCAAGGTCGTAGCGGCGGGGACCTCCAGCGCCGCGTCCACGCTTCCGTCAGATTCAACCCTTACCGGCAAAGACAGCGAGAGCGGCAGAGTCTCCACGTGGCCAACGGCCTCGCCGACCGATGCAGTCCAGAACGCGACCACGGGAATTCCCCCGCCGTAGCCGCCCTTCACCATCTGACCCATCACATTCGGCTGGAAAAAAGTCCGCGTCAGCTTGACGACGTCGTCTTTCCCCCAGTCATAGCTGGCGCCATGAAACGACCACATCCCGTAAGGCTGGGCACTGGGGTCAGCGGGCTTTGCGCTAAGCCGGTGCTGCTGATCGACAGCACGGTCAATCGAAAAATCGGTGCTTCCGGTATTCTTGTATTCTGCGCTGGTAAGCAGCAGGTTGGGAAAATCATCGTAGGCCTCAAAACCCAGCGTGCGCACAATGTTTGGAGCAGAGGCGCTGCGGCCTGTAATTTCTACCCGCCTGCCTCGCCCCAGTTTCCCGGTTGCCTCCACAACTTGTGCCTGTCCGAAATCCAGTGCGAAG
>DASPSE010000353.1:0-2537 GCA_035624085.1 Terriglobales bacterium
TCGGCAATTACCGACTCAAACCTCCGGGAGCGGAACTTCCCGCGTATCTGCGGAATGATGCAGAAGCTGCAAGGATGATCGCAACCTTCGGCGATCTTGATGTAAGCAGTGTAGCTCGGGGTTGCGAGAATGCGAGGCGTCGTCTCGTCATACAAATAGTTGGGAAGATCGGCGATGGCGCCGTCCCAGGACTCGCGTGAGAACCGGCCTCGTGCCGCACGAGCATCGCCTTCTGGCCGCGAAGTGAGTATTTTGAAAGGCGAATTTGCGGTCGGCATCGGAGCAATTCCTGCCGCCTCGAGAATATTTTCCAACTCCCCTGTCCCCACCACGGCATCGACCTCGGGAATGTTCTTTTTAATCTCATCGCGGAAACGCTCGACCAGACAGCCCGCCACAACAAGCTTTCGTGCTTTTCCACCAGCCTTGTGGCGGGCCATCTCCAGGATCGCATTCACCGATTCCTGCTGCGCGCTCTCGATAAAAGAGCAGGTGTTCACGACGATAACATCAGCGTCTTCGGCGCGCGGCGTCAACTCAGCTCCTGCCTGGGCCAGCATTCCCATCATTACCTCGCTGTCGACGAGGTTCTTAGGACACCCCAGGCTGACAAAGCCGACTTTCGGCGGTGAAGGCCGCGGTTCCTGGGTGGTTTCCAGCTCACTTTCAGGCGCTACAGTGGTGTTAAGAAGGGACATGCAATCTTCCTAATTCTAGCATCTGGGAAAATGGAGTCACTTGCTGGGCGGTGAACTTGGTTCCATGCTTTGGGGGAAAGACTTGAACTCGACTTCGCGCGATTTCGATGTGGTTTTCTTATTCACATCCGTGCGGAATTCCGTCAGTGTCCCTTTGAGAACGTAGTAAGCCTCGTCATTCGGAGTCTTGCCAGTGCCGCGCTCCACGGTTCCTTTGAACTCAAACCAAACACTATGTACTGTTTGAGTCGTAAAGGTTAGTTTCTGGCCGTCAAGTTTTCCTTCTTTGAAAAACTGATCAAGAAAGGCCCCGCGATCACTCTCGCCGTCGCCGTAGCGTGAAACAAAGCCGGTGACACGCCCCTCATCCTCGACCGAAATCTGCACAAATTCGCCCTCTTGCAGAAAGGTGTACATCCCAGAGTAATTCCCCGCTTGCGCCGGTTGATTAGTCTGCGCAACGACCAGAAAACTGCACGAGAAAATGAGGACAAGTACAGCCGCCAGTTTCATAACGATATTAAAGCACGGAAATTCAGCCCCAGGGTCGCTCGACTGCAGCGGCAGGCTTCCCCTGCCCGCTATAATTGGAACATTCTGGCCAGATGTGATACCTGTGAAACCCGGCTTGCAGCTGATAGAATCCGCGCTAAAACGAGGATCGGCCTCGATCACGCCGCCCGTCTTCCTAATCAGACTCGATCCGTGGCACCGGGTTTTCTTGGAGAATCTCCGCGACTTGGTTTGGCCGCGGCGCGAGCCTCCATTCGACCCGGCATCTTTGCCCGGAGTCTTTTGGAGCGATGTCCTGGTGAGGTCGCGACTGCCCTGGGGCAGGTTTGTCGAGTCTGTGATCTTTCACGCTGCTGTGATTGCAGTGCTGTGGAGTTCCGCGCAGTTGTGGCCGCAAAGGCCGCATCTTGCGCCACCGCCCGTGTTCCACAGTTCTGACGTGATCAGTTACGACCTGTCTGAGTATTTGCCGCCGCTGGACACGGGCACCGTGCCCGCGACGCTAACGCAAAAAGACGATCCTGTCTATGCGCCGCAGCCGATCATTTCTGTTCCGCCGGAGTCCGACAATCGCCAGCAAACCATCGTGACTCCTCCCGAGCTGAAATTGAATCGTGACGTGCCACTGCCGAATATCGTGGCTTGGGGGCATGTAGCGCCGACGATCCCTCCCGCTGCGACTGCAGCTCGGACATCCGATCTTCGGTTGCCGGCTTTGCCCGCCCCGGTCGTCGCACCTGCGCCGGAGGTAAGCCGAAGCAGTTTGGATCCGGCACCGGTTTTCCCGACGTCGATAGTCGCGCCAGCGCCGGAAGTCACCACTGCCAATACAAAGCGGGACGCCGGCCTGGCACAGCCGGCCATCGTCGAGCCTCCTCCCGAGGTTGAGATGGCCGCGATGCGCAAGAGCGACATAAACATCGGTCACGCGCAGGTCGTCGCACCAGCCCCGCAGTTGCCTGTCGATGAGCAACACGCGCTGCCCAATCTGGATCGAGCATCTCTGGAGAATTCCTCTGCGGCCGTCGTGCCGCCTCCACCCACTACCCAGGAAGCAGGCGGCTCCAGCCCGGCGGGGCGTCTGATCGCACTCAGTGTTAATCCAGAGCCTCCCAGCGCGCCGGTCGAAGCGCCAAGCGGCAATCGCCGAGGCACTTTCGCGGCGACTCCCGAGGGCAAACCTGGCGGTACCGGCACACCAAGCATTCCCGCCAGCCGCAGCTACGGGGACAGCGCGGGGCCCGGGTCCAGGAACAACATCAATGGCGCTCCACCTGGACTATTCGTCGGCCCAGGCCCTAGAACACAGGCTACTTCACCGGTCAG
>DASPSE010000057.1:0-9074 GCA_035624085.1 Terriglobales bacterium
GAAAGAAGGCCGCGATAGCCCTGTTTCGCCGCTTGTGCCAGCGATTCCTGGCCGCGCCACGATTGCACGACAATATCCTTCGGCAGATCGGGTTGCAGAACCTCATCCCAGCCGATCATGATTTTTCCGTGCTTGCTGACGATCTTTTGCACCCGCTGGTTGAAATACGCCTGCAGATCCCCATCGTTCTTCAGCCCGTGAGCTCGCATGAAAGCTTGAATTTTCGGATTCTTATCCCACTGTTTCCCGTTTACCTCGTCACCGCCAATGTGAAAATACTTGTCGGGAAAAAGCTGTGCCATCTCCGCGATGAAGCTGTCGAGAAACTTGTAGGTTCGTTCCTGGGTTGGATCCATGGCCGGATCGAAAATGCCCCACTTGCGCTCGATCTGATAAGGCCCAGGACCGCTGGCCAGCTCCGGGTATCCCACAAACCAGGCCGTGCTGTGCCCCGGCATGTCGAACTCCGGAACCACGCGAATGCCCCGTTCTCGTGCATAGGCAATCAGGTCCCGAACCTCATTCTGCGTGTAATAGAGTCCGTCCGAACCCAGCCCATGCAGCCTGGAAAATTTCTTGCTTTCCACACGGAAGCCTTGATCGTCGGAGAGATGCCAGTGAAATACGTTTAGTTTCAAGGCCGCCATGCCGTCGAGGTTGCGCTTGAGCACATCGAGCGGAATAAAATGGCGGCTGACATCGATCATCAATCCACGCCATAGGAAGCGAGGCTGGTCGCGGATTGTAAGCGCTGGGACAGCGAAGCCTTGCGAGGTGGTCTCGGCTAATTGCAAAAAAGTTTGTAGACCGCGCATGACTCCGAGCGGGGTTGCAGCCGTAAGTTTCGCACCGCTTGCACCTATCTCGAGCGAATAGGATTCATCCTCGCCGAGTTCTTGGACGTCCTTACTAGCATGATCAGCGCGAACCACAAGCGTGGCCATCGCGGAATCTGTCACCTTCATGTTCAAAAGCGACATCCCTGTTTGCCGCCTGAGATCGGTCAGGAACAGCTCGACTGCACGCTGCAGCCGCGAATTGTTGTGGTCCGTGATGCCGACTGAAAATGACGTGTCGACAACAAGCTGGCCGGTGCCGAGCTGCATGCTGCTTGGGAGCGGCATCAGGTTGAGCGTCGGTTGCGGCTCAGCAAAACAGAAAGCGACAAGACACAGAGCGACTGCGAGAGCTCGCACGTTTGTTTCTCCAGAATTGGAATGGGCAGGATAGTGGAAGAACGGTCAGTCCGCAAATTGACGACTGGACAGCCAGAAGCCTAGCTTGCTAGTCCAGATCCGGCATTGAGCAGGAGCCAGGCCCGCGCGGGTCGCCGCACGTGCCGCACGCTGTCGGCGAATGCGAGGCGCTCGCCGATCCCTTTCCAGCCACTGCAAAAACCGAGAGCTGTGGTGCCAGCTTCTTGCTGTGACATTTGGGGCATTCGGCTTTGTCGCTGCCGAAAACCAGGGCTTCGAACTGGTGATCGCATTCCTTGCAGACGTACTCGAAAATAGGCATAAACGGGCTCCTGTCGGCTTCGTCTGCATCCATTTAAAATCACTTTGTGGGGACTTCGCAAATCGAGCCGCACGTCTTCGTTCCGCGCCGCGCGCTGCGGGGCGGGCACGTGCAAACCCTCGCCAGTTTTTTCCTCCCCCGCCGCGTGCTTTTGCCCACTCCTGAAGAACGGTTGATCGAGGTAGAGCCTGGCGTGCGCGTTCTGTGCCATTGCCACTGGCAGCAGGATCGGCAAAATGCGCTGACGGTCATCATCGTTCACGGACTGGAAGGCTCCAGCGATTCTCAATACATGCTGGGCATAGCGGCGAAAGGGATAGCGGCAGGCATGAACGTGATTCGCATGAACCAGCGCAATTGCGGCGGCACAGATTGTTTTTCTCCGACTTTGTATCATTCGGGACGCTCGCAGGACGTAGCCGCAGTAGCTCAAAATCTGATCGATCACGACCATATCTCCCGCTGCGCGCTCGCGGGATTCTCCATGGGTGGCAATCTCGTGCTGAAACTTGCGGGAGAATGGGGCCAGGATGCGCCGCCGGAATTTCGTGCGGTTGCAGCCGTTTGTCCAGCCGTGGATTTGGCGGCTTCCGCCGACGCGTTGCATTTGCCCGCTAACCGTGTGTATGAACTTTACTTCATCTGGAAGCTTCGGCGCCGGCTCCTGGCCAAAGCTCGTCTGTTCCCCGGGAAGTTCGACACGACTCGATTGCGAGGTATAGCGAGTCTTCGTGATTTCGACGAGAAGATCACGGCATATTACAGCGGCTTTGCCGGTGCCGCCGATTATTATGCGCGCGCAGCGGCCGCCAACGTGGTGGATCGCATCGCCGTGCCAGGTTTGATTCTGCATGCGGCTAACGATCCTGTTATTCGCATTTTGCCTGAAACCCGACACAAGATTCTTTCTAATCCCAAGATCACCTTCGTTGAAACCGAGGATGGAGGCCACTGTTCGTTTCTCGCCCATCCGGATGGCGATGACGGGCACTGGGCAGAGACGCAGATTATTCAGTTTCTGCGGCACTTTTAGTGGTGTACGGGCGAGGATTCCCAACATAGCCTCATGGAAGCGGATTTTGCGATCGAGCTGGGAGCGGATGATGAAACGCTTGAGATGCCTTGGGCCAGCGAGGAAAACGGGCCCAGATATTACGATCTGAAGCGCCATCCAGAGTTCCTGCACAGTATCGAAGAAGCCCGGCGCGTTCCGGAAGTGGGCCAGTTCCTGACCGCGCTGAACTCGCCAGCAAGCATTCTCGAGACGGCTAAATGTGACGCGTGGCCCAGCACAGAGATGAATGCCGAAGAGGAGATTCTTGGCGCCACGCATAAGTTCTGTTCTTACGTGGATCTGTTATTTGCTGACGAGCTATCCCGCTTCTCGTTCCCGGCACACGAGCGACTTGCAGAACAGCTGGTAAAGCTCCTGAAAAAAGTGCCTGAAATTCCGGCCGCCGCCGAGTTTCTTATCCGCCGCTGTCATTATCACGTGGAACGGGAGATCCAGGACGGTTTCTACATCACCTTCTATCTCTTCGGGTACGGAGACGATGAGCCGCAGGCGCGTCAGCGCTGGGCGATTGCCTTGAATCTGGTGAAGAACGCAATCAAGCAGGTGTGCCCGCGATAGACATCGCGGGCGAGGTGGCCCGCGCTCCATCAACACACATCAACTGGCCTTTGCCGGGCGGCGCAGCCAAGCCAGCGTTTCTGTGCCACGCCCTTTCAGCTTGGTACGCAGCACCGACAGCAACAACATCGAAAGAAAAATCGTTAACAGCCCCAGCGAAGCGGTTCGAATGTCCTGCGCTCGTTTGGGCAGGATGGAAAATCGTCCGTAGACAAATTCAATGTGCACCCAATACACGAGCAGAGAAGTGTGACCCATCTGGATGAGTGGACTGAAACCCCACCGTCCTGGCCTCGATTGGCACCAGAAATATACTGCCGCGAGGATGGCCAGCAGCAAGCCCACGCGATTCAGAAAAAAGTTTGGGCTGGTGTGCCAGAAGTCGTATACGGCATAAAGCCGCCAGCGGCTATGATCCAGCCACCTCGCGACATAAATCAGCGCCAACCCGCCGGCGCCCGCAATCGCAAAAGTTGCCGCGCCTCGCGTCTTTGCCCAATCGCTCACCAGGAAAAATCCAATTGCCAGCCCGACAAATGCGAAACCGGTCCAGGGAAAGATGGGGAAAAGCCACGGCTGCGGTTGACCGAGGTTGTGAACGCCGTTGATATACGACTCGATCGGCCACGGCAGCCAGCGCGGCCGCCATGAAGTCCAAAGGAGCGGTGTGAGGAGAGAGATTGTCAGCCCGGTGCCCGCTGCGCTCATCCCCATCGCGAAGCGCGTCGCACGAATACTAGCTGGTGCCAACCAGCAGAGCACGCCCATCAACATCATCGAGAGGCCAATGGTGTTGAGGATGTCTACGCGAAAGAGGTCACTCCAAGGCGCCCATCCCCAGGCGATCAGAAATTCCTGCAGGCGGAACAGGAGACCGAGCCCGAGAATTTCTGCGCCGCGACGAATAGTTGTGCGCGCGATCTGCCCGGCTGGTAAACCCTTGGTGCGCAGCTTGTCAGTCACAAGGGCAAATGAAATACCGGCCAGGAAAAGAAACAACGGCGCCGGCAAAGTTCCGCCCAGTTGCGACCACATGAAAAAAGTTGACTGACGCGCGCTCCCGCCCAGCCAGGAGTCGTAGCAATGGGTCTGAAACATCAACAAGCAGGCCAGGCCACGCATCCAGTCGATGTAGGCGAGGCGGGATGAAGGGGAAGGTGGCATTCAGAGCGCCTGAACGCGAAGTATATAGAAGCGTAGCCTGGTCGCGTACAATGAACGCGATAGCCTAGACATATAACTACGACTACGAGGTAAATGAGCATCCTTACAAGAAAAGCGGTGCGCCTCATCGCGCTGATTCCTTCAAAGTAGCCCGCTACGGTGTGGGTGTCCGCCTTGTCATTTCCCCTAAGTTCTGCAAAAATAATTGTTTGTCTCATCCCTGCCAGACGCACTAGGAAAGGAAGCCAAGTTCTGTGTTGATGATACGTTTGAAGCGTGTGGGTGCGCGTAAGCAGCCGCAGTATCGGGTGGTGGTGATTGAAAAGGAGCGCGCCCGCGACGGGCGGCCGGTCGAGGTCGTGGGCACGTACAATCCCCGCACCAATCCCGCCAGCATCGAGTTGAAGCGCGAGCGGATTGAGTACTGGGTATCGAAAGGCGCGAAGATGTCGGATCGTGTCAGCAAGATTGTGTCCAAGCCAGTTCCCGCCGCCACCAGTTCGGTTGCCTGATTACCGCATCAGTTGTCCCACGCATAGATAAAGCCGATGAGCGAACAAAGCGGAGGCGTGCGGGCATTGCTCGAGCAGATCGCGAAGATGCTGGTGGATGCCCCTGACCAGGTCACGGTCAATCAGATCGACGGCGAAACCACGATTCTTGAGCTGACCGTGGCGCCGAACGACGTAGGCAAAGTGATTGGCAGGCAGGGACGGGTCGCGAGAGCCTTACGCTCGTTGATAAATGCGGCAGGCATCCGGGCCCATAAGCGCTTCGCGGTAGAAATTTTGGAATAGCACGATTAGAGTTCAGTCAGGAAGCGGAGAGCGGGAACGGCAAACGAGTTCATCACCGTCGCCCGGATTCTAAAGACGCAAGGACGGCGCGGCGAGGTTGCAGTCGAGGTGCACAGCGATGTGCCGGAGCGATTTAAGGTCGGGCTGCTGTTGTCTGCCTTGGGAATAAATGACAGCCGGCGTGAACTCGAAATCGAAGAGCTTTGGCCGCACAAGGCCCATTTGGTATTGAAGTTTGTTGGTGTTGATTCGATTTCGGATGCCGAGGCGTTAGTCGGCTGTGAATTGCAAGTTCCGCGTGAGCAGCGAGCTCAGCTTGAGCCGGGCTGGACGTATATCAGTGACTTGGTAGGCTGCACAGTTTTCGACGGCGCCCGTGAGATCGGCAAGATCACAGATGTAAGGTTTGGCGCTGGTGAAGCGCCGCTGCTGATTGTGCAGGCCGGAGGTAGAGAACACGAGATTCCCTACGCCGAAGCGTATCTGCAGAGTGTTGATCTAGAACGCAGGCAAATTAGAATGCTGCTGCCCGAGGGAATGCTGGCGTTGGACGCGCCACTGAGCGCAGAGGAGAAAGAGCGGCAAAGGAAGTAAAAGAGGTAGCTGGTAGCTAGCAGCTAGGAGAGTCAAACTTACTAGCTTCTCGCTACTAGGAACTAGCTACTACATGAAGATCGACATTGTCACGATCTTTCCCGATTTTTTTCGTGGCCCGCTGGATTACGGCATCATTCGCCGGGCGCGGGAAGCTGGTCTGGCGACAATTGAAGTTCACGATCTGCGGGCGTTTGCGCATGATCGCCACCGCACTGTGGACGATCGCCCCTTCGGCGGCGGCGAAGGCATGGTGCTGAAGCCGGAACCGATCTTTGAATGTGTGGAAGCGGTGAATGTCGCGCCCCGCCAGGCGCGGCTGACCGGTCAGGCCAGGCAGAGTGTGGTTTTGCTTTCGGCGCAGGGCAAGCGATTCGATCAGCGCCAGGCTGAGGAGTTGGCGGCCTTGGAACAGATCGTGCTGATCTGCGGCCGCTACGAAGGCGTGGATGAGCGCGTCAGCGAGTACTTGGCCGACCGCGAGTTGTCGATTGGCGACTATGTGCTGAGCGGTGGCGAGATCGGCGCAGCGGTGATTGTGGATTGCGTCACACGGCTGGTTCCGGGTGCCGTGGGGAATGAAGCCTCCACGCGGCAAGAGTCGTTTACGGCGCGTGAGCAAGGAAGTGACAGCGATCGTCCGAACTCAACTTGTGTCTCGGGCGGCCTGCTGGATTATCCGCATTACACGCGTCCGGCGGAGTTTCGAGGTTTGGCGGTTCCCGAGGTGCTGTCGTGTGGCAACCACGACGAAATTCGCCGCTGGCGGCGCCGCTCCGCGCTGGAAAAGACCATGCGCAACCGGCCCGACCTTTTGCAGGCGGTGGCGCTCAACGACGAAGACACGAGTCTGATTGCGCAGATCGAGCGCGGGAAAGTTCTTTGATGTGTTGTCATCCCGAGTGAAGCGGGGAACTGCAGTTGTGAGGAAACTGCAGGTTCCTCGTCGCTTGCGCTCCTCGGAACGACAAAATAATTGTAGAAGGGAAAATTATGTCGAACCTCATCATTGAAAAACTTCTGGCCAAAACAAAGCGCACGGATTTGCCCGACTTCGGACCCGGGGATTCCATCCGTGTACACGTGAAGATCAAGGAAGGCGACAAAGAGCGTTTGCAGGCCTTTGAGGGCGTGGTGATCAAACGCACTCGGGGACCACAAGCCAGCTTCACCGTGCGCAAGATCAGCTTCGGCCATGGCGTAGAACGTATTTTCCCGGAGAACTCGAGGGTCATTGACAAAGTGGAGTTGGTCCGGTCCTCGAAAGTTCGCCGCGCCAAGCTTTATTATCTGCGCACTCTGCGAGGCAAAGCGGCGCGCCTGCGCGACGTCGAGCGCGAGCACGCCATGGCGGAAGCCGCAAGCAAATAGTTTCGCGAACTCTCTTCTTAGACAAAGGGTAGCAGTGCAGCCCTTTGACCCAGCATCGCGCCTAGAACAAAACGTCCGCCGACTCCCCGCCGCAATGCCGACCCAGGATACGGTAGTGGGGCACCCTGAACCAAGGTAGCCCACTACCCAAGATGCCGTCTGACACTTTCCCCTTGACAAGGTGCATATAATGATCTGGTCCACTTATCGGACCAGTTGAGGCCCCAGGGTGCCAGAACCGACTCTCAAGTCCGAGTTCGAGACTATCCGGCGCAATAAGGTTTACGAAGAAGTAGCCCGGCAACTCGAGCGAATCATCCTGAAAAAGCTTCACCCCGGCGACAAGCTTCCTTCCGAACGCGAACTGGCGGAGAACCTCGGAGTCAGCCGCAGTTCCATCCGTGACGCCATACGCAGCTTAGAGCTGTTGGGCCTGGTGGAACCGCGCCAGGGTGCGGGAACCGTGGTGCGCGAGATTTCAGCTGACACACTGATGAATCCCCTGACCAATGTCCTGCGGCACAAGATGGAGTTGGTGGGTGAGTTGCTCGATTTCCGCAAAATGCTGGAGCCGCCACTTGCAGCCCGCGCTGCGACCCACGCCTCCGACGAAGAACTCGAAGAAATGGAAGAGATTCTGCGGCGTCAGGAAACCAAGTTGCGCGGGGGAGAACTCGCCATCGAGGAAGACTCCGAATTCCATTACAGCATTGCCATGGCCTCGGGCAACAGCGTTGTGCTCAAAGTGCTCGATGTTTTGATGGACCTGCTGCGCGATACGCGCGAGCGCTCGTTGCAATTGGAGGGACGTCCACAGAAGTCCCTGGCCGGCCACCGCAGGGTTCTGGCTGCGATCAAACGGCGGGACGCGGAAGCCGCCAAGGCTGCGATGCGGCGCCATATCGAAGATGTCGAAGAGATTGTGCTGACGGAGTTTCAATAAAAACGGAGGTTGCAATGGGCCGGCTATTCGCTATTGAAGTGATCTATCGCGGAATTTTTCAAAAGACCTTGGGCACCAGAATTACGCGCGGCATCGTGTTGGCGGCACATCACGAAGGCAAAGTTGGGATTTCATTTGGCCGCTATGGCGACAGCCCTGAACGCAACGGCATTCCGGCCAAGAGTTTCGCTATTGTGGCCGACGACCAACAGACGCTCGAGGAGGGAATGGCGAAGTACGAGCCCAAAGAAGTCGATATCACCATTGCGGTTGATGACACCCTCTGCAAAGGAGTGGAATCGTGGGCCTGGTACGGCTTACAGCCAGTCAACAAGCTGCTCAAACCGGGTGGTGCGTTGATCGTGACTTCCCTGGAAACCCCGGAGTCGATCCTTGAAATGGCCCACCGCAAGGAAGCTCCTTACCAGTTGGCGATTCTGAAAGGCAAAGCCAGCTTTTCCGGATTATGGGTCTATAAAGACGACCACACTGATGTTCGCATCCTGGGCGCCATCGCCAAGCTTCTTCCTGATCTGTTCAGCCTGAAGTCGGTGCAACAGACAATCATTGAGGAGTGGAAAGATCCCATCAAAGCTGAATCTGCGGCTCGCTCCTACGAGCGGGTAACCACAACCACAGTGAAGCCTAATCAGGGGAATGCTGAAGTCCCATATAGATTCGACCTGCCGAAGTGGCATGAGATGGGGGAAGGCATTGCCATCCCGTGTATTCCAGAGGGCGGTGCCGTTCAAGATCCAGCTTCGCTCGCCAGCGGCGGCTTCCGTCCCGACCGCAATCCGACATTCAAGAAGTACACGACCCGCACCATGCGGCCGGTGGTCAACTTCGACACCTGCATCAAGTGCACGCTTTGCTGGCTGCACTGTCCGGATTCTTGTTTCGATGTCACTCCAGAGGGTCTGTACGATGCCAATATGGTGGCGTGCTGCGGCTGCGGCGTCTGCGAAGCGGTCTGCCCGGTCAAGGATTGCGTGACCATGGTCAATGAGGCGGAATTCGCGAATAACGCCAGCCAGTGGGAGGACTGGAGGAA
>DASPSE010000427.1:0-5400 GCA_035624085.1 Terriglobales bacterium
GGCGCCGGAACCACAGTCGGTTTGTCGCCGCCGTGAGCATGCGCGGCTCGCCCCATCGCCACCGTGGAAATGGCATGCTTGAAAATCAACTGTTCCTGATTGTTCGTCTCCAGCACCACGGAATACTTGTCGAAAGAGCGAATGCGCCCGCTCAGCTTGACGCCGCTCAGCAGATAAATGGTGATATTCATCCTTTCTTTGCGGGCGGTGTTGAGGAAGGAATCCTGAATGTTCTGCGCCGGCTTATTTTCCATCGCCGATCTCCTTGGCTCTCTGACGGCAAGAGCTTTCTCATGTTGCCAAAAAACATCGCTTCCTCACGCCCGCTGCATTGGACGTGAGAAGTGGGGGGACAGCTCAGGGCGCGAAGATCGACTTGAGCCAGACCCCGCGCCCAGAGCAATATCCGTACGATACGGCGTTACCGGCCAGTTTTCAAGCCAACTAAATCAGGCCAGTGGAAATCGGCACGGGATGTCGGCGCCGCGTCCAACCCGTTGACATAACGGCTATAAAGTGCAATATTCCGGCGCAAGAGACTTTATCCGCAAGAAACGACTCGGGTTGGTGAGCAGGAGGATTGTTCTTGAGACGCGAATATCTGCTCGCTGCTGTGCGCCAGCAGTTCAGGGCGCGAGGGTCTCTTAGCATATTGCCTTTGGGGAGGACGTCATGCAGCATCTGATTGCGTTCGTCGTGTGGTGGTTGATGCCGACTCACACCGGCACTGAAGCTCTAGCGCTGATTCTGCGCTGGTTTCACTTTATCGCCGGGATTACCTGGATCGGATTGCTTTACTTCTTCAATCTCGTCAACGTTCCCTTCATGAAGCAGGTCGACGCTGGCATGAAGCCGAAAGTATTTCAGTATATGACGCTGCCCGCGCTGCGCCTGTTCCGCTGGAGCGCGCTGCTTACGGTGTTGTTCGGGGGCTGGTATTGGGCGCAAATCCTGGTAGGCCCCGACGCTGACCGCATGGGGAAAAGTCCGTGGGGCACGGTTGGATTGTTTCTGTTGATCTGGATTGTGGCGTGGGGAATTCTCTCTTTCGTGATCTCAAAGACGCCGAGTGGGTACGTGCTGGGCGTTATCGTAGCGGCGGTCGTCATCGCTGCCGGCTGGCTGTTTGTGAATTACACGCCGGTAGGACAGGACGACAATCACGTGCTCTCGATTGGAGTTGGCGGCGGCATGGGTATCATTATGTTGTTCAACGTTTGGGGGATTATCTGGCGCAACAACAAGAAGGTCATCCAGGGAACCCTGGCCGGCACTCCACCAGCAAACGCTGCAACACTGGCCCGCCAGGCTTTTCTGGCATCCCGAACGAACACTTTTCTGTCGATGCCGTTGCTGTTCTTTATGGCGACCGCATCGCACTATGGGATTCTTGGCAAATAAATTCTCTCTTGGGTAGTGTCCTAGTTTCGACTTGAAGCTTTCCTGGCGGACTTTGCGATACTTGGCGCACTTTGCGGTAAGAGCTTTTAACTGCCAAGCGCGCAAAGGATCGCTAAGGACGCAAAGTATGGCTTATGACGTCGCGCAGTAGGAGATCAGGACGCTACCCTCCTTTGTGCTTCACACCTCGCGCTGCGGCGCGAGGTTTTGTTTTCTGACCAGCTTTCTGTGCCAGAATAGGGCGTGCCTGCCGACGATTTCGCACGTGGAATATCTCTTTTCAACCATGGGCATTTCTTCGAAGCCCACGAAGTTCTGGAAGACGTGTGGCGTGCAGCCCCCGCAGAAGAGAAAAAGTTTTTGCAAGGGCTGGTCCAGCTAGCGGTTGCCTTCCACCATCATTCCACGGGAAATCGAGTTGGGATGCGATCGGTAATGGAACGTGGCATGAGGAATCTTGGCGGACAGGCGGAGGGTTTTTGTGGAATCGAACTGGCCCCGCTTATGGAATCGCTGACTGTATGGCGAGCGGCTTTGGAAAATGGGCAGACACTCCCGCCGCTGCCACGGATAGAGCTTAAGAGCTGAGATATTCGTAAACGTGCTCTCTCAGATTTCTGCGGTTCTTCTCTGCGAACCCTGCGCTTTCAGGTTTCAAAGGCAAAATCTTGAAACGCCGAGAACGCAAACATCGCAGAGTAGACTGCTTCACAGCCGATTCGGCAGCCAGTGGAATATGCCGGAAATGCCCATCACCCTAACTCAGGTCGAAGAAGCACGGCGCAACATTCAATCGGTTGCCTTACGCACTCCTCTAGTCCGGTGCAATGCGGAAGCGCCTGCAGAATTGTATTTAAAGCTGGAGAACCTGCAGCCGATCGGATCGTTCAAGATTCGCGGAGCGGCCAACGTTATGGCGTTAACGCCGCGGGAGAAACTGGCTCGTGGAGTGCTGACCGCATCCGCGGGCAACATGGCGCAAGGGGTCGCGTTTTGTGCGCAGCGGATGGGCATCCCCGCCACTATTGTTGCTCCCGAGACCGCCCCGGCAACCAAGGTTCGAGCGGTGGAACGAATGGGCGGACGCGTCATCAAAGTGCCTTTCGCGGAATGGTGGCAAACCTTCGAGACCCGCTCGTACCCGGGGGTTGAGGCCACGTTCATCCACGCGTTTGATGACCCTCACGTGATGGCTGGCAATGGCACCATCGCGCTGGAACTGCTGGAGGACTTGCCGGACCTGGACGCGGTAGTAATTCCGTGGGGTGGTGGGGGACTGTCTTGTGGGATTGCGGCTGTGTTGCGAGCGCGGGCTCCGAAAGTAAAGATCTACGCCGCCGAGATCGAAACTGCAGCTCCGCTCGCCCCATCGCTCGCGGCCGGTGAGCCGCGCAGCGTGGAATATCAACCGTCGTTCGTCGATGGCATCGGCGGCAAGATGGTATTTCCCAATATGCTCGAGCGCGCGCGACGGCTGTTGGACGGATCAATAGTCGTGAGTCTCAAGGAAACCGCGCACGCTATGAAGCTGGTCGCCGAGCGAAACCGCATTATCGCGGAGGGCGCTGCGGCCTGCGCAGTAGCGGCGGCTCTATCGGGCCGGGCTGGCTCCGGCAAAGTTGTCGCCATCGTCTCTGGCGGCAATATCGATCTGGACAAGTTCGCTCAAATTGTGGGTGAGGCGTGATTTCACGGGGCTGTATGCAGGCCACCGGGTGGTGAAGGACGAAAAGCTAAATCCTGGACTGGTTGTGGAAGCAGAAACGTTAATTGACACAGCGCCACCTCGGGAACACAATGCCTCAGACCTACTCCGCTTCGAGGTCTCACTTGCGTCCTTGTGCCATTGTTCTTTGCTTCCTCCTCCTGTCGGCTGCCGCACGCCCCGGCACATTCTCCGCTGAAAAACGCAAACTTGCTGCGCAGCGGATGGCAAACGATCTCTCCCGTCTCGGAATTCACAAACTTTACGTTGCTGATTTTTGCGATAGCTCTTCCCACCCGGAGGGTCGGGGCGCCTTTTTCGCCGCCAGCTTTTCTCAACTGTTCGAAGACGATGTCAAGGACTTCGCGGTCCTCAGCCGCATCGAAGCGCACCGTTTCCTGCTGCAAAACCATTGGACCGATTGTGATCTCGCTCGCCCCGATGTTCTTCTGAAATTCTCTACCGCGTTCGGGGTGGATTCTCTTCTATTGGGCAGCCTTTCCTCCGACATTAATTCTCACTCGATCGATTTCCTCCTGCGCGACCTGTCCGGTAAGCCATTGCTACGCTCTTCGTACACGGAACGTCGTGACCCAATGATCGAAGGAGATTTCCCCGCCGCTGCTGCTCCGTCCGGCTGGCCGTTTTATTTTGTTCACCACGACGGGGTCAGGACGCCCCGGTGCGTGAAGTGCGGGCCGCCGCCTTCTTTTCACAAGGCCGGCGTGACGGCAGTGATAATCGTGTCAGTCCTTTTTAATACGGAAGGAAAGATGCAGCAGTTTCGCCTTATGAAAAAGGTGGATCCGGAGTTAGACGCTGCGGCAGTTAGAACTCTCAAATCTTGGAAATTCTCTCCCGCGAAAGATTCCGACGGTAAGCCCGTTCCCGTCCGCCTCTCCTTCGCGTTCGGAGTCAGCCCCAAATAATTCACCAAGAATCTCATTCATCGGCGCCTTTGCTTGGTTGACGGCTTAACTGGCTGCTCGCCCGGAGCCAGCACACGGCGAACGATGGGCGTATTCAGCTTGTATTTGCGTTCAGTCACGTTTCCGCTGTCATCTTTGACTCGCAACACAAAAACTGGCAGTGTGCCTTCTTTCTCGAAATTCTCTTGTGAGACGGTGACGGGCAGAACACCGTCAAGGTTGCGTTCGCGATAGGCCGTCTCGTAACGATGCCGCTTCACATTCCAGGTGAAGACGCGCACCTGGTTGTAGTCGAAAGGCATTCCATCCTTGGGCTCGGTGAGGGCCACCAAGTACTGGGGAACCTTCTTGTCACCGTCAGTGACCTGGTCGAGCACGAAAAACGCGACGATACGCTGGCCTTCGGCATACTGGGCGACGTCTAAGGGCGCGTCGAGGTCCACCATGCGCGCCAGCACCCAACCGATGTGTCCCTGCGGGTCGCGGATGAGCCACCAGTCCTCCAGGATGGCCGGCTTTGATGATTCATTGCCCGCCGGCTGCGCACCGGGCAGAATCTTCTCGGCCGTGGCGCGCTTGAAGAGGGAAACCTTGGTTCCCTGATTCAGTTGATAGAGGTGCTCGGTGTCGCGGCCGGGTTCGAGATGGATGTTGGTGTCGTTGCGCGTGGTGCCGGCCGCCTGTAACGGATCGTTTTGTTCCTGCTGCGCGAGCTTTTGAAATCCGTCGTAGACTTCCTGCGGGACGAGATAGCGTTGCTCGATCCAGCCTTCGAGCCCGCCATCGGTGCGGATGCGCACGAAGCGCCGTTCGCGTTCGAGCACCTGGACCCGGTCACCATTCGTCACAGTCCCAACTTTGCTATAAACCGGGGCTACACGGTCTCGAAGAACCGCCTGGGGAACGGACACATAGCCGATTTCAACCACTCTTTTGCGCCGGCAGGCGGAGAGCGACAACGCGGCCGAGATCGTCAGCAACACACACAGGCAGCGGCTTCTCACAGGAATCACAAGCCAATATAGCGCAGTAGAGAATGCCGGTGGTTTAGTCAGTTGGTCTTGAGAGTGAGGAAGGTCAATCCCCAAAGCAAATCCCAATAGCTCGCGCCATTCGCACCAGTTCTCCCTGGGGATCGACGGTTCGCAGTTGACCGACGGCGTCAGCTATGTTGACCGACTCGATTCTTGCGTTACGCAGGCAGACCATCTTGCCGAAGCCGCCCTGCGCGATCAGATCGACGGCCGCCACGCCAAAGCGCGTACCCAAAATGCGATCGAAGGGTGAAGGCGAACCGCCGCGTTGAATGTGGCCCAGAACGCTGACTCGCACTTCTTTGTGCGCGGTCAGCGCGATGCCATCGCC
>DASPSE010000434.1:0-7568 GCA_035624085.1 Terriglobales bacterium
ATAGAGACGAAGACATCGCCGGGCTGGACCTTGCGCGAGTCGTATTCCAGACCGCTCACGCCCGGATTACCGGTTTGCGACAGGATTTCCGCCCCGTAGAGGAGCTGTTGGAAGGTCATTGGAATGAATTATATGATCCTCTGTGTACTCTGTGCCCTCTGTGGTTTGGTTAAGGATTCTCCAGAACCTTCCACCACGGAGGCACAAAGGTCACAGAGGCTTACCGCCCAAACTTCACCGTGACTTTCGAACCGCTTGGGACGCGCACACCTGCGGAAGGGAATTGCTCCTGGGCCAAACCACTGCCGACCACGTCCAAGTCCAACCCGTTTTCTTGCGCCAGCTCAATCGCAGCTCGCACACTCTTGCCTGTGAACACCGGAACCACAATTTCTCCCTGATCAATATCCAGGACTACGGTGCCGCTGGGAGGAATATGTTCTGCGGGAACTGATGGTGCGATAGGCTGTTTCGTCTCCTCAACGGATGCGGCTTCGCTTTGGCGCAGCGCGGCAGGAACGAGAGGAACAGCATTTGCAGCCATCGCGGAAGCGGGAATACTCGCCGACGTAGCATTGGTCGTGGGAGTCTCGGTCAGATCCATCGGATCGCCCAGATGATCCGGCGACCCCTCCGCAATCTCTTCTTCTTTTACCTGACGCGAGGCCAACAGCAATTGCCGACTGCGCGGCAGTTCGACATCGTGCGGCGTGTGCAGATACTCCAGCACTTGTTGCGCGACACGGCGAAACACCGGCGCCGAAACCTGGCCGCCCTGGTGTAGCCCAACCGCCGAATCGAGAGTGACGGCGACCGTAATGGCCGGATTGTTAATGGGCGCAAAGCCCGCGAAAGACGCCACATATTTCGTGTGCGAGTAAGCATGAGTGGCCGGATCCACCTTTTGTGCAGTTCCCGTCTTCCCCGCCGTGCTGTAGCCTTCGAGTATCGCCTTCGTGCCGGTGCCGTGCAGAACGACGCCCTGCATCATCTGCCGCATCTGCGCCGCAGTCAGAGATGAAATCACGCGCTGCTGCTCTTTCGCCTGAAGCGTAATCGTCTGAGGCGTGCTCTGCGGCAGGGTGGTGGCGGCGACGATGCGAGGCGCGACCCGGACGCCGTCGTTGGCCATCGTCGAAACCAAGCCAACCAACTGCAGTGGCGTGATGCCGATTTCCTGGCCCATGGAAATCGCTGCGAAGGAAACTTTCGACCAGCGGCTCGGCGGTTTGGTCAGGCCGCGCGTCTCGCCCGGAAGCTCAATGCCGGTCTGCTGCCCGAAGCCGAAGCCGCGAATATATTTGTAGAAGCGCTCGTCGCCCAGGCGCATGCCGATCTTGATTGATCCCACGTCGCTCGATTCGGCGAGAATGTCGGAGACCGGCAGCAGGCCGTGCGGCCGGCTGTCATGAATCCTCATGCCGTTGATGACGATCGATCCCATCTGGCAGTCGAAAACCTCGTTCGGCGTGGTCAATTTTTCTTCCAGCGCGGCTGAGATTGTGACCAGCTTGAACGTCGACCCCGGTTCATAGACGTCGCTGACGGCGTGGTTCTTCAGCTTCTCCGGAGTGATCTCGCGCGTAAGGTTGGGGTTGAACGTCGGACGGTTGGCCAGCGCCAGAATTTCGCCCGTGCGCGGGTTCTCCACGATGACTGTACCGCTGATGGCGTGTGTCTGCTCTATCGCCGTGTCCAGCTCGCGCTCGGCGATGTACTGGATCTGCTGATCGATGGTTAACACGACGTTTTGCCCAGGCTCCGGCTGCTTCTCCACACTGCCGAACCATTTGCGGCGCGCATCGACCGAGATCAGCATTTCACCCGGACGGCCACGGAGTTTCTCGTCATATTCGCGCTCGATTCCGCTTAAGCCTTCATCGTCCGTTCCAACGTAACCAATGACCTGTGCCGCCAGTTCACCTTTCGGATAGAAGCGCTTGGATTCCTTCTGGAAATAGATTCCGCGCAGATTGAGTGAGCGAATGCGGTCGGCGGTTTCTGCATCGGCCTTCCGAGCCACCCAGCAGAAAGTCTTGGCAGCTTTACAGCGGGCCAGAAGCTCATGGGGGTCAGACTTGGTTATGCGCGAGATGAGCGAGATGGTTCCCGCGAGGTCAGGAATTTCGCTCGGCACCGCGAAAGCTGAATCCACCGAGACCGACATTGCTAGCTCGCGGCCGGCGCGATCATAAATAATGCCGCGACGAGCTGAGACCTCTACGGTACGCTGCTGCTGGTGCTGAGCACGCTGCTCAAAGCTGCCATAGCGGAAGATCTGCAGGTAAACGAGACGCAGGCAAATAGCGCCACACCACAGGATGAGGACAACACTGAGAACATACAGGCGGCTATCGGTGAGATTGCGGGATGGGTTCGAAGCCACGTCCGTACCTGATGAGTTGCGCGTGACTTTGGGTGGCGCGGCGCTTTAGCGCTGCGCCACCCAAAACCCGCAAGCAAAACCTGTAGCCACAACCTGACGGGCGAGGACGTCCGTCCCTCCACAATCGACTACGGGATCGAGATTACCGATATCGAAGCGCTGGCCAGCACAGGCATGCCCGAATCTGGCGAAGTGGAGTCCATGCGGATCACCTGGCCAGCCTGCGGCGGCTGCATCCCGAAATCGCGAGCCAGTCTGTCGATCCGGTCAGGCGCGCGCAACGATGCTTCTTCCAGCCGCAGAGCGCGATTTTCTTCCAGCAGCCCGTCGCGTTGCGCCTTCAGCGATTCCACTTTGTATCCGTACTCGACCGCCTTGAAGTGCTGCCACGTATAGGTCATGACGAGAACAAAGAGACAGCCCAGCGCGATTCCAAACTGCCGCATTTCACGGCTACGTTTGGGATCCTCCACCTTAACCAGCCGTGAGTTGTCGATAGGCTTGGCGAAATAGATTTCCGGCGTGCCATTCCAGCAGGGCTGGCGCCGGTTTCGAGGTGCGGCTTGCATGACCACGGCTGCGGCGGCCATCTATGCGACTCCGGCAAGACTGGGTTCAAACCGCGCGAGCTCGAATTGAGAAACCGAGTAGAAATGCGCCAGCTTCTCTTCCTGCGAGCGTGTCTCCCAGGAGCGCTCTTCGCTGCGCTCCACGGTTTCCATTAAGTCGTCAATCAAAGTTCCTGTGTACATCCTGTCCCCTTTTCTGCCCCCAGAACCTTCTCCGGAGCGGCATCGAGAGAAGGTGGAGATTGTTTTCGCCCTTGTGAGAGAGGCGATGCCGCCCCGGAAGCTTTTTTCTTGTTGTCATCCCGAGCGAGCACGACGGTTCGCTTGCGAACCGACAGCGCAGTCGAGGGATCTGCATTTCGACTGCAGATTCCTCGCGCGTCTTCGCGCGCAGTGCGCGCTTGCGGACGGCTCGGAATGACAATTTTGAAAGATCGTTGTCGGCACGACTGAAGTCGTGCCCTACCCTAAATCCTTTCCGCGGCCCGCAATTTCGCGCTGCGTGCCCGCGGATTGCGATCGATTTCTTCTTCGCCGGGCGTCACCGGCTTCTTCGCCAGTGAACGATAGTGACCCTGCTTCACGCCTTCGCGGAGAGCATCTTTCACAATTCTGTCTTCCAGCGAATGGAAGCTGATGATCACCAGCCGTCCCCCCGGCTTCAGCATCTGCGGGGCCGCGCTCAGCAGCGCCCGCAGGTCGTCCAACTCGTGGTTGACGAAGATTCGGAGAGCCTGGAAGGTTCGCGTCGCGGGGTGTATTCGCTCATGTTTCATTGGCCGGGCCGCGGCGGATATGACGTCCGCAAGTTGCGTGGTCGTGCGTATCGGCCGCGACCGGACAATGGCTCTGGCGATTCTCCGCGACCTCCTTTCCTCACCGAATTCGTAAATCACATCGGCAAGCTTGCGCTCGTCGAAGCGGTTTACCACTTGTTCGGCGGTCAGCCCGGCTTGCGGATTCATCCGCATGTCGAGCAGTCCTTCCGCCTGAAAACTGAAGCCTCGCGCCGGATCACTGAATTGCAAGCTGCTCACGCCTAGATCAGCGAGCAGGCCGTCGATCGTCGCCCGTCGGACGTCCTTCGCAACATCTGCGAACGATCCATGAATCAGTGTGATGCTCGGCCAATCCTCCGCTCCCTTGTCATTCCGAGCGGAGGAACCTGCTTTTAGTTTTTCCCGCGCGAGTTCCAGCGTCGCTGGATCTTTATCGACCCCAATCAAATGACCCGGTGCGCCGAGGCGTCTTGCGATTTCGTAACTGTGTCCGCCAAGGCCCACGGTGGCGTCGATATAGGTCCCGCCACGCCGGACGGCTAAAAAGTCGATCGCTTCTTTTAAAAGAACCGGAACATGGCCAACCTGCCCATGCCCACCCCACTCGGGGGTGTCTTCCAAACCCGCGCCCACTAGATACCCAGCTCGTCGAGCGTCTTCTCATCCTCAGGCGTAAACTTCTCTTCCTCGATCTGCTTGCGGTACGCCTCCAGGTTGCGAACTTCGAGGAAAGTCTGGAAACCCACGACCGCGACATCACCCTTCAGTTGCGCTGCATCCCGCAACAACTGCGGAAGTAACAGCCGACCCTGGCCGTCCATCTCGACTTGTTGCCCCCAATAGCCAGTCGTGCTCAGAAATTTCTTCTTCGCAGGATTGAAAGTTGGGAGAGCCGCCAGCTTCTGCTCGATCCGCTCCCATTCCTCGAAGGGATATACTTGTGCAACATTTCCATCCAAACTTGTGATGTAAAATTGCTGTCCGTACTTCTCGTCGATCACGCGCTTGAATTCCGCCGGGACTTTTAATCGTCCCTTTTCGTCGACGCGGGTTGGGTGATTGCCGCGAAACATGCATTCTGCCCTTTATCGGGGCGCCGTACTTTTTAGCAGCAACAACTGCCACAGCAACGAGGGAGGTAAAAGCGGTGAAAAGGCCGTTCACTTCCGGTTCATTCGGGCTGTTTTTGGGGGAGTCAGCCGCAAATTTCAATGGCGCCTCTCGGAGTTTCAATTCCGCCCACCGCCATAACCGTGTTGACCACTTTCAACCACTTTTGACCACATCCTACGCCTAAATTGTTTGTTGTCAACAGGAAAATTTTGGGTGCATACAAGGAGGGCGTGCGACCCCGCAGAACCACGAGAATTTGTGGCTAACTGATAAGGTGACCACTAGGGCTAGCGTTTATAGACTTTGTTCGCGACCTGAGAAGTTTGCTTGACTCGGCGGCGGACCGGGCACAACACCTGTTGAAATCTCGCCTTGCAGTTACCGTTCAGGGGAGACTGCCCTTCGAAGCAGCTCGGGCGAGATATTGCTTCCACTCACGAGCGCAACAACAGTCCTTCCCTCATCTACTGACTGCATCAGTGCGGCGGTCGCAGCGGCCCCGGCGGGCTCCGCAACGATGTGCTCCTCGAACAGGAGATGCCGGATCGCAGCCAGCATCTGCTCTTCGCTGACCAGACGTACGTCATCGACAAGCCCGCGAATCTCCCGGACATTTTCCGAATCTGGAGTGCGCGTCGCCAGCCCGTCGGCAATTGTGTCGCAGCTCTCTGTGCTGACTAGTCGACCTTGTTTCCAGGAAAGATAGTACGAAGGCGCTCGTTCCGCCTGCACTCCGATGATCCGCACCTTGGGAGAAAGATACTTAGCCGCTGCCGCGACTCCCCGAATCAGTGCCGTATCGCCCATTGGCACATAAATCACCTCAGTGGCGGGCTGCTGCTCGAAAATTTCGCACGCAATTGTTCCCGGCCCAGCCGGCAGATCCGGGTCAGTAGCATCGCTCAAGAAGTAAACGCCTTCTTTTTTTCCGTATTCCGACGCGCGCTGGAACGTTTCTGCTGGATCCTTGCTGCCTGCTTCCACGATTTCCGCGCCTAGTTCTGCGATCTTTGCGCGCTTTACTGGATTCGGGTTCGCAGGCAGAAAAATCTTTGCCCGTACTCCCATCAGCTTTGCGGCATACGCCACTGCCGCACCGTGATTGCCAGTGCTGGATGCAATCACTTCAGAGATCTTTCGTCGTGACAAATTGACCCACAGCGCGTATAGGGCGCCCCGCGGCTTGAAGGAACCGGTATGCAGCTCATTTTCCAGCTTCAGGAAAACATCCGCACCGGTCAGTCGAGAGAGGGAAGGGGCAGCCACCAGGCGCGTGATCGGCAGATAGCGGCTCAAGAGGGCACGCGCCTCAACAACGGCAGAGAATGGAGGCGACATCGCTAGGTGGTCAGCCGCGAACATCATATCGGCTCTGTGGCAGGCAACGCCATCGTGGTGACCTTCGATACTCCCCACTCTTGAGGAACTCCCAGCCCATGTGCTTTCATGGAAACAATCATCTTCAATAAGATGCCGCAGTGCCGCGGAGGGGGTAGCCGCATGAAGAAGTCTCTGGTCGCGATGTCAATCCTTCTAATGGCTGGATGGGTTCTGGCGCAGGAAGCGAGCACCCCGGTTGAGCCCATGGATCAGACGCCGGTATTCCGCGTGAAAGTGGTTTCGCGCACCACAAAGGCGGTGAACTACCGGCATCGCGGCGGCTCGACCACGGTCGATTTCAAGGGAACAAGCCTTATGCCCGAGGCCAGCGGCCACGCCAAAGTTGACGGTAAGGAAGGACGTCTGGCAATCAGCACCGAGGTCCAGCGCCTGCAGCCCGCAACGAAATTCGGCGGCCAATATCTGACCTATGTGCTCTGGGCGGTTACGCCCGAAGGTCGTTCGGTGAATCTGGGTGAGATGGTCCCCAACAACGACGGCAAAAGCAAGATTGACGTGACCACAGACCTCCAGGCGTTCGGCCTGGTGATTACGGCAGAACCTTATTTCTCAGTCACTTGGCCCAGCAACCTGGTGGTGGTCGAGAACATCGTACGCCACGAAACCAAGGGATTCGAAGAACCCATTGATGCCAAGTTCGACATGCTGGAAGGCGGCGAATACACGATCGACGTGCCGGCCGACCAGCTTCCCTCCGCCACCGCCAAGCCCAATACACCTCTCGATCTGCTCGAAGCGCGCAATGCAGTGGCTATCGCCAAGGCGGCCGGCGCGCAGCAGTATGCCAGCGACAGTCTGAGCAAAGCCGAAGATTTTCTGACGCGCGCCGAAGATTACTTGCAGCGCAAACAAGGAAGAACTCCCATCGGCACGGCAGCTCGCGGCGCCACGCAGATGGCGGAAGATGCCCGCGTGCTGACGCTCAAGAAAAAGGAAGCAGATCGCATCGCAGCCGAGAAACGCGCCATGCAGGAAGCGCAGGAGAAAGCCGAAGCCGACGCAAAGGCTGCCGCTGAAGCCGAGGCTAAAGCCAAGGCTCAGGCGGAGGAAGATGCGCGCCGCCGCGCCCAGGCGGAAGCTGACCGCGAAGCTGCGGAAAAAGCCCAAGCGGAAGCTGAGCGGCAACAGGCCGCTGCTTTAGCTGAGCAGCAACGAGCCCAAGCGGAAGCCGAAAAAGCTCGTTTGGCGGCGGAAGAAGCCGAACGTCAGAAGCAGGAGGCGATTCGCCAAAAGGAAGAGATGCGCGCTCGCCTGCTCAAGCAGCTCAATCAGGTGCTGGAAACCAAAGATACCGAGCGCGGTTTGGTGGTCAGCATGCCC
>DASPSE010000461.1:0-8673 GCA_035624085.1 Terriglobales bacterium
TCCCCCCATGCCGGGCAATAACAGATTCGATAAAACGATTTGCGGACGAACCTGGCTTAGCTGTTGCAAGGCAGATTCCCCGCTGGAAGAAGTAAACAACTCGACCTTCTCCTCCCCTAAGGCTTGGCTCACCAACTTCACCGCTTCGGGATCCTCGTGCACCATCAGCATCTTTAATCCCGCGTCCCTGAGACTCACCCCCACACCTCCCCTCTGGCCGGCTCCCCTCCGCACCGGCACAAACGCCTTCGGCCGCGCTTGCCGGAAAAACCCTGCAGACCAAGGCTAAGATTTTTTGCAACCTGTGTTCGAGCGTATCTTGTCATGTAGATGCGATGGCTTGGCTGGGCGAACCGCCTTGTTCGGAATTCGTAACAAACTCTTTCCAGGTGCCGTGCAGTCGATTTGTATTGCTGCGAGTTGAACAGTCGGCAGCGCGCTGCTCGCACTCACTGCTTTCGGAGGGTTCTGTGGGCGGGCAACTGACAGATGCTGGAGATGTCGTCCGGAGAGTTTCTTTAGGATCTTTGTTTTCGCGCGTGTTCCTTGTCACGATACATGACAGCATCCGCATGGTCGAGCAGTTCGTGTGCGCTTTCGCCGGGCTGCCACTGAGCCACACCAATGGACGCGTCTACATGAATCTTTACAGCCTTCTCGTCCCCGCCAAGTTGGATGGTGTATTCACCCAGTACCCACTTCCGAAGGCGCTCGACTTTCGATTTGGCTCCATGAAGATCGCAGTCTACGACTACGATGAATTCATCTCCCCCCCAGCGGCCGACAATATCCGGGGTTCGTGAATTGGCGCGTAATTCATCCGCAAACTGCTTAAGGAGGCTGTCGCCAGCGACATGTCCGTATTTGTCGTTGACTTGCTTGAAGCCGTCCACATCAATGATCATCACGCAAAATGCCTGCTTGTGCGCGATGCGCCATTCAATCCGCTCTTCCACATTGCGACGATTGGCCAATCCGGTCAGTGGATCTCGCAAGGCGAGTTGCTCGACGGCTTTGAGCTTGGTCTCATAGCTTGACACTTCCGCCTGCAATTGTGCCACCGACTGGTTGCTGTCCTGCGTCATCCGATCGATGCAGGTTTTCAGCTCGCTTGCCCCTTGCAAGAGGGACAAGCGCACTTGTCCCAAATCTTCGAGGTCGGCAATCGATTGCAGACGCGTTGTAAATTGGTTGAACTGGTTTGCATAACGTTGGTCCCGTTCGACGATCGATGCCGCGGTATGCGCCAGCACAACCAAAAGCTCTTTGACCTCGTTAGCCTTGGCCTTAAAATGTTCGACGCTGCGTCCCACCCATTGTTGCAGTTCGTCCTCAACCTCGGCCTCTATCCGTTTCACACCCGCAGGCGTGATCTCACGGTCTATCCGACTCTGAATACTCGCAAGATTTTTTTGCAGATCCGAGCCGACCCCGGGAGAGGCTCGAACGGCGCACTTTCCGATCTCCAAAAGCACCGACTGGTAAGACTCCCGCAATGCAGACACCAGCTCCATCGAGCGTTGCTCAGTTGCGAAATCCATCTCCAGGTACTTTTTTAGGGAAATCACGATTACGTTCTCCTCTTGCGATATTCTGATTTCCTTTTGAATTGGGAGGCAAAGGACGGGCGCATTTTCATCTTCGTTTCAATTTGGCGTATCCTGGACGGCGTGCACCACCGGGTGAGAGATCTCAAGGCAAGCGTCCTCTCGGTCCACAGTTTTGCGATGCGCAGACACTAATCGGCACTTCCGCAGAAAATCTACAGGGCTAAGAGGGAATGAATCGTGATGCCGTTGCTGTCCCGGGAGCAGGAATTTGGAGCGGGGAACGCTGCCCAGATTCCCGCAGATTACGGAAGATTAGTTACTGCGGGTATCCCCTTGATCGTCCGTTAGGCGGCTGCCGATAGTTCAGTAGCCTCATACTTTAGCATGGCTGAGTATGGTCATTATTTGCCTCAGCGAGCTAGGCTTCTGTGACTCATGGACGAGTTCTCCATTACGCGACCCGAGCCGGCCACTCCTACCAGAGACAGCGGGGGACACGCATCTCCTGGTCGCGAGACGAAGGAACGACGCCGCCCAGCTAAGGCGCCGGAGCCCGCCAATCCCGACACACCCGAGCCGCCCGGGGACGACGAAGTCTCCCATCAAGTAGATGAACTTGCCTAGAAGCCGTACAGGTTCGCTAGGTTTGCAGGCGCAAAAGGGAAGTCTGGGCTTTCAGTAGACACTCTAAACTCCGCCGACCATTTCGCGAGCCCACTGCATAGCATTCCAATGAGATTCCGCTACAAGGCTGTCCGGCAGTTGCAACTCAGCGTTGGTCTTGGTGACGGTTTGCCAGTCTCCCGCCTCCTGCGCCAGCATCAGCCGGTAAAAGCCGGACAGCATGCTCTGCTTGCCGAGGAGCACGGCCCGCGCCTCCCTATCCAAAGAAATTCCTTCCAGTAGAACCCCCATCCGGATTTCGAGGATGGCATCCATCAATGAGAGGAGGCCAACCAGAAACAGGTCGGAATCACCATGTCTGACCTTGGGCGCGAGCAATTCGCCGAAACGTGCTCGCACCAGAGCTGAGAGCACCAGGTCGCTGGGCTTATTCTGAGTTGCGCTGAGCGTCACCACCAGACGAAGCCACCGGCGTACTTCGCGTTCTCCCAGCATGGCGAGAGCGTGACGGATGGATTTCACTTCCGCGGAGAAGCCGAAGACCGGCGAGTTCAGATAGCGCAGCAGGCGGTAGCACAGAGAAGCTTCGCCTTTGATGACGTCCTCAATTTCGCGCGGCTCTAGTTCCGGCCGCGAAATTGCCTGAAGCAGGCGCAGATAGTTGGCTTGGTTCGCGGGAATCTCGCGGGCCTGCATGAGTTCTGGCCGGCGGAAGAAGTATCCTTGGAAATAAGCAAAACCGGCCTTCTTGGCCGCCAGAAACTCATCGCGGGTTTCGACTTTCTCCGCCAGCAGCTGACAGTTCTTGGACCGGAATCGCTTGACCATGGCCGTCGCATCCGCCGGAGACGTAGTTCTCATATCTACTTTGATGATATCGGCGAGGCTGACTAGCGATTCCCGCGGGTCGTTCACGGCGAAGTCATCGAGCGCGATCAAATAGCCAGCCTGTTTCAGACGTTCGCAGGCTGCCGTTACCACCTCGTCCGGCGGAACGCTTTCCAGGATTTCCACTCCCGCCTGCACCGGCGGGAGCAACGTAATGTAGTCTTTCATCAGGACATCACGAGTGCAGTTGATGAATGCCCGCCGACCGTCGCTCAGCACATCCAGCCCCATCAGTAGGGAAGTATCCAGCGTGCTACGCGAGGCAGCTTCGGAGTCGCTGTGGCAGAAGTAGTCCTCTACCCCGTCCCGGAACAACAACTCGTACCCGAAGGTCTTCTCATCGCGAGTCAAAATGGGTTGCCGGGCTACAAAGCGATGCATCGGCGCAGGCTTGGCGGAAGCAGAATGATCTTTGACTTCAGACACGAACTGCTCAATCGGCCATTCGCAACAGAAACTTTAGCTAATGCGTACATGCCTGACGGGAACGATGAACCTACCGGCTCTCGGTCATTCGGATTCTTGGATCATCGCTTCGGCAATTTTGCTCGGCTCAATCTTGTAGTCGCCGTTCTTGATGGCGGCGCGCAGGGCTTCGACTTTATCCTGGCGAACCTCAGGGATCTCCAATGCCTTTGTTGTGAGATTTTGCGCGTTGGTGCTATCGCCAGACAGGGTCGCCTTATCCTCCCCGAGTGGTTCGCTGGGGGAACTGTCTGAGACCGCGGGGTTGGCGGACTGGCTGCCCTGAGATGAAATGATTCCGGACAGATTGGACGCGTTTAAATCAACCTTCATTGCTCGTCCTTCCTCAACAATTGTATAGCCAGTATTCTCGGACAGCGAACTGCATTATCTCATCTGGACAATCCCATCCTGTCCGTGCCAGGCTGTGGGTCAGACACTTCGGTAATGCGAAGGCCATAGTTCCCATCCACGATGACGACCTCGCCTTTCGCGATCAACTTGTTGCCCAGGAGCAGGTCAGCGGGTTCCTGCACTTGCCGATCAAGCTCAATGATCGAGCCGGAGCTCAGGTCCATAATTTCGCGCAAGGTCAAAGTTCGTTGGCCAAATCGCAGAGTGAGGTTCAAGTCCACGTTAAGAAGCAGATCCAGATTGTTGTCGGCGGACACCGGCGCTGATGCGGTGGCGGCTGCCGCAGCCGCCGCAGTAGTGGCTGCGGCCTCGGGCTGCTGGGCGGGAATACTAGCGAGCATTTCTGCGTCAAGCTGAAGTTTTATAGATAGTGAGCCGGTGGAGGCTTCGGAAGCCGACAGTATGACAACGGCGCCCTGCTCAGCAGGTGCCTCGACACGGTTGAGCTGCAAAACCACCTCGCCAAACCGCGGAGTGAAACCAGTTGCCGCCAACCCGGCCATTTTCCGCAATAGGTCCTCGACCGCCTGTTGTCGAGGCGAACTCAGCTCTCCGGCTGGATCTGAGGACTCCGCAAGAAGTTTCTGAGCCAACAGAACAGCGTCACCGCGCTTTAGTTGAAGCGTTGCATTTCCATGCAGGCCGCCGGATGCGGACGCACGGAAGAATATTGATGCCGCATCATCCGAGGCGGGAGCCTCGTTCGCGCTGCTCGAAACACTCCATCCGGCCCCAAGAGCTTCGGACAGCACATCGCTCAGCGCTTTGCGAAACGGTTCCGTGAGCAGATATAGCGGTGTTCGAGGGTCGATGTCTGGCATTATGGCTTCCTTTTTGCTTTGTTCACGACAATTCTTTGGCGGACTTGCGCGGCCCGGTAGCGTCCATGACGCACCGGTTCGGCTTCGAAGGCTTCCCGGCCCGCAAGGATGATGGACGCGGGCAAACGAACGGGAACTCCGAGGTTGCAAACCGTTCCGGGAGTTAGCTCCAACATCGTTTTGATAGGCAGCTTGATAGAGGTGATTCCCAATGTCATGGGAAACGAGCAATCCAGCATTTTCTCTGCGAGTTGACCACCGGATCGGCTGGTGGCGCGGTTCTTTCCATAGGACCAGTCGGTAGAAAGTTTTCGCAGAAGCGTGTTGGAAATCGCGAGCGGAAACACCAGATTCAGCGCTCCGCGCGCTTCTGCTAATTTGACCTCAAAACCCAGGCACAGGGTTTTCTCCGCGGGCGCCAGGAAACGCTGCATCTGGGCCGGAGGCTGACGATGCTCCAACTCGATTTCGGCGCCCATGGGTGCCCAGGCAGCAGCCAGTTCTCTGCAAACAATTCTGGCCACACCTTCCATGATTTGCTCTTCGATCTCCGTGATCTCCCGGGTCATCGGTTCACATTGGCCGGTCCCCCCGAGCAGGATGTCGACCAACGGGAACACCAGGGAGTGGTCCAGTTGCATTGCCGCTGCCGCCCCAATGGGCCGCACCTGGTATGACACCATGTAGGTAATTTCGGGCACGCGCTGCAAGAACTCGGCATACGCAATTTGCTCGACCGTGACCAGCGTGGTTTCAAAAACCACCCGGAGGTAGGCGCCTAAGGATTGCGTGAGACTGCGCGCAAAGCCCTCGTGCAGGATGGTAAGGGCACGAACCTGTTCGCCGGTAAGGTGCCCCGATTGGCGGAAGCTGCAGGGTTTTATCGAACGCTGCTCTGCCTGTGCAGCCCCATTCTGCTGGCCCCGGGCGGCGCGCACCATGGCGTCGATTTCTTCCTGGTTCAGGACCTTCTGCATGGCGTAAGTTCAAAAACCCGAGTTAGAGAAAAATGAGTAGTAGGCAACATCTGCCTACTGGCTCTGCACGGTGCGTGCCAAAAGCGTTATCGAGAAGGGCGCAAACCAACTGTCTTGGTGCGGAAGGAACTGACGTATTTCTGTACGCACTCGCGCTCACGTTGCGAGGTGAATATGAAGGCGAACCCGTGCTCGCCGCTGTGCTGATGGCTGACTCTGCCACCGATCCGCAAGGTATCGTGCTGGCCGGGCAGGGAGAGCATTAGCGTTACCTGCGTGCCCACGCTTAAGCCTTCCGCCATTTTCGCCGCCAGACCATCGCAGCTAATGTCGGTACATTGCGCGTCCAGGATCCGCGGTTTCGGATCATTTATCTGTAGCAGGAAATGGAAATCTGCCGGGAATCGCGGCACACGATAGCCGAACTGCTGAATTTGATTGTTGTGTTTTTGGGTCATCTGTCTTTCATCCTAATTTGCGTCAAATTCTGCAATGCATGATTCCTGCCAATTGATCTTTGCCTCTCGCGAATGCGTGTTGAGAGAGACGTGCGTGACTCCTCTCATCGCTGTCTAATGCACCTGAGAGATCGCCGACAATAAAACACTCGACCCCTTCTGAACGCACGGAGGGTGCAACATTATCGGCAGATCGAAGCAATTTCGACAGCGGCACACCAGAGAATCAATTGCTCATGCCATTACCTTCGTTAGCGAACGGGCAAACTCCGGCTGTTTTGGCAGAGGTCTTGCATTCCGGCTAGGCAGATGTTGCCTAGTTCTCATCGGAATCCAATGAACGGTCTTGCAGCAGGTCCAACAATTACTGAGGGTCATCTGACCGACGCGTTTAGCAGTTTCATCGCAGCGGCGGACCGCTTGGAACGCTCACATTGGCAGCTGCACGAGGAAGTGTCGCAACTCCGCGCACAACTGGAGGAACGCAACCGGGCCCTGGCTTCCAGTAAAGCAGAGAATGACCGAATGCGCGTCGCACTGGCTCAGATTCTGGATGCGTTGCCTTGCGGTGTAGCTGTACTAGAGACCAACAGCGAACAGATTGTCTTGTTGAACCCGGAAGCGCGGCGGTTATTGGGGATTCCTGAGGGAGAGCCCGCGCTCTGGACATCTCTTCCTTCCGCGATACGGACGATGCTTGATCCCGGCCATTGTCAGACATGGAAGCAGGGGGACGAGCACGATTTCTCGTTCACGGCCGGAGACAAGAGTCGCTGTGTAACCGTCCGTTACAGCACGATTGGGCATGACGATAGCAGCGCAGACTCCATTGCGCAGAATGCACAGGTCATCCTTACTTGTCGAGATACAACTGCATTTAAAGAAGCCGAACAGCAGCGGGAAGCTTCCCGTAACCTGGTGGCGCTCGCCGAGATGGCAACTGTCCTCGCTCATGAGGTGCGCAATCCTCTGGGTAGTATGGAACTTTTGACCGGTGTGCTGGCGGGAGATTCGGGAATGAGCGAGGATTCCAAGCATTGCGTGCAGCACCTGCAGGCCGGAGTGCGAGCACTCTCGGCCGTCGTGAACAACGTGCTGCGCTTTTATAGTGAGGGGACACCCAACCTTCAGCCCACGAAATTGTCCGAGGTGCTGCGCAGCGCGGTGAACTTTGTGCAGCCGCTGGCGAGACAGAGCGGAATAGGGCTTACTTCCGAATTGACTCTCGGCGAAATCGAAATCGCGGCCGACGCCAGCGAAGTTCACCAGGTCATTCTTAATCTGGTGTGCAATGCCTTACGTCACACGCCCGCTGGCGGACTCATCAAGGTCTGCGCACGGGTCGAACCGAAGGCCGAGCAGAGAGTTGCGGTAGTCGAAGTGGCCGACACTGGCAACGGTATCCGAGCAGAAGATCTCACACACATTTTCGAACCGGGATTCACGACCGGTAGACAGAGTGCAGGGTTAGGTTTGACCGTGTGTCAGCGAATCGTCGAGCAACATCGCGGCAAAATCATGGTGTCGAGTGAAGCGGGTAAGGGCACGACATTTCATATAGAGTTTCCCATTTTATGAATGATGCGGCCATCAATTCAGTGCTGGTAGTGGATGACGAGCCCGGTATGCGCATGGCGCTGATGACGAATTTCCAGCGCGAAGGATGGCGTGTAGAAACTGCCTCCGGGGCATCCGAAGCGCTCAGAAAATTTCATGCTGATCGTTTTCCTCTGGTTGTCACCGATATCCGAATGCCTGGTGGGGACGGCTTGCAACTCATGCGCAGCGTGAGAAGCGCAAATCCCGCCACTGCGGTTATCGTCCTGACCGCGTTCGGCAGCGTGCCGGAAGCCGTGCAAGCCATTCAAGGTGGTGCGTGCGATTACCTGACAAAACCGATTTCGTTTGAACAGTTGCGCTCATCGGTGAGCCGCGTCATGGAACAAGTCAACCACCTTTCGGAATTCTCAGGCTGCCGTAGGGGGGCCATTGTGGGAACCGCCGCGTCGCTGTTGAAGGCATTAGATCGGGCGCGCCACGCCGCCCGGGCAAATGCCGACGTGTTGATCGAGGCAGAAAGCGGGACGGGGAAAGAACTACTAGCTCGCTTCATCCACGACAACAGCCCGCGCCACTCTGGCCCTTTCGTAGCAGTGAACTGTGCAGCGGTCCCTGAGCACCTTCTCGAAAGCGAACTTTTTGGTCACATGCGCGGAGCATTCACCGGCGCCGCGACTGCGAAAGCTGGAAAGTTCGAACTCGCCCAGGAAGGAACTTTGTTGCTCGATGAAATCGGCGAAATGCCGATCAATCTTCAGCCGAAATTGCTTCGTGTCCTGCAAGAACGGCAGGTGGAAAGACTCGGGGGAACTCGCCCCACAGCAGTCAATATCCGCGTGGTTGCCACTACCAATGTTTCTCTCCGCCAGATGGTGCAAGAAGGAAAATTCCGTGCCGATCTTTACTACCGGCTGAA
>DASPSE010000078.1:0-4088 GCA_035624085.1 Terriglobales bacterium
CGGTAGAGCGCCCTAGCGCAAAGATAGAGTACCAGCATCAGTGTGGCTCGCCAGACCGGAGCTCCAACGTCGGTCAATAGGGCGTACGCCAGGGTCAAGAACACTGTGATCGCAGAGGAAACGAGATCATTCACGCGCAGGCGGCGGAGCAGCCAAAACGTCACCAGCGCCAGAATTCCTACTTTGAGCCCAGAAATCACGAGCACATGGTAGGTACCAGTGCGCTGGAAATCGATAAGGAGATCCCGCCCGACAAAGGTGTTGTCGCCGATGAGCATCGCGCCCATCAGCGCAGCTTCCTGCCCCGGCCACAAACGGTAAATCTGCTCCACAATGCTGTGGTAAACACGTGTGCGCCAGAGTTCGGCGCGGCGGCCCGCGAAACCTGTAAGGATTTCCACGTTCTCAGCCTTCGTCGAGACAAGGGCAACGATCCCGTTCTCTGCCAGGTACTCCTGGTAATCAAAGCTGCCAGGATTTCGATAATTGCGTGGCCTTGAGAGCTTCGTCGGGAAACGCAAACGCTCGCCGTAGTGAAAGAGGCGAACGGCCGATGGTCCATCCTGCGCGCCTTCCTTGCTATAGACTGTCGCCCGAATGCCGCAACGCACGCTCAAAACCCGGCTTTCAGTCGCTATCTGCTCGGTCTCAAGATCTAGTCTTTGCTGCGTCTCGCCCACAGCTTTGCGCCGGGGATCCCCTTCGTGAATGACATGGGCTGTAACGACAATATCCTCGCCATCGGCAAGTGAAGAAAGATTGGAACGCGCCCAGCCGGCGGGAGGCCGCAGCTGAATCGTGAGAGCTCCGATGGCGAAAAGAACAGAAGACGCGATCAGAAATGCAATCCGAACGCGACGGCGGAGAAGGTAGGCGGAGGAAATGCCGAATATGAATGCCGCAACCAGCCACCACAAGAATGGACGCCAGAGGTAATTGCCGGCCAGGATTCCAGCCGCATAAGCCAAGACAACCCAGAGCAGGGGCTGCCGCCCGGCGGGTTTGTGCAGTGGCGCAGATGGCGCAGATGGCTGCCGGTTCACGAGCTACATAGCGAGGTTGAGACGCGTTCCCAAGGAGAATCGCGGGCTCACAGCCGGGGCGACCTCACGCCGCCATGAATTAAGAACCCCAGTATGAACGGTGCTGAGGTCGCGCCCTTGGTTAAACTGCGTTAATACTCTCTGCTAGTTCGCTACATCTTTAACTCGAACACACTTTCCAGGTGATAGGTCTGGGGAAAGAGGTCCACCATGTGGGCTCTCTGGATGCGGTACCCAGCCTTTAGCAGACCGGCGAGGTCACGGGAGAGGGTTGCCGGATCACACGAAATATATGTAACCTGACGCGCTCCCAAGGCCCCCAGGCTGTGGACCACCACTTCCCCCAGGCCGTGTCTAGGCGGGTCCACCACAACCAGATCGGGCCGCAGTTTGCGGGTTCGGTTCGTTAAGAACTGATCGGTTGCAGCACGGACCGCGCTTACATTCGGGGGTGAATTGTAGAGAAGGTCGGCATACGAAGTCGGTGACGACTCAACAGCAATCACCTGTGCAAAACTCCGCGACAGCGAGGCCGAGAAAAGGCCGACGCCCGCATACAGATCGATCGCCAGGTCTCCAGAGCAACCCTCGGCGACAACCCCTACTAGCTCATCGATCAAATAACGATTGACTTGAAAGAAGGCTCCTGCACTCACTCGAAAAGGATGGCATCGGGTGTTGTATGTGAGTTGGGCAGCACTGATCGATACAGCCTGTTTCGCTTCAGCGGCCCACGTCCCGCTGCTGTGCTTGAAGACAACCACGCCGGCTGCCTGCGTAAGAACGCTCTTCACGGTCTCCGCAATTTGCCGTGCCAATCCCGCCGTGATCGCCGGGTCACAATAGATTTCGACGAGCAGTTGATCATCCTCGGCGTTGGCAAAGAGCTCCATCTCTTCAATCTCGCGAGGCAGATTGCCCTCGCGTCCCGCCCGCCATAAGCCGGAGATTGCTCGATTGATCAGCGGCGAACTGATGGGACACTGCTCGATAGGCAATAGATCGTGGGAGTTGAACTGGTAGTATCCAAGCGCGAACTCCGGTTCCGAGCAAAGCTTTAACCGGGTACGGTTCCGGTAGTTCCACGGTCCCGCTGAGTGGATGACGAGCTCAGTATCCAGCTCGATCTTGCCAATACGACGAAGATTCTCTTTCAAAATTGCAGCTTTGATTTCCAGCTGATGCTCGTAACTGGCATGTTGATAGTGACAACCTCCGCAGGACTGAAAGTACGGGCACTGCGGCTCAACACGGTGAGAAGAAGCCTGCAAGATCTTGCCGGCGCGTGCTCGAGCAAATCCGCGCTTCTCTTCCAGCGGTGACGCTTCGATCCTCTCGTCCTCCAGGACAAAAGGCAAGAATACGGCTTTGCCGCGCCCGCGCTCATCGGCAGGCAATCGTGCCAGGCCGTCGCCGCCATACACTAGTTTTTCAACGGTGAGCTGCAAACAACGATTCTAACCACAGAGGGCACAGAGGATACGGAGGCTCACATGTAGAACAAGCTCAGCCTCGGCAGCCCGTATTTTTCCAGCAGGCGCTTGCGCGTAAATTGTTTCTGGAGTTGTTCAATCTGCACTGTAGGCATCTTGCTGCGGTAAGGAGCCAGTTCACGGTCAGCTTCTGCTCGCACCGCGACGATTTCTGCGTCAGGCGTCGCAGCCAAAAGAACCGCAAAGAGCTTTTCTTCCGCTACGGTGAGCCTTCTCTCCAGATCCTCCAATCGCGGCGAACTGTCGTGCGCTTCGATCTCGGCTGCGATTTCGTGTAGCGTCTTAGCCGTTTCTTTAGCTAACTGCGAAACCGAAAGTCCCGTTCTTTCCGGGAGGTTCGCCGTTTCGAGTTGCTCCGCACTGCGACGCAGAAAAGCCGCTATCTTTGCCGGTTGAAATCCGGAGTCTTTCTCGCGCTCCTGCCTGGCAGAGCCGACTGCTGCTTCTTTCATCTCTTCCGACGCTGCCAGCACCTCCTGCGCGCAGAAACCCAGGCTATTCACTTTTCGTGTCTTCGAAGGCCTCCGCTCGTAGTGATCGAACGTGACGTCGATGCCGCGCAATACCGCTTCCAGTGGTATTCCCGCGTCTTTCCAGACCTCGATCAACGCCCAATCTACGGTTGAAAGCAGTAAGGCTCCGCCGAAGCGCTTCTGAAAATGCTCTTCTATTTCTGTGAAGTAGTTGAAGTAGTTTTCCACGACAGCTAGTGAGACTTACTTCTCGATGAGGCCTTCGAGGACCCTGGAACGCCTTTCGCGTTCGCGGCTGCTTCCTGAGCGGGCTTCACGGCGTTACGTTCCCAGATGATGCGCAAACCTTCCAGCGTAAGGAAGTCATCGATGTGCTTAATGTATTTCGATCCACCGCCAATAAGAGAAGCCAAACCGCCGGTCGCGACCACGTGTGTGTCCTTCCCCATCTCGCCCAGCAAGAGCTCAATGATGCCGTCGACCAACCCCAGATAGCCGTAATAAAGCCCGGATTGCAGACTGCCCACGGTGTTGGTGCCAATGATCTTTGCCGGCTTGCGGATATCGACTCGCGGCAGGCGGGCGGTATGTTCGAACAAAGCATCGGCGGAAATTCCGATCCCGGGACAAATCACGCCGCCCTGGTATTCGCCCTTCGCAGTCACGCAATCGAAGGTCGTCGCCGTACCGAAATCAACCGAGATAATGGGTCCCCCATATTTCTCAAACGCCGCCACGGAATTGACGATGCGGTCAGCGCCAACCTCTGCTGGATTCTCGTAAAGAACAGGCATCCCGGTTTTAATCCCCGGTCCGACGAACAGAGGCCTGGTATTGAAATAACGTTCGCAGACCTGGCGAAGCGTGGAATCCAGCGGCGGTACGACGGAGGAGATCACGATGCCGTGAATTCCCTTGACTTCGAGGCTGTCCATGGCAAAAAGATTGCGGAACAGCACACCGTATTCGTCCACGGTTTGAGTGGCGATGGTCGCAACCCTCCAGTTTGCGACCAGCAACTCATAGCGCGCCGAGACTTCGCGGTCGCCGCTCTTGGCAGGATCCACCTTTGCGACTCT
>DASPSE010000001.1:0-6475 GCA_035624085.1 Terriglobales bacterium
AAATTCAGCAATCGACCTTACTTGGGTTCGATCCCAGTTTCCCTCCCTTTCGCAAAGCGTGAATGGGCATAGCGTTGTTTTTCTCGACGGACCCGGCGGGACTCAGGTTCCGCAGCGGGTCATCGATGCTATTTCGGATTACCTACGACACAACAACGCCAACACCGGCGGCGCTTATGCCACCAGCCGGAACACCGACGCGATGATCGCCAGTGCCCGCACGGCAATGGCGGATTTCCTGGGCTGCGCAGCCGATGAGATTGTTTTCGGCCCGAATATGACCACACTGACTTATGCCATGAGCCGGTCGATCGGGAGAGAACTCGGCGCCAGAGACGAGATCGTGCTCACCCATCTCGATCACGACGCCAACATTTCACCATGGCGTGCGCTGGAGGAACGCAGCGTAATCATTCAGATGGCCGACATCCATGAGGATGACTGCACGCTCGACATGGACGATCTGGAGCGAAAGATCACCGATAGAACAAAACTGGTTGCGGTGGGGTACGCGTCCAATGCGGTCGGCACCATTAACGATGTGAAGGAAATCGTGCGGCTTGCGCACGATTGTGGCGCTCTGGCGTACGTTGACGCCGTGCATTACGCGCCGCATGGGCCGATTGACGCGCACGCACTCGATTGTGATTTCCTGGTTTGTTCGACATACAAATTCTTCGGTCCGCACATGGGCGTGCTCTTCGGCAAACGCGAGCATCTGCAAAGACTGGAACCATACAAGATCCGGGCAAACACGAATGCGATTCCCAATCGTTGGGAATGGGGCACGCTGAATCACGAATGCATCGCGGGGATTGCTGCCTGCGTAGATTACCTGGCCGATCTCGGCCGGCACGTCAGCCCATCGGTATCCTCCCGCCGGGCCGCCGTCCTAGCAGCTTACGAGGCGATCCGAAGACACGAGAATGAGTTAATGACAGCCTTAATTCGCGGACTGTTGGAGATCCCTGGGCTCAAGCTCTACGGAATTCGAGATCCTAAGCGGTTCGATCAACGGTGCCCAACCATTGCGGTACGAATCAGGGGCGTCACACCGCTTGAATTGGCTAAGCGGTTGGGCGAGCGCGGAATTTTCACCTGGGATGGAAATTATTACGCGTTGAATCTGACTGAGCGGCTCGATGTTGAAAAGGACGGCGGGTTCCTGCGGATCGGGATCGCGCATTACAACACGGCAGAAGAAATCGAACGGCTGCTCATTGCACTCAAGCAGATTGTGGCCCCCTGATTTTCAGTGCCGACAGATCCGATCAGCATGCAATCGCCTACGCCTTCAACGATTGCCTGCAACCAGCGGTTCGGCCCATGCTGCCCCTTCAATCGCAGTTTCAGATAATTGTCGGTCAGGGCTTCGGTGAACTCGCCGCACGGGCCGCTTAGTACCGTGTTCAGCGTGATGGCCTCAAGCGATTTGCCAATGAACGAGCGCATAAATGCGAGCTTCTTCTCCGCAGCGAGTTCGCGCAGAATGCGATTGCGCTGGCGGGCAATCGGCAACGGGACCTGGTCGCGCATAGCCGCGGCCGGCGTTCCCGGACGCGGGGAATAAGTGAACACGTGCAGATACGTAAACGGCAGGTGTTCCACCATGCGGCGCGTTTCCTCAAAATCGGCATCCGTTTCACCGGGAAAGCCAACCATAACATCGGCGCCAATGGCGGCGGTTGGCATTGCGGCACGAATCTTCTCGATCTTTCCGCGATAGTGCCAAGGCCGGTACTTGCGGTGCATCTTGCGCAGAATGCGATCACTGCCCGACTGCATGGGAATGTGCGCGTGCTTGGCGATGCGCGGTGACTCTGCAACTAGCTGAATCAGTTCGTCGCTCCAGTCCATCGGCTCGACCGAGCTGATACGCAACTTCTCGAGTGAAGTATCCGCGAGAATGGAACGGACGAGACCCGGGAAAGCCAGTATCCGGTCCCGGGCTTCCGGCATAAGATCTCTTCCCCAGCGGCCCAGATTGATCCCAGAGATAACGACCTCACGATAACCGGCGTCGACCAATGTGTTCACTTCGGCAAGAATGCGAGCCAGCGGCAGCGAACGGCTGTTTCCACGGACATAGGGAATCACACAAAAAGAGCAGCGATTGTCGCAGCCGTCCTGAACTTTGAGGTTGGGGCGGGTTCGTTCGTTCGCAGCATCGAACACCGGAGCGGCCAGCAGTTCGGTATGAGCAAAAATATCGTCGATGAAAATCGAGTTCCCAGTTCCCGGTCCCCGCTTCTGAGTGCTGAGGCTGTTGAGGGGCACGAATGCCTGGGTTGTGATCTCCGCCAATTGGTGTTTGTGGGAATTGCCGATCACCTGCGCGACACCGGGAAGAACGGCAATCTCCTCGGGTGCGCGCTGAGCATAGCAGCCCGTCACCACAATCTGGCAGTGGGGGTTTTCCCGATGGATACGGCGGATGGCGGCGCGCGCATCCTGGTCGGCGGAAGCGGTCACGGTGCAGGTGTTGAGAACGACGATCTGCGCCTGAGAGGATGCGCGGGCTCGCTCCAGCCCCCGTTCGCGGAACTGGCGCTCGATGGCAGCGCCGTCAGCCTGTGTGGCGCGGCAGCCGAAGTTTTCCACGTAGAAGGTTCCCACGCTTCTATAGTAACCCGAGCGCGAGGGGATGAACTGAAAGGTTACGCCGAAGCAGCCGTTCGCTTCTCCTGGAAGCATTCGCGGCACAGCACCGGACGGCCCTGGGTCGGCTTGAAGGGCACGGTGGTTTCTTTGCCGCACTGTGAGCAAGTCGTACGGGTTTCGATTCTCGGATAACGGGGTGCGGAAGATGGAGCCCCGATCACAGCAAGCCGCTTGGCTTTGCAAGCCTTGCAACGCTTCGGCTCGTTCTTGAATTGTTTGTCGCGAAAGAACAACTGTTCTCCGGCAGTGAACAGGAACTCTGTGCCACAGTCGATGCACTTCAACATCTTGTCCTGGAATTCCATTGAGGATGCTCTCCCTTCGGCCCCGCCTGCCACACCTGGACCGGGCGGTTGCAAACACACCGCCGGGCGCAAGCATGCGCAGGCTCTAGCTCATCCCCCTCACTGAAAATTCAGAGAAACCCCTGGATTCGGCCCCGCCACGCCGGAACGGCATGGATTACAGCTACGTCCGCTACTCCGTAGCCGATATCGAATCGGCAGCGTCCCCCACACGACGCAGCGAACGGAAATGAAAGGGCCGCACTTGAGAGCGGCGGCCCGCTGACAGCTATTCTTGCTCTTTACGAGCTTTCTTCCGGCTGCGCTTGCGTGCCAAAGCTTCCTTGACACGCTTCTTTTCACCGGGTTTCAGATAAAAAGAGTGGCGCTTGACCTCCTTGATGATGTCTTCCTGTTGCACTTTGCGCTTGAAGCGGCGCAACGCATTCTCAAGGGATTCACCCTCTTGCAGTCTGACTTCCGCCAAAGAAACTACACCCCCAAACTGGTCCGATTTGGACTGGATAGTTATTGCAAGGTTCCGAACACAAGTCAAGGCCTATGTATCAGAGGCTGATGTGGCGATTGTCATCTGGTATGAGGACCTACCAGCTAGGTCAGAAACTCATTCTCAGCGCGAGTTGAATCTGCCGCGGCGGATAGGAATTGGTGATCTGCACCGGGTTCGACGGTACCTGAAAATGACCTGGGAAGTAGTTGATTCCAAGCTGGTTACTCATTTTGATAAAGTAAGCTGTGTTGCTTTCCAGCCCATCTTCAGTGATTTGAACCAGACCATTGTTCCGATTCAGCAGATTGAACGATTCCCCGATCAGGTCCAGTTTCAGCCGATCATGGACATAAAGTCTGCGAGTGAGTCGCAAATCCATCGAGGCGTAATCCGGTCCGAGGAAAGAATCTCGGGCAGCCCCCGGAAGCCGATCATTGTCGTCGTTGCCATCCTGGTTGGGATCTCCGGCGACTGTGACGTTTACCGGTCGGCCGCTCCCATAGGTGTAAACTCCGGCTAGTTTCCAATCATCGAAGATGCTTCCCAAGAATTCCTGGCCGCGATGAAAGGGCCGCGGCTCCGCAATCCAGGACAACACCAGCCGGTGGCGTTGATCGGTGACGCTGTTGCCGCGCTCGGCATTAGGGTCGTAAGAATTCTGGACGAGCGCTGGCCGGCCTGCGACCAAGGCGTCCTGACCATCGTCGATCGCGTGGGCGTAGGTATAGGCCAGCCGGAAGTAGACGCCGCTGGTCATTTGGCGGCGGATGGATAGCGTGCCGCCGTGATAAACGCTGGACGCCGCGCTCTCGAAAACATCGATTGCGCCAAGCTGCGGAATCGGACGTGCCAGCGGATTGATACAAGGAGGCCACGGGCAGGTGAACGACGGAATCATCTGCCAAGTCGAGAAGGACTGCACGTCATAATAGGTTCCAAGGAAATTCACTCCTGAGATGTCGTAGACGGGATACTGCACGTTCACCGGGGGAGGCAGGTTCACATCGCGGGCACGAATCAGGTCTACTCCGTGCACATACATATAAGAAACACCGACAGCCAGGCGGTGCGCGACTTCCTGCTCCATGCTCAGGCTGGCCTGCTCGACCTTTGGCGTTTTGAAATTCGACGAAAACGAGGAGATGCCCGCTTGAGCGAATTGGGCGAGGCTTGTGGGCAGCGAACACGACGTAGCCGTCGCAGGACAGCTCACCACTGGATTCGGGTATTGCGGAAAGACCTGGTTATCGTAGTAGTTGGAATTATCCAAGAACAAATACTGAGACGAGATGCCGTTATCGGTTGCGATCGTGGAGGTATAAATCTGTGGAATGCGCGTGTAGAACCAGCCATAGCCCGCGCGAATGACCAGCGGTTTCGTGTTGCCGATGGAATAAGCCCAGCCCACGCGAGGCGCAAAGTTGTAGGGTTCGTAGGGAACCTTTCCAGAATCCGGCCAAAGTGGATTGGTTAATAATCCTTTGCGAGTAAATGTCTGCAGGTCGTAGCGTCCGCCGATGCTAAGTGCCAGGTGGTTGGTGACGCGGATCGAGTCCTGAATAAATCCGGCATATTCGTTGGTATCGGGATGAGACGCAGCAGTCCCGAAACTCTGTTCGTAATATTTCGGGACTTGGTGCGCGTAGGCGCGCAGCGGAGTGAGTTCTAGCCCTTCTTCCATCGGCTCGAAAGTAAATGGATCAACTTTGATCGGGTCGAAAATATATTCTCCGCCGGAAAGCGAGGGAAAGAAGTCGTAGATCCAGGTGAACAATGCATCTCCGCCAAGTTTCCAGGAATTGCGGCGGCCCTCCAGGCTGATGGTTTCAGTGACGTGCAGGCGATGCTCGCGAGTTTGACGAGGCAGGATGGAGGAGCGGCCAAAACCGTCAATCACACTGCTGATTCGGGTGAGCGGGTCGGTGCTGTTGCTGACGGATTGCTGCAGATCGCGCGAGAACTGTGCTCGCAGGTGGCTGATGACCCTCCAGGAAAGCGCGCTGGTCAGAGAGAGCGATGCCGTTTCTGTGGCGACCTGTTCCTGGCCGTTGTCGCTGGTAGCGAATGTGGTCAGTGGGCTTGCCGGATCGAGAAAAACATTATTCTGTCCCCAATAGCGGGAAGTATTCACACGCGCCGACAGAGCTTCGTGTGGAGTGAGTGCCATGTCGAGTTTGAAAAAGCCTGCGTTCCCCAGCATCTGCGCCGGATATGAACCGGCGAGGCTGGAAAGCTGGTTTGCGGCGGCAAAGACCAACCCCATGTCGCTGGCTTCGTAATCACCGGGGTACAAAGGCGCCTGGCCGGCTTGGGGAATAACCTGTGAACTTCCATCCAGAAAGCGCACCACAACTGGAACACGGAAGATGTGCTGGTCGAATCCGGCAAAGAAGAAAGCGCGGTTGCGCTGGATCGGACCGCCCAGAGTGAACCCGAATTGCTGCTGCTGGTCGTGGGGCTTGAAGTCGAGATAAGGATGGGTCGCGCCGAAGCCGCTGTCGCGGAGGAAATAAAAATCGCTGCCGTGAAGCTGGTTCGATCCAGATTTCGTCACCACGTTGACTACGGCTCCGCCGGAACGTCCCAGCTCCGGGCCGTAAGTATTGGATGAGACTCGGAACTCCTGCACCACTTCGTTGGAAAACTGGTAGGGCGCGCGATAGCGGCCGCGGGCCTCGGAGAAGAAAGCGTTATTGTTGTCGGCGCCATCGACCAGATAGCTGGTCTGGAATCCACGAATCCCTCCAAACGCCAAATCACCGTTGGAGCCGGAGGTCATGCCGCGCGGATCTTGAGTGACGCCCGGCGTCATTAGGGCAAGGTCGGTGAAACGGCGTCCGTCCAGCGGCAGCTCATCGATGGCCCTCGTCTCAATCCAGGAAGACACCGCAGTGGGTTGAGTTTCCACGAGCGGCGGGGCGCCCGATACAGTTACGGTTTCCTTAGCTCCGGCCACCGTCAGCTTGAATTGCAGTTCGGTGACGCCGCCGACGGAGACTTGCAGTCTGGGTGTGATCTG
>DASPSE010000024.1:0-3700 GCA_035624085.1 Terriglobales bacterium
ATGATTTCGCCGGTCATGCTCAGTCCGACCTCGCTGGTCGGCGCGCCGTGGCGCACTTTGCTTTTTTCCTTGTAGTACTTCATAGTCTCCAGCCCGTCGCCCAGCCTGTTGCGGCGCTGATAAAGCGTCGGACAGGGCGAAATGACTTCAATAAACGAAAAGCCCTTTTTCTGGAACGCCTCGCTGATAGCACGTGCCAGTTGCCGCACGTGGTAGGTGGTCCAGCGGGCCACGTATACCGCGCCGGCCGCTTCGACCAGGTGCGGCAGGTTGAATGTCGGCTCGTAAACTCCGTAGGGCGCGGTGGAGGTGATGGCGTGCTCGGGGGTGGTGGGCGCGGTCTGGCCGCCGGTCATCGCGTAAATGAGATTGTTCACACAAATAACTTTCAGGTCGATGTTGCGGCGCGCGGCGTGAATCAGGTGATTGCCGCCGATCGCGGAAAGATCCCCATCTCCGGAGTAGACCACTACGTTCAACTTGGGATTCGCCAGCTTCAACCCGGTCGCGAAAGGAATGGCGCGGCCGTGCGTGGTGTGAAATGAATCCAGCTTCACGTATCCAGCAACGCGCCCAGTACAGCCGATGCCGGAAACAAGCGCCAGCGATTGCAGGTCAACCTTCGATTCGATCAGAGCTCTGGCAAAACAGTTGACCGTGGTTCCGATGCCGCATCCCGGGCACCAGATGTGCGGCATGCGGTCGCTGCGCAGAAACGGCTCGACCGGATTGACGAAGTCGTTCATGAGACTGTCTGGCATTGGTTCGCCTCAACGATGACTCTGAGAATCTCTTCTGGTCTGTGAACTCCGCCGCCCGCGTGCGGCACAGAGAAAGTCTCTGCTTGACCGGCCGCTGCGCGCTCAACTTCGCGAACCATCTGCCCCATGTTCAGTTCCGGAACCACAAACGCCTTCACCTTCGCCGTGAGTTCGGCGATTTTTCTGTCGGGGAATGGCCAGGCGGTGATCAAACGTAGCTTGCCGACTCGCAAGCCGCGCTGCCGGGCCAGATCTATGGCGCGTTGCGCCACACGAGACGTGATCCCGTATGAGATCACCACGACGTCGGCGTCTTCGAGTTGCTCCTCCTCGAACATCGCGATCCGGTCCGTGGCAGAACGAACTTTGTTCTGCAGCCGCCGAACCAGCTTGTCCTGCGCTTTCGGACTCATGTTCGGATAGCCCCGCTCGTCGTGGGTTAAACCGGTAATATGAAACTTGTATCCCTCGCCCGCGTGCGCAATTTCGGGGACCATGTCGCCGTTGGTGCTGTAGGGCAGGTACTCGTCCACGGATTTGTGTGTGTGCTTGCGAGGGACAACTTCGATTTGATCGGCCGGCGGAATCACCACTTTCTCCGTCATGTGCCCGACCACCTCATCCATCATCATCATGACCGGGACGCGGAACTCTTCCGCAAGGTTGAAGGCTTTAATGGTGAGGTCGAAACATTCCTGGGGAGAATTCGGGCACAGAGCGATGATTTCGTAGTCGCCGTGCGATCCCCACCTCGCCTGCATCATGTCCGCTTGCGCCGGCAGAGTGGGCAGACCGGTGGATGGCCCGCCGCGCTGCACATCCACGAAGACACACGGCGTTTCCGTCATGGCGGCATAGCCGATGTGCTCCATCATTAATGAGAAGCCTGGGCCGGAGGTAACGGTGAAAGCCTTGGCGCCTCCCCAAACCGCGCCTTGTAAGGCAATCGAGGCCGCCAGCTCATCTTCCATCTGGATAAAGCACCCGCCGACAGTGGGAACGCGGGCGGCAAACCGCTCGACTACTTCGGTGGACGGCGTAATGGGATAGCCAGCGGCGAAGCGGGCGCCTGCGGCTAACGCACCTTCACAGCAGGCGTGGTCACCATCGATGAAGTGCACGCCGGTGAGCACACCACGAGGGTCGGCTTTCACTTTTCACCCCCGGCGCCAGATACAGATACCTTGATGCCGTAGATCGCGAAGTCGGGGCAGTACATGCCGCACAAATCACAGCCACTACACTTCTCAGGATTGATCACGTGCGGCGGATGGTAGCCTCGAGAATTAAAAGCGGAGGAAAGCGCCAGAACCTTGGTCGGACAAAACTCCACGCAGAAGCCGCAGGACTTGCAGCGCTCCACAACTATCGAAACACGTCCCTTCGCCACGAAACCCCTTCCCGGAGCGAGGCCCCACTCCGAGATTCATTATGCGGTGCGGGTGTTTCGGCGGGGTGTGACACGTATCACAGAAGGGCGTGATGCATGGCACGCATTGTTCCGGAATTGTGAAGCCGGCAATGGCTACTGTCCCGATCGCAGCTCGCGCAGGACTTCCAACAGTGAGCTGTGGCCGAAGGGCGCCGGTGCGAGGGTAAGGACAAGCATGAGGAAAGCAAAAGCCGCCAGCCAGCGGCGGACGCCTGCAACCTCCGGCCATTCGGCAACCATGGGATGCCTCATCCCACTGATGCGCAGAAGAATTGCCCAGATCAGCCAGCCGGCCCAGAAGTAGAACGCCATGGGAATCAACGTCAGAATAGTTAGGCGAGATATCACTTTGTGGGCTCGCGGAGCGATGGAAAAAACGATATGCCCACCATCCAGCTGTCCGCCTGGCAAGAGATTGAGCGCGGTCGCGAACATCCCCACCCACGCCGCAATGGCAGTGGGATGAAAATATACTGCCTGCAAGCTTGCGGGCTGACCTTTGAGCCCGCCAAGCAGAAACCACGCCAGCCGAAAAATTAGCGGATAGCCCAAATCGATATCAGAATGGGCCGCTGTAAGTGGCAGGATTTTGGAAAGCGGCATGGCGAAGATCAGTACTGTCGTCGCCACCAGAAAGCCCGCAATCGGCCCGGCGATTCCGATATCAAATAACGCTGTGCGGGAACGGATGGGTGAGCGAATGCGAATAAACGCGCCCAACGTGCCAATCAGCGTGGGCGCAGGAATGAAGAACGGGAGCGTCGCGTAAACACCGTAATACTGGCAACAGAGATAATGTCCCAACTCGTGGGCCAGCAGAATAAGCATCAATGTCGACCCAAACGGAACCCCCAGCAACAGCCGCGACGGCTGAGCAAACGCCCAGCTCATGGGAAAGAAAGGCACGTCATCGTCATTGAGCGAGAATGCCGGCTGGTTATGCTGAAAGTTGTACTCCATGCGCGAGCCGACCACCAGTGTGGTGAAGATCGTTGCCAGCAACAACAGTGCATGCAGCCAGTATCGTTGTTTGGGCCGCGGAACGTACACGATCTCTACGGGACGGTAATACTCGGCGGTTGAGGAAGAAGTTGGAGGGATAATTTCAGACATCAGGATTCCGTGGTCAGGACGATGCGGGCCTGTAGGTCCGCATCTCCATTGTAGCGGGCGCGGGCTAGTCGATGGACTGCAACTCCTTGCCGGGTTTAAAACGCACAGCTTTGCCAGGCGGGATGGAAACCTCGGCGCCGGTGCGCGGGTTGCGCCCGATGCCGGTCTTGCGCGGCCGGACGTTGAACACGCCGAATCCGCGCAGCTCGATGCGATCGCCCTTGGCCAGCGACCGCTTCATGCTCTCGAACACAGTTTCCACGGCCAACTCGGCTTTGGTCTTGGTGATTCCGGTCTTATTGACCACTTCATTGATAATGTCCAGCTTGATCACAGGCGGCTCCCGGCGACGAAGTCTTTTTGGCGCACCAAGTGATTGATGCTAAGGGAGATA
>DASPSE010000025.1:0-32081 GCA_035624085.1 Terriglobales bacterium
CCAGGGTTCCAAGGCGGATCAAACACAACCTGCACGTCCACTGCTTTGACTTCCGGCAAACGAGCCAGTTTGCTCTCCACATCAGCTTTGAGCACATTGCCCATGCCGCATCCGGGTGCGGTCATGGACATCTTGATCTCGATCTTCTTGCCCCCCTGTTCGTGTGCGCTGATCTCGCATGAATAGATCAGACCCAAGTCAACAATATTTACTGGGATTTCGGGATCATAAACCGTCTTCAGTTGATCCCACACCAGCTGCTCGCTGAAGCTGGCCTCAGGAGCTGTTGTCTCGGCCGCGGCCGGCGGAGTGAGCCCGAGTGCGTCGGCATCTTTGGCGTCAATGCGGAACATGCAGCCCATGTCAGTCGTGACGGTATAGCCGCTGCCCAGAAACTGCAAGATTCGCACTCGACTCTGAGCGGGAAGCACACGATGAATTCCGCTCGGAATCTCAATCGCATCACACGCGCGTTTTAGCTCGATTAGTTCGTACATAAGTCCTCGCTCACTTTACTCAGTGGAAACCGACTCCTGCTTTCCCTCCAGAGCCGCCTCCAGCGTGTGCCACGCCAGCGTCGCGCACTTCACGCGAGTAGGAAACTCCGAAACGCCGGAGAACACCGCAAGCTTGCCAAGCTCCGCCTGATCTCCGTTTACCGCCTGGCCAGTGACCACCTTGTGAAAACGTTCGAATAATTTTTCCGCTTCAGCCTTCGTTTTGCCCTTCAAACTCTGCGTCATCATGGATGCGGACGCCTTGGAGATGGCGCATCCGGATCCCTGGAAAGCGATATCGCGAATATGGTCGCCTTCCATTTTCAAAAAGACGGTGAAATGATCGCCGCAGAGCGGATTGTACCCTTCGGCCTTATGGTTGGCGTGTTTCAGCTCACGATAATTCCGCGGAGCTTTGCTGTGCTCCAGGATCAGTTCCTGATAGAGGTCGCGCAAGTCAGCCATCAGCCAAAGACCTCCCGCACTTTTTGAAGGCCACTCACTAAGGCGTCGATTTCTGCTTTTGTGTTGTACAAGCCAAAAGAGGCACGGGCGGTTGCATCGATACCGAAGCGTGTCATCACCGGCTGAGCACAATGATGGCCGGTGCGAATGGCGATGCCTTCCTGATCGAGAATCGTTCCTATGTCGTGAGGGTGAACACCATCCATAACGAACGAGAGTACGCCTGCCTTCTCCTTCGCAGTTCCGATGAGACGGACTCCGGGAATTGCCGAAACCTTTTCGGTCGCATAGCTCAGAAGCTCGTGTTCGTACCTGGCGATGTTGTCCATTCCGAGTCTGTCGAGGTACTCCAGCGCGGCGCGCAAACCGATAGGCCCTGAGATGTCCGGCGTGCCAGCCTCAAATTTGTGAGGAACCTTGTTGTAAACCGTTTTCTCAAAGCTTACCGAGCTGATCATCTCCCCGCCGCCCTGGTAGGGAGGCATCGCTTCCAGCAAAGGCAACTTGCCGTAGAGGACTCCGAGGCCGGTCGGGCCGTAGGTTTTATGCCCGGAAAAGGTGTAGAAGTCGCAATCCAAATCTTGCACATCAACCGGCATGCGCGGAACGGCCTGCGCGCCATCCACCAGAACTGGAATATCTCGCGCGTGCGCCATCTCGACAATGGTGGCGATCGGATTCACCGTGCCCAATGCATTCGAAACGTGGGTGACGGCGACGATTTTTGTCCTGGGACCGAGAAGTTTTTCGAATTCCTTGGGAATGAGCTCACCGGCATCGTTGATCGGCGCCACGCGCAGCTTTGCACGCTTCTCTTCACAAAGCATCTGCCAGGGAACGATGTTCGAGTGGTGCTCCATGGCCGTGATGAGCACTTCATCGCCAGCGCCCACGTGAACGCGGCCATAGGTTTGGGCTACCAGATTGATAGCCTCGGTCGCACCGCGCACAAAAATAATCTCGGCGGGACGAGCCGCATGCAGAAACGCCTGCACGCTCTTGCGCGCGGCCTCGTACTCTGCAGTAGCACGCTCGGAGAGATAGTGAACCCCGCGATGAATATTGGCGTTGTAGCCTTCGTAGTAGCGGACGATCGCGTCAATCACCGCCTTCGGTTTTTGCGATGTTGCGGCATTGTCGAGGTAGACCAGTGGATGCCCGTGAGCTTGCTGATGAAGGATAGGGAAATCTGCGCGCACTTTCTCAACGTCGAAACCGGACGCGATTTCACGATGTGGCACCCGGCCGGATTGCAACGGTGAACTGGCCAGCGTCGTCATCCCACTTCCTCCCAGGATCTTTCGATTTCTTTACCGCTCGGTTCACCCGGCAAATGGCGAGCCACCGACAAAAGATGCTCGTGGATCAAGTGCTCGGCGTGGCTACGGGCTACGCCGGGCTTCATACGATCCAGGCATTCGGTCGCAAATGCGAAGAGCAGAAGCCTGCGCGCGGATATCTCGTCGATGCCTCGCGACCGAAGATAGAAGAGAGCATTCTCTTCGATCTGGCCGATGGTTGCTCCGTGCGTACACTTCACATCGTCAGCGTAGATTTCCAGTTGCGGTTTGGTATCGATCTGTGCGTCATCGGAGAGCAAGAGGTTGCGGTTCGTCTGCTTGGCATCGGTCTTCTGCGCGTCCTTGTGGACCACGATGCGTCCGTGGAAAACGCCGTGTGCATGACCGTCCAGGATTCCGTTGTAAAACTGACGGCTGCTGCAGTGCGGGCTGGCATGTTCCACATACATGTAGTTATCGAGATGTTGCCGGCCCTCGCCGACAAACAAGCCGTTGATCAGGCACTCCCCGCCTTCGCCGGCAAGCACCGGATGTACGTTGTTGCGGACCAGTCCGCCGCCGAGCAGGAGGGAATGGGAAGCGATATTTGCACTTCTCTCTTGCTGAATGCGCAGGGTAGAGATATTGAAAGCTTTCCGATGCTCGCGCTCGATCATGTAATGCGAAACCGTTGCGCTTTCGCCAGCGACCAGTTCTGTCGCGCTGTTACACAGAATCGTGCTACTACCGAGTGACACGTATTCCTCGATGACCGTAGCCTGGCTCTGGTCTTCACACACCACTAGATTGCGCGGGTGAGACATGCTGGGTACATCGCTCGCTGTGGATACGAACAACAGATGGATCGGGGCTTCCAATACGGTGCCGCGGCGAACATGAATGTATGCTCCATCCTCAGCGAAAGCGGTGTTCAGAGCACAGAAAGGATCGCGCTGAATATTAAGATAGCGGCCCAGGTGAGCTTCGATCGCCTCAGGATTGTTGTCAATCCGATCTCCAAGGCCAGAGATCTTTACGCCCGCCGGCAAACCGTCGAATGCTGACAATTCCGCCATGAACCGTCCGTCAACAAACACCAACCGGGCGGCGGAGCCTTCGATCTGCCAGGATTTCACGTCTTTGGCCGAAAGCCGCGGCTTACTTTCCCTCGCTAATGAGAACTGAGTACGTGCGATCACCGCAACGTTTGTGAATCGCCAGTCTTCATCGTGAGTAGTCGGGAAGCCAGTCTCGCAGAAGCGGGCAAATGCGTCTTCGCGTAGCTTGCGCAACCAGGGGAGATTATGGCCCGGCGCCGATCGCTGGAATTCGGGGAAAGTTTCTAGGTAAGTCTCGATCTGCTGGATTGCCGTCGTCACGTCCTTTTTCTCCTAAGCTGAAGCCGGCGCGGTTTGCCGGGCCTCCGCTTCAATCCAGCTATAGCCCTTCTCTTCCAATTCAAGCGCCAACTCAGGGCCGCCCGAACGCAGAATGCGCCCATCCACCAGCACGTGCACAAAATCAGGAACGATATAGTTCAGCAAGCGCTGGTAATGGGTGACCACCAGCATGGCCCGCTCGGAACTGCGCATGGCATTGACGCCCTTGGCCACAATGCGCAGCGCATCGATGTCCAGGCCGGAATCGGTCTCATCCAAAATCGCCAGCTTCGGCTCCAGCACCGCCATCTGTAAAATTTCATTCCGCTTTTTCTCTCCGCCGGAAAAGCCCTCGTTAACCGAACGGTTCATGAGCTTTTCGTCCATCTCCAGAAGCTTCAGCCTTTCGCGAAACATGGGGAGAAAATCCACGGCGTCCATTTCATCTTCGCCGCGATATTTGCGGATGGCATTCAGCGCCGAACGGAGGAAATATGTATTGCTGATGCCGGGAATCTCAACCGGATATTGGAAGGCCATGAAAACGCCCTCACAGGCTGCTTCTTCAGGTTTCATGGTCAGCAGGTCTTTGCCTTTGAACAAAACCTCGCCGGCAGTTACCTGATAGGTTTCCCGCCGCGACAACACCTGCGCCAGCGTACTCTTGCCTGATCCGTTCGGGCCCATGATGGAATGAACCTCGCCGGCATTTACATTGAGGTCAATGCCTTTGAGGATTTCGTGTCCAGCGACTGTAACGTGCAGATTTTTGACTTCGAGCAAACTCATCAGACCTTCCTTCAGTGCACTTAATAAGGATGCGAGCCAGACGCGCGATTGAGGTTCCTCGTTGCACTCGGGATGTCGGCGCGCGGCTCAAACGCCGCGCAAGCGCCTCAACCTCGACCGCCAAAAGCGGGCGGCTCGGGATGACAAACAAAGTGTTATCCCACGCTTCCTTCCAAACTAACGCTCAGCAGTTTCTGCGCCTCGACTGCAAATTCCATTGGCAACTCGCGAAATACCTGCTTGCAGAAGCCGTTCACGATCATCGAAACGGCGTCTTCGGTTTTCAGGCCGCGCTGTTGCAGGTAAAACATCTGATCCTCGCCAATCTTGGACGTGGATGCCTCGTGCTCCATGCGAGCCGTGGAATTCTTAACCTCGATGTACGGGAACGTATGTGCGCCGCACTTGTCCCCGATCAGAAGCGAATCGCATTGCGTGTAGTTGCGCGCGCCCGCTGCACCCTTCTGAATCTTTACCTGCCCACGATATGTATTTTGCCCGTGCCCAGCTGAGATGCCCTTGGATACAACCGTGCTGCTGGTGTTCTTTCCCATGTGGATCATCTTGGTGCCGGTGTCGGCCTGTTGATAGTTGTTGGTCAAGGCCACGGAGTAGAACTCGCCGATGGAGTTATCGCCCTGAAGAATGCAGCTGGGATACTTCCAGGTGATTGCGGAACCGGTCTCCACCTGCGTCCAGGAAATCTTCGAGTTCACGCCCGCGCACTTGCCGCGCTTGGTGACAAAGTTGTAGATTCCGCCTCGTCCGTGCTTATCGCCGGGATACCAGTTCTGCACGGTCGAATACTTGATCTGGGCATTGTCGAGAGCGACCAACTCGACGACCGCGGCGTGCAATTGATTTTCATCGCGAATCGGCGCAGTGCAGCCCTCAAGATAGCTGACATACGCGCCATCGTCGGCGATGATTAGCGTGCGCTCGAACTGGCCGGTCTCCGCTGCATTGATGCGGAAATAAGTCGAAAGCTCCATCGGGCAACGAACGCCCTTGGGCACATAGACAAACGATCCATCCGAGAACACCGCGGCATTCAGCGAAGCGAAAAAGTTGTCGGTGTATGGCACGACAGATCCCAAATACTTCTGCACCAAATCTGGATGCTTCTGCACTGCCTCAGAGAACGAGCAGAAGATCACCCCTTTTTCCGCAAGTTTCTCCTTAAAGGTTGTGGCCACCGAGACGCTGTCGAAGACTGCGTCAACCGCAACTCCCGCCAGCCGCTTCTGTTCATCGAGCGGGATGCCGAGCTTCTCATAAGTTCGAAGAATTTCCGGGTCAAGCTCTTCCAGACTCTTCAACCCAGGCTTCTGCTTGGGCGCCGAATAGTAATAAATGTCCTGATAATTGATGGGAGCGTACTTGATGTTCGCCCACTTCGGCTCGGCTTGCGCCTTTTCGAGCGAAGCCCAATGGCGATACGCCTTGAGTCTCCAGTCCAGCATGAACTGCGGCTCGTGCTTTTTGGCCGAAATAATGCGGATGGTTTCTTCGTTGAGGCCCTTGGGCACGCGCTCGGCTTCTATATCAGTGACAAAGCCCCACTTGTAATCGCGTTCCGCAAGGTCGCGGATGGTATCTACATTCGTGCTCATTGCATTCTCCCGGAGCTAAGGCTTTCAATTTGTACGAGGTTGCCGCGACTGTCCCGCACCGCCGCAAACTGCATGGGCCGGATCAAATCCCAAAGCATGACTTTCTGAAGTGCCCCCTGAACCACCTGGTTGATGAGTCTCTGGTTATCTTTGATCGGGCAGGACGGTTCGAGGTCGCAAAGCCCGGCAACGTCCATGTTGCATTCCGTCAAAGCCAGCGGTCCCTCCAGCGCTGAGATGATATCGGCTACAGAAATAAGTCGCGGATCACGAGCCAGACTGTAGCCACCTTTTATGCCGCGATGCGACGCCAACAGCCCACCCTGCAGCAGCGACTTCAGAAGCTTGCTGACGGTGGGCAAGGGCAACCGGCAGCGCGTAGCGAGATCGCGCGCGGTATGCAGCTCACTCTGAGGACGACGAGCCATCTGGCTCATCAGAACCAGTCCGTAGTCGGTCAATTTACCTAGGCGAATCACGTGTAAGTTGTTGCTAACTAAGCATAGCTCTACGCAGGCCTAAATAGCACCGTTTTAGTACGGTTTTATTATACGACGGAGGCCACGATTCGGCAATAGAGGTGAAATCCGGTGGCGTCCTAGTTCCAACTTGAAGCCTTCTTCGCGGACTTTGCGCTTTCTTGACACCTTTAGCGGCAAGAGCTTTGGCAACAATTGACTTGACTCATCCATAATGCTAGGGTGAGCATGGAATCAGTTATTCCGGGGAAGGCAAATGAGTGATCTCTGGAACATTGCCAAAAAGCAGTTTCGGGAGGATGGCTCCCACCATCCACTTAAGAGATGGGAGCCTGTTTATTGTGTTGAAATCGTACTTTGATAAGAGCGGGCAAGAAGATCAGCCTTTCCTGACCATCGGTGGAATTGCGGCTGGTGATGACGTGTGGACAGATATTGAGACCGATTGGAACGACATCCTGCAAAAGAACAGCCCACCAGCAGCCTACATGCACATGGTGGAGGCCATCCCATTGCGCGGCGAATTTAGTCCCGATAGGGGATGGGATGATGACAAAGTCTTCGGTCTTGTGAATTTGCTACTTAGTTATCTCAGCGCACTTCCACAGAAACACAAAACGAAATATTGCCAGTTCTCCTCGTCGGTAAGTATGGCAGATTACAGGAAACTCCAATTGGAGAGCTACCAAATGGATTCTCCTGCCGACCTCGCAGTGAACACTTGCACGGATCGAATCATGCAGTGGTATTTTTTGGAGTACAAGGGGCACGATCTAGAGGCTCATTACTACTTCGATCAGGGGGAGCCTTTCGAGCCAATTATAAAAGCAAAGTGGGAAAGAGAAATCGAACGGTATCAAAGAACGGGCCATTACAATGTGTGGTCGCATATAACACACATCGGCCCTGCTCTCATGCAAAAGACTCCTGGCTTGCAGGTTGCAGATATGCTCGCATGGGCAACGAATCGGCATGAAGTGAAAATACCGCAGAGATATCAGGATTTCGTCATCGGCTTGCGTTACCTGATGCCTACGCAGTGGAACATTTGGAATGAGGCGCTGCTGCGGAAAAAATTTAGGCCCCTAATTATCAATCCCTATGACCCAAGACACTTCTGAAGCAAAAAAATTCGACGCGACGGTGCGGAAGGTCCTCTCCGTATCGCATGAGGAATTGGTGCGTCGCGACAAGGAATGGAAGCGACGGCGAGCAGCGAAAAAGCGGGCTAAGACTTCGCTTGCCTCCCGCGTTTCTTCATCCAAGGTCTAGAAAGCCTCGGCACCGGCTAGCTCCTTGCCGGTGAGTGCGGCAAAGGTCAGGCGCTTGCCGAGAATATTGCGCACGGCTAAGTCGAACCTGTCAGCATCCGTGACCTTGTTCTTCTTCGTAGCGCGATTGTTGAATCGAAACACCTGTTCGTCAAGGTAGCGAAATAAATGGAATGGCTCAACAGCGACGTAGGTTCCCTTGAGTCCACGCTTGAGCAGACTCCAGAAATTTTCCAGTCCGTTCGTGTGAACTCGTCCGTCAACGTACTTTACCGCGTGGTCGATGATCTCGTGTTCGTATTCTTCGATCAGTCCATGATAGCCATGCAGTTCATCGGTGAATACAGTAGCACCAGTTTCTACGTTGCCACGAACGATGCCCTGCAAGGTTTCCTTTGCGCGATTCGGAATCACTTGAGTGCGAACCTTTCCCCCGCGCTCAAGAATACCTATTACTGCGATCTTGTCCTCAATGCTCTTTCCGCGTCCCGTGATACGACGAGCGCGAACATTCTTGTGCATATTTCGCGCTTTCCCGCCGATGAAGGTTTCGTCGGCTTCGACTTCGCCGCGCAACTTGCTTCCGAAGTGTTCATCCTGCATCGCAAGCCTGATGCGATGAAGCATGAACCAAGCACTTTTCTGAGTAACCTTCAGATCGCGTGCGATCTCGTAGCTGCTGATTCCGTTCTTGCAGTTAGTGACCAACCACATCGCAGTGAGCCACTTATCCAACGGAATTGCGGAATCTTCCATGATGGTTCCGACCTTAATGGAGAACTGCCGCTTCGCATGATGGCTGCTGCATTGCCACCAGCGCCGCTCAGCGTTGAATTTGACGCTGTCAGACCCGCAAGTCGGGCAGACCACTTTGCCATCAGGCCAGCGACGCAGGGCGACGTAGTCGATGCAGTTATCAGGATTCGAGAAGTAGATGATTGCTTCCTGAAGGCTCTTCGGTTCTTTCATGGCGATCACCATGAAAAGAAAGTAGCAGAATTACGTGGATGAGTCAAGTAAATTATCACCAGAGCTTTTAACCGCGAAGCACGCAGAGGATCTCGCGGGACAGCAATCTTGGTACTTCTAAGTAACTGAAAAACCGGCTAACTGATTTGCACTGATTTGTGAAGTCAGACTGCCGCTGATTGCTGGTTGTAGGTCTGGCGTGATCGTTAATGAGTGCAATGCGATAACGCTCAAAATGACCGGAGCGGCATCTAAGACCCGCAGGCAGCAACAGTGGGCATGGAACGGGGTTTCTTGACAGAGACTCCATCTCTAGCGTAGCGTTGCGCAACTCATAAGGAGTTCTGGAGGATTTCGGGTGAAGAGAGAGCTTGGCGTTATGTTATTGGGAGTTTTGACGATGTTGGGATGTTCGGTTAGAGGTCGGCTCTACCCGATTCAGGGTCCACTGGCTGCTCAGTCACCCTTGCCGGTGCTGCTGGCCAAAATTACCTTCGGAGAAAATCCAAAAACCATTTCTGTCAATCTGGGCGACGGTGAGATATGTAACGGGGTGTGGACAGAGGTTCCACGTGCTGCCAAAGATGTGAATACGGGCACAACTGCAACCACCACTGGCCTGTCCTCGTTATGGGACCTAGTTTACGGGCAGGGGTTTTATGTGTCTCACGTGCTAGGGGCGAAGTACTATGCACGGTCTGAGGCCTCCGGAAATAAGGGGACCGTGCTCAATCTCGAGATATATAGACCGGAGAATGCAAAGGGTAATCTCGCCGCCGCTGTGAAAGGAGTTGCTCAGGATAATAAAGGCAACATTTATAAGGTACTGCTTGAGTAGCAGCCGCCCGTTGACGGGGGTCTTCCTCGAATCGACGGGATCGGCGCGGGCGACCTTGGTGTAGGCCGGGTGAGCCCACGTTTCGTTTTTTGAAACGTGGGAGGGAAAGGACGCCAAGCACCGGTGGCGCCTCAAATCTGGGGTGGGAGATGGGAATCGAATCCCCCCTGAAAGTGTAAACAAAGACTTTAATTGAGCACAGTTGGCGATCTTAGTTCCTCTAAGTCACTGGACGACAAGCAACTGATCTCTGAAATCAGCGTAACCTTTTCAGAGTGTACCTATCCTACGGATCTAACAAATTGCAGGTGGACGGACGGCTGCGTAAGTCCTTCCAAGATGTGCAAGTTAAGCCAAGCATGGGTTGCGTTGTGGGTTGGCATGCGTCTTTGGGCTCGGTCCTCGTCAACGCGGAGACTAATTCTTCGCATACACGAGTCCGGGCGTTTTGTAAGGCGGATCAGAGACGGCGCGGATGTACGCAATCAACGCCTGGATCTCCGTCTTGCTGAGGGTATAGCCGTAAGGAGGCATAAGTGGGGACTTGTTAAGAGCCGGCCCACCGTGAGTGATGATGGCGATAAGATCGGCATCACTCATTTTGTTGAGTGTGTCACCTTCGCTGAAGGGATGCGGTTTCACTTCCAGATTGTCGTAATTCGATACTCGTTCTGGAGTGGACTCCGGATTGTGGCAGCGCTCGCAGAATTTCTCATTGAGCTGGCGCCCCAACCCCTCTTGGTATCCGAGCGCGATCTCCTCCAGCTTCAGGTCGATTTTCTTTCCCGCTTCGCTCACCGTGCTGGCCACAATCTGATATCGCCCGGCCATCCCATCGAGCGAGACACTCGTTGTGAATTGGCCGCTCGAATCGGTAAGGCCGCTGACCGGATCAAACGCCACTCCTGCTGCTCCACTGAACTCCACTAGCGCTCCCTGTACTCCGTTGCTTTGATCGTCGTTTACCTGCACCACGACCGGCTGGGGGAGCGCCATTCCGACTGCCGTGATTTGCTTACCGCCGCTCGATTCGACCAATGCTGAGCCAAACCCTGTCGCTTTGGAAGCCGATGGGGGCTCAGCCCGGCGCGCGCATCCTGCGCATAGCATCACGCTCAAAACCATTCCGACCGCAGGCCAGCGTAAGATCATCTCTTTTTCGCCTCTTGCGTTCCCGATTCCTTTTGGGTGATAAGGAAAGCGGTCAGCGCGCGCGCATCCTCGTCGCTCATATTGCGATTGGGTTCAATCGTCCCCGAGCGCAGTGTCTGTGGATTCTTCAGCCAGCTGTAAATCCAGGCCGCCGTCAGCCGCGATCCCACCTGCGTAAGCGTCGGTCCGATGTAACCTTTGTCCGCTTTGGTATCGATGATATGGCAAGACTGGCAACCGTATTTGGAATAGAAAAGCTGCCGGCCTTGTTCCACCTGCACCTGGGGATAGCCCGCGAGCGGTAACGAGTCGCGATCGATCGCCGGACTCTGATAGACGGTCATAATATAGTCCGTCAGTTCGTTGATTTCGCCATCGCTCAAATTGAACTTGGGCATGCGCCGGATCAGCACAGGGCGTAGTGTGTTGGGATTCTTCAGGAAATCCTGCAGCCATTTGCGCTGCACCGAACTGCCTTCCCAGGTCAAGTCCGGCGCCATATCGCCGCCATGGCCGTTGATGCGGTGGCAACTGAAGCACGCCAGATCGTGCATCAACTGTCCAGCCTTCCCAGCCGGCTCGTAGCTTGATTGCGGCGTCGCGGCCATCATGAGCGACGGTGGCAATGTGTGCGAGCGTTCGTTCAGGGAAAGCAAGGTGGTGGTGATGGCGTCGATCTGCACCGTCGTGAAACTGTATTGCGGCATTTTCAGCCCCGCCGCAAACGCCCGCGGGTTTCGCACCTTGCCCGCGATGTAATCCGGCAAGGTATGCGGCATGCCCGGCAGAAAAATAAGCTGATTGATCGGTTTGCTGCCAATACGGCTCAGCTCAGGCGCGAAGTTCTCCGGTTTCTTGATGCCGCCAATCTCGTGGCAGGAGGCGCAGCCGTAATCCGCAACCAACCGTTTGCCGTGCGCAATCTGCTCCGGAGTTGCTGGATCGAGATGTACGTTGGCCAAGAGGTCGGAGTCCGTCTTTGCCAGCAGGAATCCGGACAACGTTGCCACCTGCTGATCGTTGAACCGGTAGTGCGGCATCGCGGTTCCTGGATCGTATATGCGCGGATTGCGTAACCACGCCTGCAGCCACTTCGGCTTCACCTTGTTGCCTACACGCGTCAGTTCCGGGCCTACATCGCCGCCCACAAGATTCCCCGCTGCATTTTGCACCGCATGGCAGGAAGCGCAGAACGATTCACCGTACAAACTAGCGCCAGCCGTGGGATCTGCCGCCGCTTTCTGCGAGAGCGTCAGCGTGTCCCCATCTCGCGGCGTGCTGTTCGCGATCAGGAATGCTGAGATGTCACGCGCATCATCATCGCGCAGTTTGAAGTTCGGCATCGTGGCGGTCGTGGCGTAAGCTTGCGGGTTCTTGAGCCAGGCATAGATCCACTCGCGCGTAGTCTTGTCTGCGATGTGAGAAAGCGAGGGCGGATCATCCGTCCCTTTCAACGTGGTCCCGTCGGGCAATTTCACGGTGTGACAATGCACACAGCCGTAACGCCCGATCAGCCGCCGCCCCTCGGACAGTTGCGGCGTGCCTGCGACTTCTCCCTGATGGCATTGCCCGCACGACGATTCAATGTACTTTGCAGGAAGGATCGGCTGCTCCCAGGCCAGTGTGCTGCTGTGCGCTTCCTCGACCGTTGTCGCCGCGCCCTGCCCCCGATGGCAAATCACGCACCCGTACTGATCCAAGGTATGCGGAATAACCGGATGCTTGCGGAACGGCTGCCTGCCGACATCCGCCAGACTGGCCTCTTTCAGTCCGACGTGGCAGGTGGTGCAGCGATCGACCACAGCCAGATCTGGCACCCAGATTTGCTGAATGTCTCCCTGAAAGTGGCGTTGCAACGTTATTGCTTCGCCGCGTCCGCGAGCCATCTTCAAGTACTGGTTCTGATAGTGGCGCCATTCGCTGAAGTGATTCTTCGCCGGAGCAATCGCCAGCGAAATCAGAAACAGCACGCTGACCACGCCAAAGGCGCGAACGCTGTCACCGAATAACCGCTGCCAGAGCGAACCGGATTTCCCGTTGCCTGCCAATTGCACCCTTATCTTCTAGAAACTTGTCCACGGCCACACCCACGACCAGCCGGGGCCTCGGAAGAACGTGCCGATTGCCGTTAGCGCCACTAGCTCGGACAAGAACCAGGTCATGATCCAGAACGAAAGAGGCTTCGATGCCAGATACCCCCGAAACACTGAGGGGGACTGCGGCGAACTCGACGCCGCCAGCGCCATTAGCCAGGCCATGATCAGCGTGGGCACCAACGCCGCGTAAACGTGAAACAGCAGGAGAGAGAAAGACAAGGCCCCCGCAACCACATAGAAAATTGGTAGCCGACGCGCCCGATCTTTCAGAAAGAGTCCTTCCGCTTCAATGTTGATGTTGAAGTACGGAATCACAATCAACGCGATCACCACCAAAGTCGGAGCGAGGACTCCGGCGACAATGGGCGGAAAATAATGCAGCAGCTCTTGCAGTCCCAGGAAATACCAAGGGGCTTTCGCCGGATTCGGCGTGTGTGAAGGATCGGCGACACCTTCGAGCGGCGCGTTGAACAAAAGCGAAATCACCACCAAGGCGATGGCCAGTAACTCGATGGCAACTGCCGCATGAAATAGCACCTCCGGAAAAGTCTGCAGTTGATCTTCATCCGCAGCCTTCACCTGGGCAGAGGTTCGTCGCGTTATAAATACCACTCGCCGCGGGGATTTCTTTGCGTTCGAGTCCACGCCGGTGACGAAATCCTTGTCGCTCATCGCGCCTCCTTCGCTGCTGCTGCCTGGGCACGAAGCGTCGCGGGTTCGCTCTGATGCGCATACAAGCCGCCGTCCTTGCGGATGCGCCAGAAATGAACCGCGATAAAGAAGATGGCTGCCAAAGGCAGGATCATGCAATGCAACACGTAGAAGCGCAGCAACGCATTGGCGTTGACTGCATTACCTCCGAGCAGCAGGAAATGAATCTTGTTGCCCATCAATGGCACCGCCGAAGCGATGTTTGATCCCACCGTGATGGCCCAGTACGCCAACTGGTCCCAAGGCAGCAAATATCCCGTGTAGCTCAGCAGCAGTGTGACCAGGAGCAGAATGATCCCGATCACCCAGTTGAACTCGCGTGGCGCGCGATATGCGCCGCGATAAAAAACCTTGAACATATGCGCGAATACCAGAAACACCATGGCATGCGCCGACCAGCGATGCAGGTTGCGCAGAAACAGTCCCGAAGAAACGACGAACTGCAGGTCTTTAGTATCGGCGTACGCCTGCGGCACCGATGGATGGTAATAAAGCATCAGCAACACGCCCGTCGCGACCAGAATCAGAAATGTCCCGAACGTCAATGTGCCCAGGTACCAGGTTGCGCTGAAGCTCAGCATCCGCCGTCGCACTTTGGTGGAGAACAGGTGCAGAAAAACGTTCTGCTGGATGGCGAGTGCGCGGTGCACTGTGCTGGCACCCGTGCCGCTGCGGAAAATCGAGCGCCACACCCGGCTCTTGCGTAGCTGATCGAAATAGTTTGGGCTACTTGCCATACTTACACCCTCACAAACTCCATGGGACGAATGTCGGTCGATCGGTCAACCATCAGATCGCCGTCGTCGCTCAGCCAAACGCGCTTCCAGGGCAACGGCCTGGGCGCCGGGCCCTCGATCTTTTCACCATCCTGTTTGAATTTGCTGCCATGGCAGGGACAGGCAATGATTCCCAAGTCCGGCTTCCACGCTGTAAGACAGCCCAAATGTGTGCAAACCGCACTCAACGAAAAGAACCCTTCCTTCGAATGGATAATGTAAATCCCCGAATTCACGTCCAGCGTAACCGAATCCAACGGATAGCTCTCAGGCTTGCCGGCATTGATGATTGGAGAAGCTTCATACAGCACGTTGGGCGATAGAAACTGATAACCAAACGCGACCGTGCCTGCCGCCGCGATGCCCAGCGAGCCCAAACCCAGCTTCACGAAGAACTCTCGCCGATGCAAATCGGCGCCAAATTCACCGTCAGTTTGCTTCTCGTCTGCCATAGCTATCCGTTTCCTCCCGCAACCGGCGCTCCGGTGCCCGGCCTTGAGGAGCTGAACCCTGCGTTGATTGCCTGAATCGAAATCAAACCCGTCGGTTCTGCGGGAACAAAGTTATACGATTCCATGGTGATCGTGCCTACCGGGCAACGCATGGCGCACAGGCCGCAGCGGATGCAGCGGGTCTCATCCTTGAGCATCGCTGATCCGGTAACCACGCCGAGTTCATCCGCAGCAACTTCGTCCAGTTCGACGCCAAAGCATTCCTGGTTGTGGCGGATGTGCTGCACGGTTTCAGCGGTGAATTGAATGCGGTCGAGTGAAACCAGTTCCAGGCAGTTTTCTGGGCAGACATCTACGCAGCCACCGCACAGGATGCACAAACTGCCATCTTCCGGCGTCCCTTCGAAGACGGTGTTCACCCAGCAGTGCAGGCAACGCTGAGCTTCCTCCATCGCGGTCTGGGCATCGTAGCCGACCTCAACTTCGGTTACGCCAGTACGCCGCTCCAGGGGAAGCATAGGCACGGATTGCCGCCTGATGTCGAGAAAACCCAGCGGCATAGCGTGACGCCGGAGGACTTCCACTTCGATGATGGGCTCGGGATGTTTATCGCCGCGCAGATACTCGTCAATGCCGATCGCGGCGCGTTTTCCGTCAGCCACGCTGTCGATGATGAGCCGCGGGCCAAAGACGCAATCGCCGCCTGCAAATATGCCGGGCGCAGAAGTCATCAGCGTTTGCGGATTCACCGCGATCAGGCCTCTGGGCGAGATTTCCACTTTGTCCTCGGGCTTGAGAAAGTCCAACCGCGGCGCCTGGCCGATCGCCATGACAATGGTGTCACATTCAATTACACTCTCTGTCCCCTCATAGAACGCAGGATTGAAGCGCTTGTTCTGATCGAAAACCCACTTCGTGTTCAGGGTTTCCAGTCCAACAACTCTGCCATCCTTTCCAAGCACGCGCTTGGGGCCGCGCCCGGGCTGAAGAATGATTCCTTCGGCTTCAGCCTCTTCAATTTCCTCCAGAGCCGCCGGCATTTCCTCACGACGTTCCAGGCACACGATATCGACCTCGCGAGCGCCCAGACGAAGTGCGGAGAGCGAAACGTCCACCATTTCGCGGGTGGCGACAGCCGAGACACTTTCGGCAGAAGGTTCCAAGTCTTGGACGCCGCCGGCGTGCTGCTTGACCACTTCGCGGGCCGCCGAGCGCGCCACATCCATGGCGACATTGCCGCCGCCGATCACAATCACTTTCTTGCCGATTGTGAACTTGTAGCCGAGATTCACGTTCAGCAGAAAGTCGATCCCTTTGTGAACGCCGTCGAGATCGACGCCGGGAATACTCAGATCGCGGCTGCGGTGCGCACCTACCGCGATCAACACGGCGTCGAATCCCTGCCGTCGCAGATCAGAAACCACGAAGTCGCGCCCAGCCGCGTGATTGAGTTTCAGCGTGATGTCTCCCGTTTCCAAAATCTCGCGCACCTGTGCCTCGACGACATCTCGCGGCAAGCGATATTCGGGGATTCCCAGATAAAGCATTCCGCCAGCGACCGGTGCGGCTTCGAAAATCGTGACTGAATACCCCATTAAGGCCAAATCGTGCCCTGCGGAAAGCCCGACTGGCCCACCACCCACCACAGCAACCTTGTGTGGAAGCTTCTTTTGCACGCGGTCCGCGTTGATGTCGACGTGATGCTTGGACTCCGGGCCATGGCGCTCCGTAAGGAAACGCTTCAGCGCGCGGATGGAGATCGGACGATCAATTTCGCCGCGCCGGCAAGCGGTCTCGCACGGATGCGCGCACACGCGCCCGCAGATGCTGGCTAGCGGATTCGGATCGCGAGCAAACCGATAGGCTTCTTCAAACCGGCCCTCTGCAATCAGCCCGACGTAACGACCGGCGTTGGTGTGCGCCGGGCAAGCCATCATGCAGGGGAAATTGGTGTTCAGCCAATCGGCATCGACTTTCTTGTTCTTGTAGCGCTTCAGCATCGGTCGAGCGGAAGTCCGAGCCAGCTAGTGTAGCTGAAATGGACATGGAAGGAGTATGGAAAGTCCTAAAAACGACTCCCCTTTGTCCTTTACTTGCTCAGCGTGAAGTCCGCTTTGGTGTCGCCCGATACCGTGACCGGTTTGGATTGGTTCTTGGCGCCTTCATGCCAGGCCACCAGCGTGTAGTTGCCGTCCGGAACGTCTTTGATCCTGTAATTGCCACTGTCGTCGCTTTCCGCAAAATAGGGAGTTGGGCTGACAACAAGATATCCCGCCATTTCCGGATGTACATTGCAGAGCAGCGGCACGACGCCCGGCTTGTCGAAGGTGTAGGAACGCTTTTCGCCCTTGGGCCACGTCCCTAGATTGTGTCCGGCTTTCTTGTCGCTGCCGATCGAAGACCAGAAGACGTTGTGTTGCACATTATCGCTATTAAGGAACTCAACGGTGGTGCCCTGTTGTACGACGATGATGTGAGGCACAAAGAGCAGTCCCTTTTGATCCATGACCGGGTGCTGTTTGGGAGCGGGAAAGGTTTTGCCGGCAATGGCGTCGACGTAAACCACAGAATGGCCCTTCATTCCAGCAACTTTTCCAGAAATATCACCCGCCGACGCCGCGATGCACAACCCAGCTATAAGTACCACTAAGACGAATGCAGTATCCCTCATTGCACTGTTCTCCTTTTGAACGTGCAATGATAATCGCTAACTGGTGTTTCAGAAAATGAATTTCGCATCCAGATAGACCGTATTGTTGGCGCTCGCGTTTCGACCCGACCCATCGTAGTTGGTTGACCCGCCATTGAAACGAGTATACCCGGTGTATTGAGCGGCGAGCTGCAGATTCTGCCATGGCCAATAGGAGAAGTTCAGGATATACCCGGCGCTCCTCGGGCTATCATTGGCAAAGCCGCTCACTGGAGCTGGAGCGAACAGCAGAGGATCGCTAGTTCCGCTGGTATCAAACCAGCCGAATGTTCCCGAAACCCGATTGCCGAAATGGTATTCGGCATTCGCCATAGCGGTATTTAGATGGTGCAAGCGCTGTGTTGCCGCACCGGCAACGAAGCTGGCTAACAAATCGGAGTTCTCGCGGATGTACGTTGCTCGCAGCGAAAGCACGTCCTTCCTGAATAACGTCCGATCAATCTGGGTGTCTACAGCCCAGTCTGTGTACTCATTCTCGAGGCCGGCTATGGCTTGGGGAGTAGACTGCATGTGCATTCCATAGGTGCCTACCTCAAACTGCGTCGTTGCTGTCGCTTGCTGCCAGGCGGCGCGCCAGTATGGCGCAAGGCCGCGGATGTTGTACGTAAAGCCGGTGCCTGGATTCGGCTGAGGACCGCCCACATGCTCCGAGCGATAACCGGCAAAATCCAGATACAGATGATTGTCCCACATTCCGAAGGCCCCGAATCCTGCCACATCCTGCGCCAAGGGACCATTAATGATGGGAGTGGCGCCGGGAATGGGTGCGAAATCGCTGGCGATCCACGGGTAACCCCACGCCGGGGTATCGTTCCAAAGGTCCTCTACCGTCGGATTGTTGTTAAGGTCGAGGCCGTAAACCAGTTCTTTATCACCTAGCTTCGTCTTATTCGCGTAACGGATATCTGTGTTATCGCTGCTGAAATGGTTATCTAGGGTGTCGTACGTCACTTGGAGAAAACTGCCGACATGGGTTGTCCAGGCCCCAGAAAGAAAGAGCGATATATCTTGCGGAAATTCAAAATTACCATTCTGGGTTGCCGGCAATGGTGACCCGGTGTTTGTGAATGAGGCCTCAAGCGCTACGGAAAGGGGCAGCGAACTGAGAAGGTCAAGCGCGGCACGCGATTTGCTTCCGTCCGTCTTTATGACCTTGGTTTCATCTGCCTTATCAACATAACCTAGCAGCTTGAATCGCCGTCCCGCAGGGTTGAGTTCCGGAGGCGTGTAGTGGCAGCCGCTGCAAGCCAAACCTGTCTGGCGCGCATAGCTTGGGACCGCCAACGCGCTTAGCGGGTTCAGCGCTGTGAGAAACAGCAGAATCAAGACAGGAAATGCCGCGAGCAAAAGGGCCGACACCTTTTTCATCTGAAACCTCCTTGTTGTTTGTGAATTGCGCTGATTTTATGTCGGTCACACTGGCTCGGATAATTGTCAAGAGATGTTCATCCGCCCCGATCCGTGTCTGCGATTGGACCAAATAATGTCGTTCGTAAACCCCATGGAAGAAATTTTTCTTAGTGCTCTGACATTCGCGCTTATTTCTTCTTAAACTGTGTTGATCTTAGGAGGCCAGAAAAGAAGCAGACGACGTGTGCCCTGAGCCATGACCATGCGGCCTTCACCGCTATCACGATAGCGGTCGTTGCCATGGCTAATAGGCCAAGTATGGCAAGTCCGATAAGAATGAAGAAAGCGAAGTTAAAGATTGAGGCTTCCATTGCAAAAACCTCTCGTTGACTTCTGCGAAACGGCGATCGGCACAGCCGGGGATAACGTTTTGGCAGCGAGCCGAGCCGGGGGAATTTCATTTCTGGCGATCCCCCGGTTTGGCGTTGAGGAACGCGAACAGGTCGCCTAGGTCATTTTCCTAAAGCTTGGGCCAGGGGATGCCCTGGGTTTGCGTTTGACGGTACATCTCCGGGCCATGCCGCCAGAAAGCGGCTGCCAGCGCGACAGAATTGACGTGGCTTCCACGCCGACCCAGCACAGGCCCGAGCGAGAACCGCCAAGGCCGGACACACGTAAGATCCAAAATCTTAAGAAAAGAAACAACGATGAGATGATCTCGACCAATAAAGGCAATTATCTCGTTGATCAGGAAAAATTACCGGAAATAAGGATCGAGCCCGAATTTCAAATATTGATCCAAATCCGAGATCGGTGTAGACAATCTACGATCTAGAAAAGTTTTTCTTATTTTGATTATTTTGAATAGGGTAGTTATCGTTATCATACACCAGCGGCTCGATTCTGCCGGCACTCCGATAGGAGTCCAGCAGAAACTAATGCGCCACGCTGATATTCGCACCACCATGCATATCCATGGTGACGCCGTATCGGATGACATGCGCTCTGCTCATGAGAAGATCGTGAGATTAGCGATGTCAAAGGGCTGAACTGATTTCCTAATGATTTCGCCCGCCGCAAGCTATTGAAAATCTGGGGTGGGAGATGGGAATCGAACCCACAACGTCCGGAGCCACAGTCCGGTGCTCTGCCAGTTGAGCTACTCCCACCGCTGCGCTTCGATTATAACAAGCTGTGCGAGAGTGGACCCATAGTGAATGGCGCAGTTTAACAAGGAAGCGAGCCAAACGCGCGATTCATTGTGTCGCACAGAACGCGACACTTCGCGCGGCTCGCCCAGATCCCTGGCTGCGCAAAAGAGGCTCGCTCGGGATGACAATCAGCAGAGTAGTGGAATGGATCAGAAAGGATGCAGACTTCTTAGCGGCCGACGCCGACGTATTCGAAGCCCATGGCGCGCAGACGCGTCGAGTCGAGCAGATTCTTGGTATCGACGATCAGAGGACGCCGCAGGAGTTGTTTGATGCGGGCAAAATCGAGGGCGCGAAATTCGGGCCAGCCGGTGCCAACCACCAGCGCATCCACACCTTCGGCCGCTGCGTAGGGAGAATCGCAGTAGTTGACGCTGCCGTTGAGTTCTGAGCGGGCATCGGGAATCGCCACCGGATCGTAGGCGCGCACTCGCGCCCCGTTGGCAATCAAGGTTTTCACCAACCGCACCGAAGAAGACCCGGCAACCGAATTGGTGTTGGGTTTGAACGCGAGACCCAGAATTCCAACATCTTTGTCCTGCACGGACTGAGCGTAGCGCGAGATTTTGTCGAGAACCTGGTCGGCCAGGCTTTGGTTGACTTCGCGCGCGGCGCTGAGAATTTTGAGCGAGACGCCTTTCTCGCGCGCCAGTTCCGCCAGCGCCTCCATGTCGGATTCGGCGAACAAGCCTCCCATACCCGCTCCGGGCTGCAAGCAGCGAGGGGCAATTTTCTTGTCCAGTCCGAGGGCCAGCGAAAGGTGGACCGCGTCGGCGTTGACCCGCTCGCACAGGCTGGCAACCTCGTTGATAAACGAAATTTTGGCGGCGACGAAGGCCGTGGCGGCCTCGCGAACCAGTTCCGCGGTCTCGTGGCTGGTGACGATCACCGGAACTCCGCGCATCACCAGAGAGTGGAAAATCTGTTTCAACGCCAGTACGGCTTCGTTTGAAGAAGTGCCGAGGATGATGCGATCCGGCCAATTGAAATCTTCGACGGCGCAGCCTGAGGTGAAGAACATGGGCTGAGATACGATCGTTGCGCGCAATCCGGCCTGCTTGATGCTCTGCTCAATGCCCGAGGCGGTGCCAACGGGAACCGGCGTCACAATCGAAAGGATGGGCGGTTTAGAGGCGGCGCGGGCGATTCGCAGCGCCAGGTCGGTGAGGTGCTGCGAAGTGTCTTCCGCCAGGAAGATGACCTGTGCTTTGCGGGCAAAAGAATCGACATCGGTCGAATAGGACAAGCGGCCGGAGCGCACATTACGCTTGATGACTTCCGGCAGGTTTTTTTCGTGAAAAGGGACGGTGCCCTGGGCCATTTCAACCATGCGGGAACTATCTGGATGGCAGCATAAAACTGGGGTTCCAAAATCCGCGAGACAGGCCGAAACCACCGTTCCGAGATAACCCGCCCCGTAAACCCCAATCTGCATAAGGTTTCCGCCCGCCTGCCCCAAGCGTCTCAGGCCGCATTTGCTCGAGAAGGCCCCAACCTCTTTATTACGCTCGTCTTTGGGGATTGGCAAAGCACGGAGGGGAGATGTACCTGAGGACCAAAAGCAGCGTCCGACGCGGAAATTGGGACGATGCCCGTGTGAGCGGATAGGGCACGCGATCCTCGGCCGTTTCCAGTGATTCGGCTCCCCGGAATGTTGCTCACTGCTGACCGGTGAACTCGGCGAGTTTTCGCAACCTGATGCTCGCGTCGTTGGCGGCATCCTGCTGTAACCATCCGAGATGACCGGCCCCATATATCACGAGAATGCGGTCAGTCGGGGATTCAATTAGCTTCACGATGTTGTGATAAATGCGAATATTTCTCTGATACCACGCAGCCAGCAGGTCTGGTCCCGCATAGTCGCCTGGATCTCCATAGGGCACACAGGCGTAATAAAAGGCGATGCTTTTAGTGGCCATCGCATCGGAATTCATGTACTCCAAGGTCTCGAGGATGCTATGCGATCGTAGGAATGTATCCTCGTCCTTAACCAGCGTGCCCCAGTTCGCCTCAAGCGCATCAAGCTTCTCTGCAACGCCATTGGCCTTCGCGTAGTTGAGCAGCCGTTCCCAGGGAAAATCGCCTTCCTCGTCGACCGGGTACACCGCGGTATGTCCGAGGTCCTTGGCTAAGCGATATCCGATCTGATTGGTCTCATTGCGCGAGAGGGTGAACTTTCCCGCAAGGTAGTCGGAATACTCCTGCGCTACGCGCTTGCTTCCTACATCAGCTTCAATCGCAATCTTCGTAGGACGAAATTTCTTCAAGACTTCGACGAGCTGCGCGATTTCCTGTTGGCGCTTTGAAGAGAGAACATCATCCGCCTGCATGTTGTAGATGTCGTGTCCAGGATTCGCCATGTGGTATGTCCCGAGTACCAGAATCTCCGGACGTGCAGCCGATTGAGCCCAGGCCACGATTGACGTCGTCAGTGCCCATAGAAGTAAGAGGCTTTTGCGCATCCATCCTCCCGGACCAAAGGTACCTCAGCTTAGTCTTTCACGGCCTTGTCTATAATCTCGAGGGCTCGATCGATGATCCCGAAACCTCCCAAAAGCTCCTGCTCCTTAATACAGAGTGGAGGATTGGTGAAGAAAGTATTCCAGCGCACGAAGGTGTACAGGCCTTCCTGTCGGAAGAATTTTCCCAGAGCTGTCATCTCTTCGGAAGTGCCATTGAATGGCGCGAGCGGCTCCCGCGTCCGCCGGCTGCGCACCAGCTCGACGATGCCGAACAATCCAATCGACCGTACGGCCCCCACCGAGGGATGTCGCGCGGCGAGATCGGCCAACAACTGCTTCATCACTGCGCCCATCTTGCGCGCGTTTTCAATCAGGTGATCTTCTTCATAAACTCGGATCGTAGCCAGGGCGGCGGCGCAGCCCATGGGATGGCTGTTGTAGGTAAGCCCTCCGTAAAACACTTTGTCCTGGAAATGCTGCGCAATCGGGCGGCGCATGCCGACGGCGCCGAGCGGCAGGTAGCTGCTAGTCAGTCCCTTCGCCATCGTGATCAGATCAGGAACGACGTTCCAGTGGTTCACGGCGAACCACTCGCCGGTGCGGCCGAAGCCGGACATTACTTCATCGGCGATCATGAGGATGCCGTGCCTGGTGCACAGTTCCCGCACGCCTTGCAAATATCCATCCGGAGGCACGAGCACGCCATTGGTTCCGGTGACAGGCTCGAGAATGAATGCGGCAATCGTCTGCGGGCCTTCGAGCTGGATTATTTCTTCGAGCATGGTGAGCGACTGTTCGGCCGATTCCCAGCCGCGCGCAATTCCATGATAGGGATCAAGCACGTGAACCACGCCGGGCATGCCGGGCTCGTTCGCCCAGCGTCTGGGATCGCCGGTCAGCGTCATGCTGCCGGCCGTGGCGCCGTGATACGAACGGTAACGGGCGAGAATCTTTTGCCGACCGGTGACGAAGCGCGCGATTTTAATGGCATTCTCATTGGATTCTGCCCCGCCATTGGTGAAGAAAAATACGTCGATGTCACCGGGTGCGATCTCGGCGAGTTTTGCGCCGAGGCGGGCGCGCGCTTCGGTCGCCATGAAGGGATTCGCGTAAGCCAACGTGGCCGCTTGCTCGCTTATGGCGTTGATCACTCGAGGGTCGCCGTGGCCGATGTTGACGCTCATCAACTGGCTGTTGAAATCGAGAAAGCGCTTTCCCTCAGGCGTCCAAAAGTAAACTCCCTTGGCGCCGGCGACGGGGATGGGATCGACTTTCGATTGCGCCGACCACTCATAAAGCGTGTGCTTCCTGGCCAGGGCAATCATTTCTTCGCCGGTCATGCTGGTACTTTTTACGATTGTGTCTGTCGCCATAGGTTCGCTCCTGAGAGACGTTTACTTCATGCAACCGTGGTGCCCGGGGACCGGAATCGAGCCGGTACCTAGTTTCCCACCTCGTGATTTTAGAACCGGGCCAGTCAACCTGTATTTTACTCATCTGGCTTTACTCCGTGCATCGGCTGGCGCCGCGCCGGGACCTCCGGCCAGGGCGCTCGAATCGAGTCATCTTTCGTTACTTCGGTTACTTTCAACACGGAACAGCTTACGCGGACAATAGGATCATCAGCGGGGAAGTGAGGATGAGTTGTGATTTGTCATCGCCAGAATTCAGAACGGCCACGCGCAGGAACCCTGACCCCGCGCGGCGGCGGTAAAACCTTATTTCTCCTGTCTTTTCTGTTGGCCGCGCAACTTTTAGCACAGACAACGGAATCCGATCGTCCGATTCCCGTCCTTACCGGCACCGCCGGCTACTTCAATTTCGTGACCGCCGGACAGAATCAGCTGGATGCTCAGATCAATCCGGTCGTGCTTCTCCCGCTCGGCGATCGCTGGCTGGTGGAATCGCGGGCCGAATTCGAAGGAGCATTCCAGCGTCCTCCGGATGGCGGATCCTACGGTGGCATGGTCAGCAAGAATCTCGATTATGCCCAGGTAGATTACATCGCCAACCCGTTCGTGACCGTCACCGTGGGGAGATTTCTTACCCCGTTCGGAATTTTTAACGAGCGCCTTTATCCCATTTGGATTCGCAGCCTGCAACAAGATCCCCTGATTCTGCCGCTATCCGCGGAATCGAATGACGGCATGATGCTGCGCGGCGGATTCCCAGCGAATGCCCGGGTCAACTTCAACTATGCGGCGTACGTTTCCGCCATCAGCACGGGGCACAACAACCTGCAGTCGAATCGCGATATCGGGGGACGCATGGGCGTCTTTTTGCCCGGCCCGCGGATTGAGTTTGGCGCTTCCTGGCAAAAGCTGCTGCAGGATCAGCGGACGAATTCCTTCGGGTTCCACTTCGCATGGCAACCGACGCGGCTTCCGCTCAACGTGCACTCCGAATATGCACGTTCCAACCAGGGGAGCGGTTACTGGGTTGACGGCGCTTACCGATTCAGTCAGCTCCTCTTCTGGCAGAAGGCCATGCGGCATCTCGAGTTCGCGGCGAGAGCGGAGCAGTTTTTCAATGGCCAGATCAGCCCTGACGAGGCTGAAGCCCTGGGGCTGCCGGGCGCAAACACTCGCGAAGGGGAATTCGGATTGAATTACTACCTGCGCGACGGATTGAAGCTGGTGGGCAGCTACGGCCGCCAGTTCAGCTACGCGGGCAACTTCAATTTATGGACAGCGGGCATCGCTTATCGCTTTGCCGTGCCGCTGGGACGGGTGGCGCAATGAAAAGCAAGGTTCTGGCGGGCATTTGGCTGTTGGCGCTGATGTCGGCGATTGGAGTGGCTGCCGCCTCGCCGCGAACTAATACGTCGACTGAACCGGTGGTTCGCAATTCAGCGGAAGCGGAAACCATGCGTCTGGAGGGTGAGAAGAGATTCCGCGCCAACTGCGGGCGATGCCACGCTGCGCCACAGAAATTTCCACCCCGCATGATGGCGACGATCATTCGCCACATGAGAGTCCGAGCGACGATCACCGACGAGGACATGCGGCTGGTCCTCTTTTATATGACACAGTAACTTCCAAAGATCAGCAATGTGTGGGAGACGATGGATCGTCCTCGGTGTGATGGCAGCGGCTACGATGCGGATTTCGGCCGCCGGCGATCCGCCTCGCGTAATCGCAGTGCTCGCGGACAAGGACAGCCGCTACAAGATTGCCGGCGAAAGGAAGCCGGAAATCTCGGTCAAAGCCGGTGAGCAGGTCTTGCTGCGGATCACCGCTCGTAAAGCGAAATCCTGGAATCGGGATGGCTCGATTCATGGATTTTCGCTGTTGCGCGCGAAGGACCGCTCGAAAGTGGATGGCTGGGACCTGCTCCTCAAGCCCGGCCAGCAGGAGTTCCTGATGACGGCGCCGCAGGAACCGGGTGAGTATGTAGTGGTGTGCACGGTCATTTGCAGCCCGGACCACGAGGGCATGTCGATGAAATTTGTTGTAACGCCCTGAATGCGGGGAGGTCTCATGAATCGAGTCGGAGGTTTGACCATGCTCGTAACGCTGGCGCTGGCGCTTTCCGCGCCGACCGGCGCGCAGGAAGCCGCCATGTTTCGCGGTGAAATCTCCGATAGCCAATGCGCCTTCAATGTTCACTCTCTCACTAAATCGCACCAGGAGATGCTGAAGTCCAAGTCCGGCGCGGCCGGACACACGGCTGGCACCTGTTCCATTTATTGCATCGAACGGCTGGGCGGTAAGTTCGTGTTGGTTTCCGGAAAGAATGTCTATCACCTGGACAATCAGGACCTGCCGCGTAAGTTTGTAGGGGAGAAAGTCCGGCTGCACGGAGTGCTCGATCCGAAAACCGATACGATCCACGTAGTGGACATCGAAGCCCGGTAGACGCAGTCTGTTTGTTTTCGCTGGCTTTCGCAGCACATCAGCCATCAATCCGCACCCGGCACTGCACAGGGGCCTAGACTCGGCGTCCAAGGGCGTGCTGGGCCAGTTGCACGCTCTGTGCCCAAACGTGGCCGCCAATGCTTGTCGCCTCGCTCATCACGGCGTCAAAGCCTGCGACGATCATCTCCACTTCCTGTTCTCCGATGATTAGCGGCGGCAGCAGTTTGATGATGTTTACATCGGGGCCAGCCACCTGCGTCAGGATGTGATGCTCTTGCATCAGGGCCATCACCACCAACTGAGCAAACAACCCTTTCCGGGCAGTCTCCGCGGCAGTCCATGCCGCCCGCAGCGACAGCGATCTGGGAGCTTTGAATTCAATCCCAATCATCAGGCCCTTGCCGCGCACATCGGCGATCATCTCGTAACGTTCTTGCAAAGCTGCCAGCCCTTTCAGAAGCTTCTCGCCCATGGTTGCACTACGCTCGATTAGCCGTTCATTGTCCATGACATAAAGAGTGGCTAACCCCGCCGCCATGGCCAATTCGTTCTGCCCGAAGGTCGTCGAATGCACCTGGCAGCGGTCCAGGCGGCTGAAGGTCGCGTCATGAATTGTGCGCCGAGCGATGGTCGCGCTGACCGGCACGTAGCCGCCACCAAGCGACTTAGACAGGGTCACCATGTCGGGTTCGAGATTCCAGTGCTCAGAGCAGAGAAAGCGTCCGGTGCGTCCCATGCCAACCTGAACCTCGTCGCAGATGAACAGCGTGCCGAACTTGTGGCACAGGCGTTGGGCCTCTGGCAGATAGTTGTCGGCGGGGATGTACACACCCTTACCCTGAATAGGTTCGACGATGAAAGCGGCCACATCCTTGCGGCGTAGTTGGCTCTCCAAAACCCCAAGATCGTTCATAGGTACAGCATCGAACCCGCTCATCAGCGGCTCAAAGCCGTCGCGGAATTCTTTTCCGCCGTTGAGGGCAAGCGTGCTGAGAGTCAATCCGTGAAATGCGTGGTCGAGGTAGAGCATGCGAGGCCGCTTGGTTGCTGCGCGCGCGAACTTGAGGGCGGTGTCTACTGCGTCAGCGCCGGAATTGGCGAAAAAGACCGCGTCGAGTCCGGTGGGCACTCGCTTGACGAGTTCTTCAGCCAACAGCCCGGCCAGCAGCGGACAGTCCATCTTGACCAGGTTAGGACGGTCTGCGACGAGGACATCCTGGATCGCCTGTTTGACCACCGGGTGGCTGCGCCCCAGATTGAAGACGCCGAACCCCGACAACAAATCCAGATAGCGGTTGCCATCGGCATCCCACAAATAGGAGCCTTCTCCCCTCACGTATATCTTGTCGAAGCCGATGATCGTCTGCACCCGTGCGAGGCTGGGGTTGATGTACCGCCTGTGCAAGGCGTACTGTTCACGGTTTTGCGTCTCCATGAGTTCAACCATCGAGAATGTCACGGCGCACTCCTCGAAGCCCAAGATCTGTACCCACCAACTTAATTACACGAGCAGCCTGTCAATACCGGACTTTACCAAGCCATCAGGTTAGCCTCGCCTGCCTCAAGGAGCCGGATGCACGGTCGTGTTGAATAGAAACTGGCTTTCGAGGTCTGTTTGATCGCCGGGTTTCTTGCCCTTGAGTGGCTGCAACCGTGCCGACAAAGGTTTGTTCCACTTTGTGGCTAAGGAAGCCACATCCTCGAAAATACGTTCAATTTGGTCGACGCTAATATCGCCCGGCAAAGGGACAGTGTCGAGGCCGGTGCCGCACACTGCTGAATACGCAAGCAGAGAATCAATGTTATATGTGGATTCAGCCCAGCGCTGCGCCAGAAGCTTATCCTCCATGATCGGCACCATCAACCCGGAATAGCCCACCTGGGTCACGGGTACGGCCTTGACAGCGGTGGTAATAACGCGTGCTGCCGTCATGGTTCCGCTGGACCCGAATCTGGCGCCCGTAAAAGTTTCGATGGCCGCTCCAATCGAAACATCTCCGAGGGGCGCCGGGGTGGGATCAATCCCAACGTAGGTCCAACCGGTCTCTACGGCGACCTTCTTGCCGATGGCATCGGCCACCAACGCGTGCTTCGCCAGCGCCGAGGTCAGATCGGTTATCGCCGCGTCTACGTTGCCCTTATCTTTTGCAAACACGCTCTGCACCACGTTCGCCCCCTCGAACCCAATAGCGAACTGATTGCCAGGACCGAGGTGGTAAGAACCGGGGGAAAAAGGTCCGAGTGGCTTCAGCATGGTGGTAACTGCGAAATTGAAAGTGCCCGCACTCTTAGGGCTATGCTCGCTGACGTATTTCACGAGATCGGCTGCCTCGCGGATCGTCTTCCAATGAATTCCATCTTGATCGGCAATAATCGCACTCGCATTGATGCGGACAGCCGTCGCCAGGAGCCCCTGTAACAAGTGCATCGGTGTCGAATCATCGCTATCGTGCACCATGGCCGGCCCGACGTTTGGTGCAAAGTCCTCTTTGACGGCAAGCTGGTCGAAGGCGGAGAGAACTCCAAGGCTTGGTCTTGTGACATGCCTACTACGAGTTCGCCAAGAGGCTGCGTTGTGAGACGTACACTTTCGACTTCGTATCCGGAAGCTTCAAACTCTGCTTTTACTTTCCGCACCACGGCGAGCGCATCAGAAACTTGCTTTTGATAGTTCTCCGGATTGAGTCGAACGAAGCCAGTGATGGCTCTTACCTTCGGGTTCGAGTCGGCCGAAACACTTTGGCCGGAGGCTTGGCTCAGCAGAAGCACTGCCAATACAAACGCGCGGCGTCTCATGGATGTTCCCTATGACAAGTGGTGAACGAGTATAGCGCAGCAATTGTTGCTAATCCGCGTATTTTATCGTGACATTTATTGTGGCAGTCGAGGAGTGGCATTTAGGAAGGTGCGCAGAACTGGCTACAACAGCGGTTCCCGAATGGCAAATTTACAGGTTCATGCACAACGCGCAGATCGGAGGTATGATGCCTTCGGAATCACTGTCCAGTTCAGAAGAGCATAAAAAAGCGCTTCACCACTACATTGCGTAAGTTCACACAGCCGTTCTTGCTGACCTGGTGCCGGCGAGTCCATCAAATTCGCGTGGTCACGGCTCTTCTTTCCACGTTTGTTGCAGTGCAGGCTGTTGGCCAGACGGCAGCTCTGCGTGGCAGAGTCTCAGATACACGCGGCAATACGGTCGCGGGCGCTCAGGTGCTGCTCTTTATCGGAACTCGCCCCGAAGCAAAGGCAACGGCAGTGAGCGATCACCTCGGCCACTTCGAATTTGCCCACCTCGCGCCTGCGAGCGACTACCGGTTGCGCGCTTCGCACAGTGGGTATGTCAGCATCGAAGCTGCAGGCATTTCGCTGCAGGCTGGGGAGACCAGGCAATTGCAGATCACACTCGATCCCCGGCGAGCACTGTCAAACGCGGTGACCGAGGTCAACAGCGTGGGTGTGCGACAGCAGGTGCGCACGCTGCCCGTACGCGGGCAGGCCTCAGGCAATCTCGAGACGCTCATCCCAGGCGCCGGCGCAACTGGGGGTACGTTTGGATCGTTTCCAGTCAATGGCAGCCGCCAGCAGTTCAACACTTATATCGTCAGCGGAACGAATAACCTCGACCCGTTCCGTGGCGCAGAAGCGATCGGGCAGGGTGGCGCTTTCGGAGCTCCCGCGGTCCTGCTGCCGCTCGATGCCATCCAGGAAATTGAGGTGCAAACCGACAGTGGGGCCGAGTATGGTCCGTCAGGGGCGGCTGTGCTGACCACGATCAAGAGTGGTGGGCCGAAGCTGCACGGGTCACTGTTTGAATTTTTCGATAACGACAAGCTAGCCGCTAACAATTTCTATAACGATGCCTTTGGGCGCCCTCGCCCTGAGTTTCGGAACAACCAATTCGGATTCACCGCGGGTGGGCCGCTGCCGTATCGCAGTTGTTTCTTCAGTTCGTATGAAGGGCAACACGAGCGAGTGGGTGTTACCTTCGCGTCCCGATTTCCCACACAGGCGGAAATCGCCGCGGCCACATCGCTCGTCCAAGGAGCCGGCCATTCGGTGAACTCGCTGGCCTCACCTATTCTCGCGCTCTACCCCGCCTCCCTCGGCCAGGGTCCGCTCAGTTTTTCTGATATCGGGCGCAGCGACGGCAACACGCTGACGTTGAAGGCGGATCACGGCGAGAAGGGCGAGGATAGTATCTCCGCCTCCTATGCTGCCGGCGAAAATCGCCAGCGATTTCCTCAGGGACAGTTCGGGTTGGGAGGAGGCTCGCGGCTGCCGGCTTACGCTTCGCAATCCCACGACATCGTGCAGTTGTTTGCTACCGAGTGGCAGCGAGCGCTGTCACCGCGATTGGTCAACTCTGCCCGCTTCGGTTATTCGCGTTACAACGAAACGACGTTTCCTGGAGACACGGGTTTCAATGCAACGGCAATCGGCCTGAACACCGGAGTCAACTCGGTCCGCGATTCCGGTTTGCCGGAAATCGATATCGCGCCTGGGGAATACGAAAATCTCGGTGCCCCTTCCTCGCTTCCACGTGGCCGCGTAAGCAACGTGTACGATTTCTCGGATCATATCGCTTGGAATCACGGCGCGCACCAATGGAAGTTCGGCGTCAGCATAACATTACTCCAGGAAAATGCTTTCACAGACACAGGCATGCGCGGGCGGCTGGTGTTTGATGGCTCACAGCTCGGCGACCAACTCACGAGCGACTTCGCGATTGCCAGCTTGGTGGACCTGCTTGCTGGCCTTCCTGCTCCCGGTGTAACCACAATTGCGCGTGGCGACTCACAACGCTACCTGCGCCAGCATCGCTGGGCCGCATTCATCGAAGACGGCTGGCAGCTTCGGCCGGGCCTTAAGGTTACGCTTGGATTACGTCACGACCAATTCTCGGTGCCTACCGAGAAGCAGGGGAGGCTGAGTAACTTCCTTCCGGACGCGGGGCTGGTGCAGGTCGGCACTGCTGGACTTGAGCACGAATATAAGCCGAACTTGGGCGATCTTGCACCACGCGCCGCGTTTTCGCTCGGATTAGGTGGCTCTCGCACGCTAAACGGCGGCTGGGGAATGTATTTCGATGCCCCGTCGTTTGACGAATTGATGGACGAAAGCAATAACGCAAACTCTGTACTCGCAGGGCCGATATTCAATCCGATCGGTTCCAGTGCAATCTTCACGATTACGCCGCCGGCACCCGTGCCCTTTGGCCCGGGTGTCCAGATCTTTGGCGCCGTGCCGCAGCCGCCCTTCGATGTTTTTGCTGTGAGCACCCATTTCCCCGATCCGCGCTACCAGAACTTTGATCTCTCATTCGAACAACGTCTGGGCACCCAGCAATCTGTGCGCATCGCATATTACGGCACGCGCGGCACTGACTTGCCGGTGGTGATTGACATCAATCAGCCAACCCCCGGGAGTTCCGACCCAGTGAGCGAGCAGGCTCGTCGGCCGTTTGCGATTGCGTTCCCTCAGTTTCGCGTGATCAACACGCTTTCCGATATCGCGTATTCGAACTACAACAGCTTGCAGGTCTCCGCCCAGCGCTCGGCCGCCAACGTGACATTCCGGGCCAGCTATACGTTTTCCAAATCGCTGGATGATGCATCAGGCGCCGGCGGCTTTTATCAAGGGCCGCCGGAAGACAGCCGGAACCTGCGCCGCGACTATGGCCGCTCGAATTTCGACCTTCGCCATCGCTTTACTATTACTTAT
>DASPSE010000036.1:0-9085 GCA_035624085.1 Terriglobales bacterium
ATCGGGTCGCGGTGGGTGAAAGCCGAGCTGCAGATTAAGAGGCAGCCGCTGTATCGTCAGTTTCTCGGGCGCATTTTTAACCTGGCGTTGCGGCTCGTTCTGGGTCTGAATTTCAAGGACACGCAGTGCGGCTTCAAAGCGTTCACGCGGGATGCCGCACAAAAGCTTTTCCCGCTGCAAAGGATCGAGCGCTGGGGATTCGACCCCGAGTTGCTTTACCTGGCAAGAAAGCGCGGCCTCGCTGTGATCGAGGTTCCCGTAGCCTGGTCTCACCGCGAAGGCACGCGGATCAATCCCGTGCGCGATGGCATTCGAATGCTCGGGGAAATTTTCGTAATTCGTTGGAATGCCCTCAGCGGAAAATATCCTGTTTGCCCGACTGTCAGCCAGCCTTCATGACGCCGCTTTGTGAATGCGAGCCAACGGGCGGACAGTGACGCCGACTCCCTCCTGAAACACTACAGTCAGGCGGGAGGCACAGCTTTCACAAAGCCAGAAGAACTCCACTTTGCGGTTTGGCTTGTTGTTGTGGGAAAGGGCTTCCAGGTGGTGGGTTATTCCTATTCCGTCCCAGCGAAATAGTTTTCCATCGCGCAAGTAATGAAAGGGAGCAGAGCAGTTCGGATTGACGCACTTCGACAACATTGCCGTTCCGGGTCGGAGGGGTGAGATTTATTTTACACCGGAGGTAAGAGAACTTTTGTAAAGATTTTTAACCCACACCCCATCAGAAACCCCGGCCTACCACAGTCTGGATTTTTCGATTTGCAGGGCATCACGGCGGCTCTGCTGATCATCGCGAGCGGCCTTTTCCAGAGACGACCGGATCGCAGCCTTTAGTCGCGACTGATCGTCATCGCGCAGAGTGACGAAGCAGAAAGGTTGCAGCCCCCAGGATACCGGACTCAGCATCTTGGCGACGCCCAGTACCGATCCGGTCGGGGCTACAAACATCAGTCTTACGAGGCAATCCGGCCTCAAGGGTCGAGACAGACCTAGCAACCCGCCAGTAACAGAAATCAACTGCAAAGTTCCTGGCACCCGCTCGCCATCTGAAAGGCGAAGCACAGCAGGCGTAGTTTCCGAAAACTGCACCCGGGGGCCACCGCGCCGATGGGATACCGAAGGGGCCGGTAATTGAGGGAGGTAGGACATAACGCTTGTGAATTCAAGTATGCGCCGTGGCCCACAACAACTAAAGGTTACTCAAGGCCCTGTACGGAATCCAGGAGTTAGGGAGCGTAGTCGCCCGCTTCGCGCTTAGAAGCGTACAACTTCGAAATGGGAAGCTGCTTACGCACCATGTGATCCCGGTCACCGACAGGGTTCCGGCGTTAGTCGATATTGTTTACAGCAATAAAACTCGAGGCCCTTGCACGATAGATGCTGGGAGGTGCAAGGGCCTTTTTGTTCAGGTCTTCGAGTCAGACCTTATCCAAAGCTCTTCAGTTCTCAATTCCCATCTGGGTCAGGATGAACGCGTAATCAAACGCCGCTTCCTTCAGCCGGTCGTATCTCCCCGATGCTCCCCCGTGCCCGGCTGGGCTAAGGTTGGTCTTCAAGATCAAGATATTATGGTCGGTTCGCAGCGCGCGCATTTTGGCCACATACTTCGCCGGTTCCCAGTACATCACCTGGCTGTCGTTGAATGAAGTCTTCACCAGCATGTTGGGATACGCCTTCGCTTCAATATTGTCGTAAGGAGAATAGGAAATCATGTAATCGAACGCCGCCTTCTCTTTGGGATTACCCCATTCTTCAAACTCCGTGACGGTAAGCGGCAACGACTCGTCCAACATGGTGTTGATTACGTCCACGAACGGTACTCCCACCAGCGCGGCGTGGAATAAATCCGGGCGTATGTTGAGAACCGCTCCCATGAGCAGTCCCCCGGCGCTTCGGCCTTCGATCACCAACCTGTCTTTCGAGCCGTAGCCTTGGGCGACGAGATATCCGGCACAGGTAATGAAGTCGGTAAACGTGTTTTTCTTGCGCATCATTCGTCCGTCATCATGCCAGGCCTTGCCCATCTCACCGCCTCCGCGAATATGCGCAACGGCCGCCACTACGCCGCGGTCTACCATGCTGAACAAGTTCGAATTAAAGAAAATATCAAAAGGAGCTCCGTAGGAGCCGTACCCCTCCAGATACAGAGGCCCTGTGCCATCCAGCTTTGCGCCTTTGAGATGCACGACGGAAATCGGAATTTTGACCCCATCTGGGGCTGTTGCATAAACCTGCTCCACCTGATAGCGCGTGCGATTGTACCCTCCCGGCACGTCTTTCTGTTTCAGCAGCGCGGACCCGCCACCCGCCATGTCGTATTCGAAGATGGACTGCGGAGTGATGAATGACTGATAGTTGTAGCGAAACTTCGTCGTATCATATTCGCGGTTGATGTAAGGAAAGGCGACGTAAGCAGGCTCGGGAAACTCGATCCGCCGCGATTCTCCGCTGGCCAAATCCGTCACCCGAATCTGGGGCAACCCATTTTCCCGTTCATAGGATATGTAATAGTTCTTGAAGAAATCGATGTCCTCGAGCATCACGGTCGGGCGGTGCGCAACCACCTCCTGCCAATTCCGGCCACGCGGATCGCTGACCGGCGCCTTCACCAGGCGGAAGTTCCGCCCGGCGTCGTTGACTCGGATGTAGAAGAAATCGCCGTTGTGATCGGGATAATATTCAATGTCCTGCCGGCGTGGTTCCATGACCTTCCACTCGGCCATCGGTTGATCGGCGGGAATGTAGCGGACTTCGGTCGTCGTGTGGCTGCCGGAAACCAGAAATATGTACGCGTGGCTACGGGTCTTGTCGGCCTCGACGTCGAAGCGCTCATCCTTTTCTTCATAAACAAGAGCATCTGACCCGTTCGTGCCCACCGTGTGCCGGTATAGACGATACTGCCGCTTGGCCGCATCCTCCACGGTATAGAACAAAGTCTTGTTGTCGTTCGCCCAGACCACCGACCCGACCTTCTCCGCGTGATCAGGCAACACTTGGCCGGTGCGCAGATCCTTCACGTGCAGCACATATTGCCGGAAGCCGGTATTGTCCGTGGAATATGCGAGGAAGTTGCCATCCTGACTGACGGCGTAGGCAGCAACGCCCATAAAAACCTGGCCCTTCGCCAACTGGTTGATGTCGAGCAGCACTTCCTCGGGCGCATCAAGACTACCTTTCTTGCGGCAACGAATCTGGTACTGCTTTCCGGCCTCGGTGCGGGAGTAGTAATAGTAGCCGCCCTCGCTGTACGGAACGTCAACATCGGTTTCCTTGATCCGGCTCAGCATTTCGTCATAGAGCTTCTTTTGCAGACGTTCCGTTGGCTTCATCACCGCGTCGGTGTAAGCGTTCTCCGCTTCCAGGTAAGCTTTCACCTCGGGATTCGGCTTGTCGCGCAGCCAGTAGTAGTTGTCCACCAGCTTGCGGCCGTTGATTTCCGTGATTTTTGGAATCTTCTTCGCTAAAGGTGGTGGGGGAAGGGATGATGAATTATCCGCTGCTGTCAGGCATAGAACGGAAGCTAGAAATAGAATGTAGAAGTGAATACGGCGCAGGTGGTACCGGTTCATGAGCGCACTCCAGAAGTGAAGTAAGAACCGCGCGCCAGTATAACCGAATGAGGGAGCTTAGTAGCGTCGAGCTGCAGACATATTGCGATTTTTCCTATGAATGCTGAGTCGATTCGCAAATACTGCCTCTCTTTTCCCCGTGCCACCGAGAACCTGCAATGGGGTGACGATCTCTGCTTCAAAATCGGTGGGAAAATCTTCGTCACCCTCAGTCTGGATTCGGTGCCGCAGCGTTTGTGCTTCAAGTGCACGCCTGAGAGGTTTGCGGAACTATGCGAGCTGGAGGATATCCGGCCTGCGCCTTACGTCGGGCGCTACAAATGGGTGATGTTGGATCGGTTGGATGCCGTGCGCGATGAGGAATTGGAGGAGTGCATTCGACAATCGTATGAGATGGTAGCGGCCAAAACGAAATCTAACGCGTCAAGCAAGAGCCGCAGCGCGCGCGGTGGAAGGAAAGCGAGAAGACAAAACCACAGAGGACGCGTCGGGCACTGAGGAAAAACGCTGATGACGACTCATTTGACTCCCTGCAACTCGCTAGGCTAGCCTCAGAAGTCCGCCCCAACATCACATGCCCCGAATCCGCAAGCTGCTGATCGTCTTCCTTCTGACGCTTCGGGCGGTAGCGTCGACGCAGCCAGTGCATGCGCGTCATGCCATTGTGGTCAGTGTGCACGAACTGGCTTCGCAAGTGGGCGTGGAAATCATGCGGGTGGGCGGGAATGCGGTGGACGCGGCAGTCGCCACCGGGTTTGCTCTAGCCGTGGTGCATCCCGCGGCCGGAAACCTCGGCGGAGGCGGTTTCATGCTGCTGCGCCTGGCCGACGGCAAGGTGCACTTCGTCGACTTTCGCGAGAAAGCCCCGGCGGCGGCCACCGCGAACATGTATCTCGATTTGCACGGTGACGTGAGCGACGACGCCTGGCTCGGGTATCGAGCGATTGGCGTCCCCGGTTCGGTCGCGGGCCTGGCTTATGCGGAGAAGAAATTTGGCAAGCTGACGCTCGCCCAGGTAATCGCTCCCGCCATTAAGCTGGCGCGCGATGGTTATGCGCTGAGCTGGGAGGAAGCTCGCGACATGCGCGAGGATAAGTATCTGGGTAGATTTTTTGAGTCGCGGCGCATTTTTCAACGTGACGGAAATTTCTACAAGCCGGGTGAAGTTTTCCGGCAGCCTGAATTGGCGCGAACGCTGGAGCGCATCGCCAGCGATCCGGATGATTTTTATCACGGCGCGATGGCGCGAGAGCTGGCGGCCTCCATCCAAAAAGGTGCCGGCCTGATCACTGCCGATGACTTGGCCCACTACGAAGTCAAAGAGCGCGCTCCGGTGCTGGGGTCGTATCGCGGCTATGAGATCATCAGTGCGCCCCCGCCTTCGTCCGGCGGAACTGTGCTGCTCGAGATCCTGAACATCCTGGAAGGGTATGATCTGGCGAAAACGGGGAATCGCTCGGCGGTATCGGTCCACCTGATTACGGAAGCTTTTCGGCGCGCGTTTTATGATCGTGCGGAATTCATGGGCGATCCCGATTTCTCAAGGATTCCTGTAGCACAGCTTATCGATAAGAGGTATGGCGCGGCATGGCGGGAATCGATTGATCCGGCGCGCGCCAGCGTCAGCAAAGACCTGAAGCGCCCGGCAATCTTCAGCGAACTGGAGCAGTATGCTAAGGAGCATCCTCAACTGCTTGCTATGCGGGAGTCGCCGTACACCACACACTACTCCATCGTCGATTCCGACGGAAATGCTGTATCGGTAACTACCACGTTGAACGATTGGTTTGGATCACGGGTCACCGCCGAAGGGTTGGGTTTTCTGTTGAACGACGAGATGGACGATTTCGCGGCGAAGCCGGGCGTACCGAACTCGGACGGGCTGATCCAAGGACCGGCCAATGCGATTGGCCCGAGCAAGCGACCGCTCTCGTCCATGACTCCGACCATCGTCCTGAAGGATAATCAATTGTTTCTGGTGCTGGGGTCGCCGGGTAGCTCGCGGATTATCACGACTGTCGCTAACGTTTTAATCGGCGTAGTGGATTACGAAATGAACATTCAGGAAGCGGTCAACGCGCCGCGTTTCCACAATCAGTGGCTGCCTGACGTGTTAAGTGTGGAGCAGTGGTTTTCTCCGGACACGGTGAAATCGCTTGAGCAAATGGGATATAACACCAAGTTCGGCGTTGGGAAGGGCGACGACTGGCGCGGCTATTGGAGTGACGCGGAGTGCATTGCCATTGATCCGAGGACCGGGGAGCGGCTGGGCGCAAGCGACGACAGGAATAATGGGAAGGCGGTCGGCTACTAATGCTGAAAGCGATGTCCACGTACGTTTATGTGAAGGAGCGGCTGCACCCGGGGCTGCTGGATGGCTTGGTACGCGGCGGCGCGCAAGCCATTGAAATTTTCGCCGCGCGCCAGCACCTTGATTATGCCAACCGCAAGCAGCATGTGCGCGAAATTGCCGACTGGTTTCGCGGCAGTGGGATTCCGTTGAACTCGGTGCATGCGCCCATGTTCGCGGACTACGAATGGGGACGGACCGGGGCGCCTCCGGTGAACGTAACCTCGACCGACCGCGCTCATCGCATCGACGCCATGGACGAAATCAAGCGCGCGCTGGAGATTGCCGAGCAGATTCCGTTTCGCTTCCTGATTCAGCACATGGGCGTGGGCAGCGAGTCTTTCGACGAGCGCAAGTTCGAAGCTGCCATGACCTCAATCGAGCACCTGCGCGCTTTTGCCAAACCGTTAGGCGTGCGCATCCTGCTCGAAAATATTCCCAATGAGATGTCCACGCCCGAAAGGTTGGTGGAATTCATTCAGGCTACGCACTTCGACGACATAGGTGTCTGCTTCGATTTCGGGCACGCGCATCTCATGAGCAACGTTGCGGAGGCATTCGAGACAGTCAAGGATTACGTGCGATCCACTCACGTTCATGACAACGCCAAGGACCGTGACTCTCATCTTTGGCCGGGCAGCGGTTCCATTGACTGGAAACAAGCGATGGGGCTTTTGCGCTTGTCGCCGCACACGCCGCCAATGCTGCTGGAGATTGAGGGGGACGAGAAAGTCAACCCTGCGGAAAAGATGGGTGAGGCGTTTCAGAGGCTCGAAGCCAACTGAACTGGCAGTGACATTTCCAATTTCCGATTGCGAATCGGCGTTTTGAAAATCGAAATCCCGAACGATGACGTTTCCCATAACCACCATCTCCGATGTCGGCAAGCACGAGGGCCATAGCGTCTCCATTCGCGGATGGCTCTACAACCTCCGCGAAAGTGGCAAACTGCTGTTCCCCCAATTTCGAGATGGTTCTGGGGTCATTCAGGGAGTGGTAGCAAAGAATGCTGTTCCCCCTGAAGTGTTCGAGTCGGTGAAGGGTCTCACCCAGGAATCCAGCGTCATCGTGGACGGCAAAGTTCGCGCCGATAAGCGAGCACCGGGCGGATATGAACTGGACGTTTCCAATGTCCAGGTCGTGCAGCGTGTCTCGGAAAACGATCCTTATCCCATTTCTTTAAAGGAACACGGTGTCGATTTCCTCATGGAGCACCGCCATCTCTGGGTGCGCACGCCTCGGCAGGCGGCAATTCTGCGAGTGCGGGCTGAGATCATCAAAGCAGCGCGTGATTTTCTGGACGACCGTGGATTCACTCTTACCGACCCTCCGATCCTGACGCCAGCCGCGTGCGAGGGCACAACCACGCTATTTCCGGTCGATTACTTCGACGAGCAGGCGTTTCTAACCCAGTCTGGCCAGCTCTATATCGAAGCCACGGCCATGGCGCTCGGGAAGGTGTATTCGTTTGGACCAACCTTCCGCGCCGAAAAATCGAAAACCCGCCGGCACTTGACTGAGTTCTGGATGGTCGAGCCGGAAATCGCATTTGCCACACTCGAAGACCTCATGGAACTCGCCGAAACATTTATCAGTTTTCTGGTGAAGCGTTGCTTAGAAAGACGCCGTGCCGATCTGCAGACCATCGGCCGTGACACTGCCAAGCTGGAGAAGATAGAACCGCCATTTCCACGCATCAGCTACGACGAAGCGGTGAAGATGCTGCAGGAGGCCCACACGAAAGGCGCGTTGGAGAATAATTTCGAATGGGGCGGAGACCTGGGGTCGCCGGACGAAACATACATTTCGTCGCAGTTCGGTCAACCTGTTATGGTTCACCGCTATCCAGCAAAAGTAAAGGCATTCTATATGGAGCCGGATCCGCAGCGTCCGGAGTTGGCCTTATGTGTGGATGTGTTGGCGCCGGAGGGATACGGCGAAATTATCGGCGGCTCGCAACGCACGGCCTCCCACGATCTGCTGCTGCGTCGTATTCAGGAGCACGGCCTGCCACAGGAGGCGTTCAAGTGGTATTTGGATTTGCGCAAGTACGGCAGCGTGCCGCATTCCGGCTTCGGCATGGGAATTGAGCGAGCTGTCGCCTGGATTTGCGGTCTGGAGCACGTAAGGGAGACCATCCCGTTCCCGAGAATGCTGTATAGGCTTTATCCGTAGCATTCACCGCCGAGGTCGCCGAGGATTGGAAGAGAAAGAAAAGCTGGATCTCATAATACGACGGATCATCGGAGCCGCCATTGAAGTACACAAGGCAGTAGGACCAGGGTTGCTGGAGTCTGCGTATCAAGCATGTCTGGCGTTTGAGTTGAGAGAACGCAATCTCAAGGTTGACGAGCAAGTACCTTTGCCGTTGCTATACAAAGAAGTCAAGCTGGATTGCGGCTACAGGATCGATTTGATTGTCGAAGACACCGTAATAGCGGAGATCAAAGCAGTCGAACACCTTGCTCCCATTCATGAAGCCCAGCTTCTCTCCTACCTCCGCTTGGCGCACAAGAGAGTGGGACTTTTGATTAACTTTCATAGCCGAGTATTGAAAGAGGGACTCAAACGGATTGTGAATGAATTTCCAGACTCGGCGAGTTCGGCGTTCTCGGCGGTGAGTTCTTAACCTATGACCACCACAGCTCCATCGTTCCCCAACATCACTCCAAAGAAAATACGTGTAATCGGGGTTCCGCTCGACCTCGGCCAATCCCGCCGGGGCGTCGATATGGGCCCTTCGGCAGTGCGGGTGGCCGGGCTGGAAGCACGCCTGGAAGCGCTGGGCCACGTCGTCGAAGACGGAGGAAACATTGCGGTCGCAATTCCAGAGCAGAAAAAAGAAGGCCATCCCAACGCTAAATATTTGAAGGAAATTACCGCGACCTGCACCAAACATGCCGAACTAGTTTTGAAAACGCTGGAGGCCGGCAAAGTTCCATTGTGTTTAGGGGGCGATCATTCCATGGGAGCCGGCACGGTGTCGGGAGTCGCTGAGTTTTACCGTCGCCAGAACCAGAAGATCGGCCTTATCTGGATCGACGCACACACCGACATCAACACACCTGATACTTCTCCCAGCGGCAACGTCCACGGCATGCCGCTGGCGGCCATCATGGGGCTGGGTCCGCCGGAGTTGGCCCATATCTTCAACTTCTCT
>DASPSE010000041.1:0-2818 GCA_035624085.1 Terriglobales bacterium
GAATATTCCTTTGGCGATCTGCAGCGAGAGCAGACGACGATCTGGGATGGCGTATCGAATCCAGTGGCATTGAAACATCTGCGTGGCATGAAGCCGGGTGAGCGGCTGGTGATCTATGAAACCGCGGATCAAAAGAGCGCGGTCGGGACGGCGACGGTGGTTTCGGTGGATGTGTTGGACGCGAAGAACCCGCGAGTCAAGATCAAAGCCGGGAAACCGCTGCCCAGGCCGGTAACTCTGGCGGAAGTGAAAGCGAACAAGATGTTCAAGGATTCTCCGCTGGTGCGGCAGGGTCGATTGAGCGTAGTGCCGTTAAACAAGGAGCAGTACGAATTTTTGACCGCAGCATGAGTTTGCCTGGACGGGCGGAAAACGCCCGTCCTCCCATCAGGGGTTTTGCCGGCGGAACGCCGGCGCTACTTTCTCTGAGCGCCATTATCGTTCATCGACAACCGAGCAGACGTCATTGCGTCGGGAACACCGAACAAAGTACAGTTTTGTTGAAGGAGCTCAGAAGGTGCCTAACAGCGCCAGAGCGCAATGAGCCTCGATACGCTTAACGATATTTTCTTCGCTATCGCCGGGCGCAATGACCGCGTGGTCATGATGCATCGCCAGGCGATTCAATGGGTGTCGATCTCCTCGAGCGAGTTCTATCGCAATGTGGTGGGCGTGGCCCGTATGCTTCAGCAATGGGGCGTTTCCAAGGGAGACCGCGTTGCCATCCTCAGCGAGAACCGGCCGGAGTGGGCGATTGCGGACTTTGCCTGCCTGCTCATTGGCGCGGTGGTCGTGCCGATCTACACGACTCTGACGGAAGAACAAGTCGGCTACATCTTATGCGACTCCGGAGCAGGCGTGGTCTTCGTTTCCACGGAGAAGCAGTTTGGGAAAGTGAGCAACATCAGGCAGCAGACCGCAGTGGCGAAAATCGTGGTGATGGACGCGGTTGAAACCGCGCACGCTTTTCACATGCAGCGGCTCATGCATGATGGTCCCATGGAACGCGATCCGGAATTTGATTCGGCGGCGCGGTCTGCAGGACCCGGCGATCTGGCGACGATCATTTATACGTCGGGCACAACCGGCATACCCAAAGGCGCTATGCTCACGCATGGGAATATCGCCTCGAATATAAGCGGATGGTTGCCGGGCTTCGACTTTGGGCCGGGCGAGATCAGTCTGTCGTTTTTGCCGCTCTCGCACGTCACGGCTCGCAATGTCGACTTTGGGCTGTTGTACCGGGGAACTACGCTGGCGTACGTTCCGTTTATCGATCAGCTTCCCAAAGCGCTGCAGGAAGTGCGTCCCACGGTCTTTATCGGCGTACCACGCGTCTACGAAAAAATTCACGGTCAAGTGGACCAGAAAGCCAAGAACTTTCCGGCGAAACAGATTTATGGCTGGGCGAAGTCGGTCGGTCGGGCGCATCGAGAGGAAATTTCGTCGGGTCAAACGCCGAATTCTTTGGCCTGGCGGCTGGCGAATCGGCTGATTTACTCCAAGGTGCGCGCGGGAATGGGCGGGCGGGTGCAGGTGTTCATCTCGGGCGGAGCGCCGCTGGGGCGCGAATTGGCCGAGTGGTACGCGGACATGGCGATTCGCATTCATGAAGGTTACGGGCTGACGGAGACTTCGCCAGTGATCGCAGTGAACACGCCGACTGCGCACAGGCTGGGGACGGTGGGCAAGCCCTTGCTAAATGTTGAGGTGCGGATCGCGGAGGATGGAGAAATTCTGGTGCGCGGACCCTCGGTGTTCAAAGGCTATTGGAACAAGCTGCCGGAAACTGAAAACGCGTTCAATGATGGATGGTTCAAGACCGGGGATATTGGCAACGTCGATGCGGATGGTTTCTTGTCGGTCACGGACCGCAAGAAAGATTTGATCAAGACCTCGGGAGGAAAATTCATCGCACCGCAACCGCTGGAGAATTCCCTGAAGCACAATGCCCTGATTGCCGAGGCGGTGGTTTTGGGCGACAAGCGCAAGTTTCCGGCGGTGCTGATCGCTCCTTATTTTGTGTTGCTGGAAGATTGGGCGCGGGCCAACCAGGTTGCGTTCTCATCGCGACAGGAGTTGGTTGCGCATACGCGGGTGCGCGAGTTGTACGAGGGAATCGTGGCGGAATTGAACCGTGATCTGGCGCGCTTCGAACAGTTGAAGAAAGTGGTGCTGATCGCCGACGAGTTTTCCGCCGAAGATGGCACGCTCACTGCCAGCATGAAGCTTCGCCGACGCGTGGTGGAAGAACGATATCGCGAGCAGATTGAAGCGATGTATGGGGAAGCGGAGCTGGCGGGGGTGGGGGCGAAAGGTGGCTAGCACTAATCGTAGTTCCTCGATTTGTCATTCCGAGCGAAGTACGATCTTTCGCCAGCGAAAGATCGTGCGAAATCGAGGAACCTGCTTTTCCACTCCTCAAATAGCAAGGCCAGGCCGCGGCTGCAGGCGGACAGGAGTGTCCGCCCCACACAGAGAAAGCCGGCGGGACGCCGGCGCTACTGGCTACGCCCAGCGGAACCACTTCAGAGCCAGAACAAACGAAATGCCTCCCCAAAGCGCGAGCACCAACAACCGTCCCGATTGAGATGGCAGCGATGATCCCTCCAGAATCGCGGCGCGCAGGGCATCATTGAGCGCGGTCAACGGCAATGCCTTAATGAACGGCTGAAAGACGGCGGGAAAACGCTCGTAGGAAAAGAAGACGCCGGAGAAAATCCACATTGGCATCATGACCACGTTGATCAGCCCGCTGACACTTTCAATCTTTTGGGCGCGGCTGGCGGTAAACAGACCGATTCCTCCAAATCCCAAG
>DASPSE010000056.1:0-18752 GCA_035624085.1 Terriglobales bacterium
AACAACAGCAGCGCGAGGACGTAACTTGGGCCGCCGACCTGCGGGGGAATCAGGTCTTTTCTGACAACGCGGTCCACGCCGGATCACGACTTCGAGTGTTTGGCCAAGACCGGCGTAAACACGCCAGGGACAATGTTTCCAAATCCGTGGATTAGAGGCCTCTGCCTTGCCGCGACAGGATCCCTTGTTCCAAAGCCTGTCCAAGAAGTTTGTTTTCAATCGTCAGAGACGTCTGGGGTCAGGCCCAAGGGTTTCGAAAGAGTTCGAAATGCTAAGCGGGGCCACGAGTTACATCTCTGGATCTGTTTCGCTCGCTACCGTCGTGCTCTCCTCCACGCCAGGCAGTGCCAAGCCCAGAGGTCTGGTCAGTGTAGGCTCTCGCAGGGATTCAAGACGGATGGCAATCGTTTCCGACACCTCCATCGTTCTGCAAATGGTTTTCGTTTAATATCCCTCGCATGTGCGTGGCTGTCCCTGAGATGCGTGCTGGTGATGTGCTGACCGCATTCCATCGTGACGCTCCGTATCTCTTCTTGGGAGCGGCGTTCGTTGCCGTGGGCCTCGTAGCGGCAGCGTTTGCTGCCATCCGCCGCAAGCATGACTCCCTGCTGATCTACTTCGCCCTATTTGCCGCCCTTTACGGGCTCCGCCTCTGGATTCAATCGAGGCTGCTCGGAATGACCGTGCCCGACTCAGCCTTCTACACGCGCCTGCGTTCAGGAATTGACTACATCGTCCTCATTCCTGCATTCCTGTTTTTCACAGCTCTGGGGCTGCCGAGACAGTTTGAGCGGGCGGTTGGGTACGCTGGCGTGGGCATCGGCTGTGCGCTTGCGGCAGCGAACTTCTCCTTCGGCGATTCCCCCTACTACCACCTTATCAATAACATCGTTGTGGTCGCAGCATTTAGTTTCTTCCTCATTCGATTCATGACCGACAGTTCTGCCCAACGCAGCGGTCCTGCCGCTGCCGACTTTGCTGTAATCCGTTGGGGACTTCTGATTTTCGTTGCCTTCGTGGTCTGGGAAAACATCGCGGGGCTGTTGTCCGTCCCGCCTAAAGTGGAGCCCTTCGGGTTCGCCGCGTTCCTCTGCACTCTGGGCTACGTAGCTGCGCGTAGGACTTTGCAGCGGGATCAACAGCTAAACGAAATCCAGAAGGAACTAGACGTTGCTCGCCGCATTCAGCTTTCCATTTTGCCCGCAGAGTTTCCCAAGTCGGCGCACTTCCGAGTAGCAGCCCGCTATGTGCCGATGACCTCTGTGGCTGGGGACTTTTACGATTACATCGTGGCGGACGACCACCAAGCCGGATTGTTGATCGCGGACGTGTCCGGCCACGGCGTTCCCGCCGCCCTGATAGCCTCGATGGTCAAGTTGGCGGCGGCTTCACAACGAGCATTGGCGGACGAGCCTTCACGCTTCTTGTCGGGCATGAACTCGGCGCTGTTTGGAAACACGCAGAATCAGTTCGTAACGGCGGCATACGTTCACCTAAACGCGGATTCGCGGGAACTGCGCTACTCGGCGGCTGGGCACCCGCCGATGCTGCTGTTGCGGAACGGTGGGGTGACAGAGATCGAAGAGAACGGCTTGATACTCGCCGCGTTCGATTTTGCCTCATACTCGAATGCCACTCACCATCTCGAACCGGGTGATCGGCTCTTGCTCTATACAGACGGGATCGTGGACGTTTCCATTACATCAGGAGATTTCTTCGGGCAGGACAGGCTGCGTGAGTCGTTGCGGGAGACTGCTGGGCTGTCGGCGTCGGCAGCGGCGGACTCGATCATTGCCTCAGTCCGCGAGTGGTCTGCGAAGCAGGAGGACGATTTGACCGTGCTCGTTTGCGACTACATGCCCACATGATCCGGCGAGCCAGCGATGAGATCGATCTGGAAAAAGAACTGAAATGTGCGAAGGGATAACCGCATGCGCGTGCTTGTAGTCGGTGCCGGAATCATTGGCTCAATCTACGGCTGGGCGCTCGCCGAAAGCGGACATCAGGTCGTCCACCTTGTCCGGTCTGGCAGAGCCGCCACATTCCGCGACGGTATGACGCTCGACCTATTTGACCGACGCAAGGGACACAAGCGGAACTTCTCCGGGCGGTACAAACCGGATGCCGTGGAAACGCTGTCATCAACGGGCACCTTTGAATTGGTCATCGTCCCCGTGAAGCACTATGCGTTGCTACAAACTCTCAAGGAAATCGTTCCCCGACTGGGCACTGCCGAGTTCTTGCTCCTCACGCAGAACTGGCGAGGCACTGAAGAGATCGACTCGATCCTGCCCCGTCCGCGCTACATATACGGTGACGCCAAGGCGGGCGGAACATTTTCTGGAGGCACCCTCGTCGCGGCTCTGAAGGCGATAGACATGGGTTCACCGGAGGGCGAACCAACAGCACTCGCGAAAAAGGCAGCAGACCTATTCGCCTCAGCAGGCATCCAGAGCAGACTTCATTCAGACATGTTGCACTACCTGTGGGTTCAGTATGCGATGACCGGAGGCCCATGGGCAGCCCTCGTTCAAGCGGGAAGCCTCGACGCGATGCTGAATAACACCGATGCGTCCTCAGCAGCCTTGAAAGCCGGGCGCGAATGCCTGCAAGTGGTAAGGCAGCGAGGAGTTGACCTCTCGCGTTACCCAGAAACAAGTCCGTTTCTGACAGATTCCGCGCTGCGCAGACGATTCTACGGATGGGCGATGCGAAGAATGTTTCGGCATGATGAGTACACCAAGCGATGCTCTGCTCATGCCTTCGGTGACCCAGTTGAGATCAAGACTTTCTATGACGATCTGACAACGATGGGTCGCGATCTTGGCGTTTCGATGCCCGTCATGGAAAGCTATGCTGAGGCGATCACGCGATTTGCGACGAAAGCGTGGCGCACACCTAATCTTATGGTTTCGAGCGCCACTATGCCGCCCCGAACCGCTTCTCCAGAATGACTGTGCTACTAATTTGGTCTAGTTCTTGACCAAGCTGCTTTATTCTCTCGGCGCGACAGTGACACTCGCTGAGTTCGGAGGGCGTTAGGCGTGACGGTCGCCCGAAGGCTTCAATTTGATCGTCAATTAGTTCCCACACTTCTTCCCTGATGGCATTGGCTGGAGTTGTCATCATAAGAAACCTCTGGCGGTAGTTTAGCTGAGGAAGATTAGGTAGGCATCAGCCGTCAGGTGCCATTTCTGTGGAAAAGTCGGGCGATTGCGCAAGCTGTGATTTCCCGTACCGCGTGACTGCCGTCACTGCATTGCGGTTGCTTCGACCGCGACAATCGGTTGGGACCGGACGCTACTCGACCCACGGGAGTGTCATCGGATGAGCCTCAAATGGAAGTTGGCTCTTCGTTACCCGATTGCAGTAGTGGTAATGGGGGCTTTGCTTTTCATCCCCGCTGGTTCCTTTCGCTTTTGGCAAGGCTGGGTCTATATCCTGATCTGGTTTGTGTTCGGCGTCCTCGCTATTGTGTACTTCTACAGGCATGATCCCCAGTTGATCGAGCGAAGGATGCAATACAAGGAGAAGGTGCGCGAGCAGAAGCGCATCATGGTGTTCATCTATATCGGCTGGCTGATTGCTTTTGTTCTGCCCGGTCTCGATTACCGATTCGGTTGGTCGAAACAGCCGTTGTGGATCGCGATCTTTTCACAAGCAGTCGTTCTCGGCGGGTTCGTAATGACGTTCTGGGTCTTGAAGGTCAACCGCTTTGCTGCGAGGACGATTCAAGTCGAGCCCGGTCAGGAAGTGATTTCTAGTGGTCCCTATCGCATCGTGCGCCACCCCATGTATCTGGGAGGGAGCGTGATGTTTTTGTTCACACCGTTGGCGCTCGGCTCGTACTTCGCCTTGCCTGTCTTTGCTCTTTTAATCCCCGTTATCGTTCTGCGCCTCCTCAACGAGGAGAAGGTTCTGCGTCAAGAACTGCCCGGCTATCCCGAATACTGCTTCCAGACGCGCTTTCGGCTCGTCCCATTTCTCTGGTAGACCCGACATCACTGAGATAAACGTGTTCCCGCAGGGATTTCCCCGGCGCTCAGCGAAAAGTGCTGAACAATTTTCCACTCGCCGCCAATCTTCTCCATCACAATCAGGTATTGACCAAGGTGAACCACGGAACCAACAAGTCTTCTCGTCCGACCTGTCCCGTAGGCGAGTGTCCCAGAACTCTTTTCGACGTTTGGCTCGATCATTTCCAGCTTGCTCCCTTGATCCAGACCCGACTTGACCCACTGCCGAATCTCGTCCCGTCCTCTAAGCGTACCGCCATCGCTCACCAGTGTGGCATCTTCAGCGTACAGTGACACAACTGCATCCGCGTCCTTCGCGTTGTACGCTCTTAGGAATTCCTGCCTCACCTGTGCCCCCGGTTCAGGACTGGGGGGCGGCTTCATCCCCGCCTGCTGTGCCCATGTGTTCAAGCTGAATATCAACACCAGTGCTGCTAGGTTCCTCATCTGTTCATCTCCGGTTCATGCAGGTTGTGATCTTCCAGCTTTTCTCTTCTTGAAAACATACGTGGCGTAAACCGCGCCTCCCAAAATGCACATCCCAAGCTCCAACGCCGTGGCTTCGACCGCACTGATGGAGTTGTACAAGCCGAGTCCCACCTTCGGCGAGCTACCGAAAAAAAGAGGAAGATCGGAAGGTAGCGGATGCCCATAGCTCCATTGCCACGAACGCCAAGAAAAGCTCGAAAACGGGATGGGGTGGGAAACGAAGTCCAGCACCCAATGGCTCAAGACCAAAAGTCCAACGACCACGCCTGCGCGGTGGTCGCGATAGATGCGTGTGGCTAAGAGAGCGGCGAGCACTGACCAGATCACTGACATGAAGAGACCATGAGACCACGGGAGTCCGGCACTGCCTTCCCGCTCGATACCTGCCAAGCCGAAAGCAATGGCTAGAACGTCGAGAATCCATGTGGCTAAAAGCAGAACGCCCAGCGGCACTTTTGGAGCCAAGGGTTTGGCTGCCAATCCCACCGAGAAATGTCCAATCGGTCCCACCGGGTCTACCCCCCGTTCATCCTAATACTGCGGTTTGGGCGAACAGGGATGCTGTGACCCAGAGCACAGCATGCTCTGTGGCTGTCATTCAAAGATGAGGACGAGCGTATGAAGAGGACTCCGATGACAACCAAATCAAAATCTCGGAAACCCCGCTCACCGAAGCCTGTTCAACAGAACGACATTGAGGAACGTATCCGCCGACGAGCCTACGCGTTGTACGAGGAGCGTGGCAGGGTTGACGGCTTCGCGTGGGACGACTGGCTCCAAGCGGAAGCGGAAATACTTGGAGCGCAGAAACCGAAGGTCAAGGCGGCACGAGGCTCGCGGTGCTGACGGCGATCAAGCTGTTGCACACGGTGATTTGGGCATTTCTGGCGGCAAGCATTCTGGCTTTGCCCGTCGTGGGTGTGTTGCGTCGATTTCGCTGGGCGGCGATTGTAACCGTCATTGTTCTTCTGGAGTGTGGGCTGCTGGCTGCCAACGGAGGCAGGTGCCCGCTGTCCGATCTGGCATCCCGGTTTACCCTTGATCGGAACCCCAATTTTGACATCTACCTGCCGGGTTGGTTCGCGGAGCACAACAAAGTCGTTTTCGGCTGGCTCTTCGTCGCTGGGGAGTTGGTAGTGATCGGAAACTGGCTTCGGGGGAAGTTCGACACTTCACTTCGCACAGCAAAACGACGCAGTCCACGGAGCCAACGAAAGAGAGTGCCGATAGCTGTCACGGAGTCTCAGTTCCAATCCCGTGTTTTCCACGAACACGACAATAACCCCGATGATTCCTGCTCTTCAGCAGCCGTGAAATAACGATGAACAGAGCCGAAACAGAGGCAAGAATGACAACGAAATCAGCGTCCAATGTCACCAAAGAACCTCAGCGCGAAGCCCACAGAGACCGACAACGACTGAAGAGTGTGCGTTGATCAAGAACGGCTTTCGGCCCTTGGTCTGCCTTCGCAAAAGGCGACGTGGATCTCTTGGCGTGATGGGGGTCACGGCATTCATCGCACGGCTGTGTTAAATAGCTCCTGTCGTTCCTCGAAGAGCCTTTCGCTTGACCTGATGCCGGCCCTCCGCTGAACCGACCAGGAGTCTCGTCATGGCATCCCCACCAGCTGTTATTGAATCAACCATTCCCCAGGCAGAAGAGGAATGGATCGGGCAGTCCTGCGGATTCTACGCCTGCCCCGCATGCAAGCAAGATCTGGAACCGGTGCACGACGGGCTTTCTTGCCGTGTCTGTGCGAGGACCTACCCCATCGTGAGCGGAATTCCCGACTTCCTCGTAGGCAAGCTCGAAGAGAGCAGAAACCGATCCCTGCGCGTAGTCGGAAATTGGGACTCTCGCCCTCTGTTTAACTTTATGGCGTGCGCCTACGAATCTTGCGTGTATCCGGCCGTGTGCAACCTGTGGGGCGGATGGCACGGCACGTCGTTAAAACACCTGGCACATGACGTCTCCGAAATTGTTGGATCGCGCGACGGGGTCATTCTGGACGCGGCTTGCGGCCCGGGAACCTACGGACGCCGCATTGCTTCTGCGCCCAGGACCGTTCTTGGCGTTGATATCTGCATGAGCATGATGCGGCGGGGCGCCCATTATGTCGAACGGGAACATATTCCCAACGTTCACTTCGCCCGTGCGACGGTAGAGGCGATGCCATTCCGAGACGGCCTGTTCGACGCCGCCATCTGTGCCGGATCGCTGAACCACTTCTCCGACGTGCTCCTAGTTTTGCGCGAGATCAACCGCACCATGAAAGCCGGAGCGCCGCTGGCGGTGATGGGCTTTGCCCGCATCAACTCGGGCCTCATCAAATACAAATCGGTACGCGACCGCGTGGAGAAAGGCGATGGTCACATCTACAGCGTTGCTGATCTCGAACGTCTTGTGGCCGAAGCAGGTTTGGCGGGCTTTTCTTCCCATACGTACGGGTCAATCATTGTGTTCAGCGCCCACAAAAGGCCGACGGAGCATTAGAAGAAGCAGTCCAGTTCGAGTAGTTACAGTGGCATCGAAAGTACTCCACACTCGCACCGGAGATGTAGGCGTAGAAGACACGCTGCAACACAGACCTGTCCGCATTCGTATTCCGCTTCTGGCCGCCGCAACGGCCTTCCTGATTCACCTCGTCTGCAATCCCCACTACGGATTCCACGGTGACGAGTTGTATTTCATTATCTGCGGACAGCACCCGCAGTGGAACTACGTGGATCAGCCACCCGTTGCACCCCTTTTTGCGGCGGCTTCGCAGATGTTCGGTCCGTCCCTCGTCCTGCTTCGAGCCGTGCCAGCTCTGTTTGCTGGAGCGGGCATTTATGTAACTTGCCTCATCGTGCTTGAGCTTGACGGAGCGGCTTACGCTCAAGTCCTATCTGCGATTGTGGTGTTTTTCCTCCCCGTTTTGACAGATTTCGGGCAGAAGCTTCACACAGACATGGTCGGCCTCTGGTCCTGGCCGCTACTCACGTTGTGGATCGTGCGATTGACCAAGGGAGCGAACTCTCGACTGTGGATCGCGATCGGCGTCGTGATGGGAGTGTCCGTACTGAGCAAATACAGCGTCCTATTTTTTATGACCGCACTGCTTATGGGGCTCTTGCTCACACCTCAGAGACGGATTCTCTATTCACGCTGGTTCGTCGTCGGGGCATTGATTTGCGGCATCATCGCACTGCCGTCGTTCTTGTGGCAGGTCCACAACGGATACCCGATGCTCGAATTGCTGCGCGCGGTCCAGCACGGCAAGAACGTCATCGTCGGCCCGATGGCCTACCTCGGACAACAACTCTTAATCAGCGGCCTACTCGCGCCGTTCTGGATCATCGGCTTGATCTGGCTCTTCTTTCGCCCTGCGGTTCGTTTCCTGGCATGCGGGTATGTGCTGCTGATTGCCACCATGATTGTGCTGCACGGCAAGCATTACTACCCCGCTGATGCATATCCGTACCTCATCGCAGCCGGATGCGTGCAGGTCGAGGACTGGACCAGCAACTTTCGCCGCGCACGAACGGCAATTGCAGCGGCCACCGTCCTGCTTGGCCTTGTCTTCTTTCCCCTCGTGATGCCAGTTCTCCGGGAAGCCTGGGTGGCGACTTACCACAGCGAACTCCTGTCGTTCTTGCACATTTCGAGACAGAACATCGAAACCGACATCGGGTTGCTGCAGATTTGCCAGGCGACTTCGCGAGCATGCATGGCTGGACAGAACTGACCGCCATCGTGAATCGCATCTACGCGGAACTTCCGCCCGCGGATCAGAAGCAGGCGGTGGTCCTGGCGCAGAACTATAGCCAAGCGGCGGCGATCGAGTTCCTTAGCAATCCCAAAGTGCCTGTCATCAGCGGACACAATCAGTACTTTCTCTGGGGCCCGCGCGGGTACAGTGGTGACGTTACCATCTGCGTAGGAGCCAACTGCGACGATGTTAGTGAGGTATTTCGTACTTGCTCGCTGGAAGCAAGGCAGCAAGCTCCCTGGATATATCCCTCGGAGCACAATATTCCGATCATGGTCTGCCGTGGCATTAAGAAACCACTTTCGGAACTGTGGCCGCTGGCAAAGTTTTACAACTGAGGAAAGCTAAGCGGCTGGAGATAGCAAACTCCTCACCCGGAGCGCTCAATGCCCCCTACTGCATCGCGGCTACAGGATCGAACTGTCAGCCTCAAGATCCCGGCAGTCCTCGCTGCACTCGTCTTCGTGCTTCTCATCTGCTTCGCCCACCGCTACGGATTCATGTTCGACGAACTTTACTTCCTGGCCTGCGCCGAGCATCCCGCGTGGGGCTACGTCGATCTTCCGCCACTGCTCCCGTGGCTCACCTGGATCGTCATCCACACGTTTGGTACATCACTCACTGCTATTCACCTCTATCCCGCACTGGCCGCGGCAGCCAGCGTGCTTCTCGTAGCGCGACTCGCGTTCGAGCTTGGGGGGCGGCGACGCGCGGTCATCATCGCCGCCGTATTGACAGCGATCGCCCCCGTCGCTCTCGCCTTCGGACACGTCCTTAGCACCAACGCCCTCGATATGCCGCTGTGGACCGCCGCAGTCCTGCTTCTCGTTCGCTTTGAGAAGACCTCGAACCCCCGCCTTTGGCTCGCCTTCGGAGCCGTCGCTGGCCTGGCGCTGATGCACAAGTACAGCCTCGCGTTCTACCTCGCAGCGCTCGGGGTTGGGATCCTGCTATCGCCATGGAGAAGGTGGTTCCTCAGTCGTTGGTTCTGGGGCGGAGTTGCCGTCGCTTTCGCGATCACTCTGCCCAACATCTTGTGGCAGGCACATCGGCAGTTTCCGTTCCTGCAGCTTCAACACAATATCAACGCCCATCACAGCCACGTGATTCTTCCGCCCCTTCAGTATGTCTTCGCACAGGCGCTGCTCGTCAACATTCTGAGCTTCGCCTTCGTCATTGCCGGTGCCGTGTTCTTCTTTACTTCGCCAATGAAGCGCTTCCGAGCTCTCGGCTGGGCCTTTATCGCCTACATGCTGCTGATGTACACGCTCCACGCCAAGGACTACCTGGTCACGCCCATCTATCCAGTCATGCTCGCCGCCGGAGCCGTCGCCGCCGAATGCTGGTTTGCCAACCCGTGGAGCCGCCGCTTGGTCGCCGCGTACGTCATCGCAGCCTGCGCCCTGTCCGCGCTCATGTTGCCGACTTTCGTTCCGGTCCTCTCGATCGATGCCTTCGCGCGCTACTACCAAAAAATGGTGCTGCACCGAACCGAGGCCGAACACAGCCGGCACTCAGAAGTTCCCGACTATTACAGCTGCCAGTTCGGATGGAAGGAACGCACTGAAGCCGTTGCGCGCTATTACAACGCTCTTCCCGTGGAGGAACGCGAGAAGACCGCGATCTTCGGTAGTGACTACGGACAAGCTGGAGCCATCGATCACTTCGGACCCGCACTGGGATTGCCGAAGGCGATCGGCAGTCACCACTCCTACTGGTATTGGGGAAGCAGAGGGTACACCGGCGAAAGCATCATCACCCTCGACGTCGACCTCGAGTACCTGCAGCGTCACTGCGCCTCAGTCACGCTTGTCGCCGATCTCAAGGTGCAGTGGGCGCGACCCGACTTGGAACGGCCAATCTACCACTGTCGCCAACTCGACCACGATCTCACCAAGGAGTGGGACTCCTACCGCCACTTCGACTAGTCCGGGGGAAGCGTCGGCCTCCGCGTAACGCCTCCCGGGCAAGAGGGGAATAATACAAGGATCGGTGGCCCGGGCCGGTACCGCCGCAGGTTAGAACGGTTGCGAGAATCGAGTTTCTAGAAACTCACCCAGTTTCGCCGTTGCCCTGAATTGCGGAATCGGCCCCAGTTCCTTAAACGCCGACGTGAAGGCATTCGACAGACTCCAAATCGTCCGCGGCCCAAACTCCTCATATTTCGGTTCGAAGTAGAGGTCATGCACCGTTCGGGCGAGGTGCTTCGGAGCTTCCAGTTTGCCCTCGACGAAAGCTTCGTAAATCACGACTTTCGCAGTGACATCAGTTAGTTCGCTGCGCTGCCAGGCTTCGACCTGCTTGCGCATGGGTTCGAAGTTCCTCTGCATCCGATCGACACCGACTGAGACGCAATCAATCAGCGAGAACGACTTTGAGTGCTTTGCAAGCACCGGGGTGAACACGCCGGAGACAATGTTTCCAGATTCGGGACCGCGAATATTAGATTTTCCACAAGCCGACGTCCTGGCGAGCTTCGCTCTCCATGCTCAACTTCCGACTCGCCCGTCAACTGTTCAGGGGCGCTCTTGTGCTCCATTCAAGCTGCGAATCAGCAGAATCCCTGTTTTCAACAACTTGGCGCATCTCTTAGCCTTGTTCGACTAATACAATAGAATTTGCACTGTTCAATTGGGGGATTGCATATGGAGGTCATGCTCGCTGGTTGCTTTGTCAACGACTTGGAAGTTGCCAAGAAGTTTTATGTCGAAAAGTTGGGTCTACAAGTGATCTTTGAAAGTCCAGGTTTTTGCGAAATCAGCCATGGCAAGGGCGGGATGGTGATCGGTCTATCCCAGAGCCCCAAGCCCAGCGGTCAGGATGGAGCCGTCGTTTGCCTCAGGGTTGACGACCTCACACGAGAACAAGAGCGATTGCAGCAGCTAGGAGTTGAGTTTGAGGGCGCAGTATTTGAGAAGCCGGGAATCGTCCGGATTGTCAATTTTCGGGATCCATTCGCAAACCGCCTTCAGTTGGTCCAGCATTTGCGGCCACGCTGAAGTGATGCGATGAGAAGACATGGATCGAACGCACAATGTCCGTTGAAGACTCGCAAGAACCGTGTAACCTCGCGGAAGCTGCGCTCGTTGAGCGGGCACGACAGGGAGATTCCGAGGCCTTGGAAACGCTCTTCGCGAATTGGCGTAGCCCGCTATTTGCATTCGTCTACCGGATGGTCACTCATCGGCAAGATGCGGAAGACCTGACGCAGGAAGTATTTCTTCGGTGCCTCCGTGGAATTTCTGGTTTTCGCGGAGACTCCCAATTCAAGACGTGGTTGTTCGGTGTTGCTACGCACACTTGCCTCGATCATTTGCGCCAGAAACGGAGGTGGAGGGTAGAGGCGCAGATGGCGGCTCAACAAGAAGGTGTAAAAAGCCGTGCTCACAACGAGCAACTCGCACGGCTTATGGTCAGATCCGAGTTTTATATTTGACATAAAGGAGCATATTGCCTTCTGCTTGGCCTGTGTCGCCCGGACGCTCGACCACGAGGAACAAGCAGCTTTATTGCTGCGCGATCTGTTCGACTTCAACAATCAAGAAAGCGCTCAGATACTTCAAATCTCTGAACCAACCTTGCGGCACCGACTGGCGAGCGCACGGTCGACGATGGCCAGACATTTCGATGGCCTGTGCCAGCTCATAAACAAGACTGGAGTTTGCTACCAATGCCGTGGTCTCCGCGATTTCTGCCGGGAAGGCCACAAGGGAATGGATTTGGTTCAGATTGAACCGCCGACGGGCGAGGCGAGATCACAAGAAAGGTTATTGGATGCACGCCTCTCAATTGCAAAAGCAGCAAACCTTGAAGACGGCACGTCGAACAAGCTTCACGCACTCTTCTTTGATTCCCTAACGCGTCAAGAAGAGTCGAGTCAATAGCAATGGCTTCGGCTTACGCAGCTCTGAGCGCTTGTGGACGGTTAGTCGGCAAACAAGAAACTGCACGCGCGACTACCTTTTGTGGTTCAAGCCCTGAAAAGCGTTACCGCAAAGGACACAAAGGGACACAAAGATTCACTGCGAAATACCGAGGCGCTTTGCCACATCCCGCTGGTAGCGGCTCATCCGCAGTTCCTGTCCATTTTGCAGGATGATAAGGTGGTAGCCGTGGAACCATGGCTGGATTTCGCGGATCCGGCGGATATTTACTATGGTTGAGCGATGAATCCGCAGGAAGTCCCGGGGATTGAGCTTTTCTTCCAGGCTGGTCAAGGTCTGCCGGATCTCATACTTTCGGCTGCCGCTGTAGACGTGTGCGTAGTTGCCAGAGGTCCCAATCCAGTCGATATCCTTCACATTAATCAGGAGAATACGGCCGTTCTCTGAGGCGGTAAGCCTGTCCAGATAGGCAGACTGCGTTTGGTCGCACTCCAGGCTGGCAAGGATCGCACGGAGATCATTCAGATTCATTCTGCCAGCAATGCGTTCCTTGGCCCGCTTTAATGCCATGTCGAAGCGCTGTTTGGCGAATGGTTTTAAAAGATAATCGATTGCGTTGGCATCGAAGGCACGGATTGCATAGCGATCGTAAGCGGTGACGAAGACGGTGACCGGCATGGCATCAGGGCCGATTTCACGAATCACGTCGAGCCCGGTTTTCTCGGGCATCTGCACATCGAGGAAGACAAGATCGGGCTTTTGTGTGCGGATCGCTTCGACTGCGGAATTGCCATCTCCGCATTGGTCGATGATTTCGACGCCACTTCCTTTATCGAGAAAACGGCGTATGCTGCGGCGAGCGAGCGGTTCGTCATCGACAATGAGGGCGCGGATGGTCACCGAGCTACCTCGGCCGCAGGAGCGTCATGCCGCACTGGAGCAATACGAAACGGGATCGTGATCTTGGTGCAGACGCCTTTGGGTTTCAGGTTGTACAACGAAAACGAAGTTCCCTCAGTGCCGTAGAGTTGTTCGAGCCGGTTGCGAGTGGTCGAGAGACCGACACCACGGCCGAACAGTTCCTCCGCCGGTCGGTTCAATAAACTTGTCTGATTCGAAATCGAGATCAGTAGCAAATTGTCGCGACGCCGCGCTCGTAACGTTATGGTGTCGCTCTCCTTATGCACCCCGATTCCGTGGCGCACGGCGTTCTCCACCAGCGGCTGGAGTAATAAGGATGGCACGGCGCAGCCCAGCGCTTCCTGATCAATGGAGAGCTGGAATTGCAGGCGGTCGCCGAAGCGACAACTCTGGATTGCAATGTAGCTCTCCAGGATTTCCAGTTCGCGTGCGAGTGTGATTTCCTGCTGTTCCGATTCGTGCAGCGAGACCCGCAGCAGTTCGCTCAAACGCAGGAGAATCTCCTCGGCGCGGTCGGGATCGTAATGCACCAGGGTGGTCGCTGCTTGCAGAGTATTAAAGAGGAAATGCGGATGAAGCTGGCGGCTGAGCATTTCCAACCGAGCGGCGGATAGCTGCGATTCGAGTTTTGCCGAACGTAGGGTGCTTTCACGAGCATCTTCGCGCGTTCGATAAAACAGCGCCGCTGCCACCAACAGCCAATAGGTCAGGAAGCTGATCTGTTCGACGTTGGTAAAGTAATGACGCAGGGCAAAGCTCCACGTCATCTCGTCGCGATGACGCATCCAGCTAAAACCAGCCTGCAGCAGAACCTGAGCGCCGGTCAGCAACAGGCTGGCGATGATGTGCAATGGCAGGCGTTGCCGCCACGTCGATGCTGTAATGGGGAATCTCCAGGCCAGCCAGACTGCCGACGGCGTCAGCACTGCCAGCATATAGGCGCAAGCCCAAACGTAAAAGATGAACCGTTCAGCTTGCCCCTGGCTGACATCGTAGCCATACCACTGGGCGGCGAAGAACAGGACGACCAAAGCCCAAACCAGAATGATGGCTGGCCATGGCCGTGTCGGGCCCTGACCCGTTGGTTGGAAGCTCGTGCGATTCATCCCCTGAGATGATACTCGCGAACGATTTGTGGTCAATTGATCTCGGCGCGCAATTACGATTCATCACGTAGGTGCAACCACTCATCCCGTCTTTTCTGCGACTAAATAATCGTCTGCTATACGTATCTGCCGACTGCGACCATTCGAGCAATGTGATTACGATCCGTCACTTGCCTTCGACCATTCCTCCCGCTTGTGTTTTCTCACGTTGGGTGCTCAACGTAATCTTCCCAGTTGGTTCTGCAAAGAGCTTGCTCATGGCGCATCAGCAGCTTTCCGTGAATAACAAGGTGCACGATATCGATGTCGAACCCGAGACACCGCTTCTCTGGGTGCTGCGCGACACTTTGAACCTAACCGGAACCAAGTATGGCTGCGGTCTGGGGCTTTGCGGAGCCTGCACAGTTCATCTGGATGGACAGGCGGTCCGTGCGTGCCAGACTCCGGTAAAGTCCGTGGGCACGAAAAAAATCACGACCATTGAGGGATTGGGAGCCAGCGGGATTCATGCGGTCCAGCAGGCGTGGATTGATGAACAGGTTCCGCAGTGCGGGTATTGCCAATCGGGCCAGATCATGCAGGCGGCTGCGTTCCTCGCTCAGAACCCGAGCCCCAGCGTAGATGACATCAATAGTGCAATGGCCGGAAATATTTGTCGCTGTGCAACCTATCAGAGGATTCGCCGGGCCATTCAGCGGGCGGCAAAGGCAAGGAGTTAGATCCTTTCTGGTCCGCTGAGGCGGACCCGTCAGGATGACTAGAACTTCAACTGAGTTTCCCTCTGCTGTATCTCACCGAATGGTTATTGGAAGGCACAAGGAGAAATTACATGGCGTCCGAAAACAACTTCTCACGACGAAGTTTTATCGCCACCGGAAGCGCGGCTGGCGCTGCGCTTGTGCTTGGTTTTTACATTCGTCACGAGCGTGGGTTGCATGAGGCGGAGGCACAAGCCTTTCGTCCGAGTGCCTGGATTCGAATTAGTCCTGATGACACTATCACGGTCCTGGTCGAGATCCCGGAGATGGGGCAAGGGCCGCGCACGGTCGACACCATGATGCTGGCCGATGAGCTTGAGGCTGATGTCTCCAAGATTCGCGTCGAGCAGGCGCCGGTTATTCCGTCGACTTATAAAAACTTGAGCACGGGCGGAAGCGGAGGCACGCAGGACGCATGGGGCTATATGCGCAAAGTCGGGGCGCAGGCACGCGAAATGCTCATTGCCGCCGCTGCGCAGCAGTGGCAGGTTGCGAAACAGGAATGCCGGGCGGAAAACAGTACCGTGATCCATGGACCAAGCGGGAGGCAGCTGAGTTATGGCGCGCTGGTCGGGACCGCGTCCAAGCTTCCGGTACCCAAAGGGGAAGACATACCGCTCAAGCAACCGAAGGACTACCGCCTCATCGGCAAGGCTATGGCGCGCGTCGATGTGCCAGCCAAGGTAAATGGCAGCGCAGCATTTGGCATCGATGTACGAGTCCCTGACATGCTGTTTGCCGTGATCGCCCGCTGCCCGCATTTTGGCGGCAAGCTCCAGAGCTTTGACCCAAGCGCTGCCAGATCTACGCCAGGCGTGCGCGCCGTTTTTGAGGTACCGCCCATCGGTTTTCATCCAAATTTCGGTGTGAACCTCAATGTCGCCGGTGGAGTGGCGGTGGTGGCCGATTCCACCTGGGCTGCCATGCAAGGACGCAAGGCGCTGAAGATCACATGGGACAAGGGACCCCATGCAGGCGAGAGCACGGAGAGCATAAGACAGAAGATGTTGGCGGGCGCAACGGCCGAACCGACAGTGGTGTGGGTAAATCAAGGCGATGCCATTGGAACTCTGCAGAAAAGCAAGCGCAAGATCGAAGCGACCTACGAGATGCCGTTCCAGGCGCACGCCACCATGGAACCGATGAACACCACGGTGCATGTTCACCGTGGCGGCATCGAAATATGGTCTCCAACCCAGATTGGCGACATTTTTCAACGGGAAGTTGCCGCCCTGGCAGGCATCCGGCCCGAGAAGGCCACAGTCCACATGATGTACTGCGGGGGCTCATTTGGTCGCCGTTATCAATGGGACTACGTGGCTGAAGCGTGGCAGATAGCAAAGGAAGTGAAGCGGCCGGTGCAGTTGCTGTGGACACGGGAGGACGACATGCAGCACGACTTCTATCGGCCCTACTCGTTCCATCGCCTGGCGGGCGCACTGGATGATCAAGGGAATATATTGACGTGGTCGCACCGCATCGTCTCCACTCCTATCCGGCCGGTGTTCGACCGTCCGGAAGAGCTTACGCCGGAACATATTGCCAGTCAGGAGAGGGGCAGCGCCGACGTCCTGCCCTATGGGGCTCGGAACTTCCGGGTGGATTTTTTCCCGGTTGAATCGGCGGTTCCGCGCGCCTGGTGGCGTTCGGTATCAGATTCGTTCAACGGCGTTGCTGTGGAGTGTTTCGTCGACGAGTTGGCTCACGCAGCACACAAAGACCCCTACGAATTCCGCCTGCATCTCGTGCGTGAGGACCGCAAAGTGGCTCCCGCGCATAAGACGGATGATCCGGCGCTCGATACGCGGAGGTTCCGGGAAGTATTGAAATTGGCGGCGCAGAAATCAAGTTGGGGGAAACCCATGCCTGCCGGATATGGCCGCGGCATTGCATGCCGATATACATTCGGTAGTTATATCGCACACGTGGCGGAAGTCTCGGTGGATAACGACGGGAACGTGCAGGTGCACCGTGTGGTCTGCGCAGTCGATCCGGGGATTGCGGTGAATCCTGATGGTATTCGAGCGATGGTCGAGGGCGGCACAAATTTTGCTCTGACGCCGGTGCTCCAGGGTGAGATCACGATCAAAGATGCCAGCGTGGAGCAGAGCAATTTTGATGGCTACCAGGTGCTGCGGATGAACTATGCGCCCGAAATTGAAGTTCACGTTGTGCCGAGCGGAGCGGAGATGGGCGGCATGGGAGAGACTGCAGTTTCCGGCACGGCGCCGGCTGTCGCCAACGCGGTATTTGCAGCTACAGGTAAGCGAGTGCGGCGATTGCCGATCGATCCCGCCTTTCTGGCGGGGAACATGGGGAAGCCTGCCGCGTTAACTAAAATGAAGATATAGAGGAGCGAACGGAAGCCAAAGGACCTCGAAGAGAAGGATACGCGAAAAACTAAGCACAACTTGGAAAACCAGCTAGCGCGGGAGTTCAGGGCGCTGAGTTCCGCTCTGCAGGATCAGGTGCGGGAAAGCCCGCGTTTTTGGAAAGCGCGCGAACAGAAGTTAGGCGACATCATGTGTGAAATCGATGCTGAAAACGCGTCGTATGCAAGAGCTGGTCGTGCGAGTGTCCCCCGAGCGCTTGATTGCGGAAATGAAATTTGGCCCCGGTGGTTGGACCCGAGCGACGGCCTATGTACCGTACGCTGGGCGAATTGGCGGCCGAACGTTGCTTACACGACCACTATCACCTGACTCGCATCGCAGTTAGGCGCGACCAGTTGCACTACGGACGTTAAACTTTTTCCGCGAGAATAGCTTCCCCGCGACATAGATAGTAAGAGCGCCCCGGTTGAAGCCGGAAAGTGCCATCGCGGAGCGACACGAGTGGACGGTGGTGCAAGCAACGCATGGGGAAATGTCACGTGCAATACAAGCACGTGGGCTGGACGATTGCTTATGCCCACTCCGCCGGAGTCACAGCACCCTGGACGGAGCCCGGACAAGCGTCGCGCTCGCTAAGGAGGAGATGTGTTGATTCAAGGATTGATCTGGGCAACCCTATTCTCCACAGTAAGTGTTCTGGTCGCAGAACAAGTCCAAAGTACCGACCGCACAATCCGCATTGAGCTTGTTGCAGGCCGTCCACCGTCCGAGGTGTACAAACTCTGGACAACCGAAGCTGGAGTGACCAAATGGTTCGCACCGGCGGCGCGTGTCGACCCCCGGGTGGGCGGGCGTTACGAGATTATTTTTGACCCGGCCACAGACCCGGATGGTTCCGTCAGGGGGACCAAGGGTGCGAAGATCTTAGAACTCGTGCCGGACAAGAAGCTAGTTTTTGAGTGGATCGCCTTTGAGGGCCAGGAGCGTGCCGGTTATGGAGGCCCTCCCGTCATGCCGGAGCCTGAACGGAGCCGCGAAAAGACGCGGGTGGAAGTCGTATTTGAACCCGCCCCAGGTGATGTAAGCAAGACGCGAATCGTGCTTGTGCACAATGGCTTTCGGGAGGGGGCCACCTGGGATGCGGCGCTAGTGTACTTCCGCGAGAGGGGCTGGCCGGGTGTACTTCGCCAACTTACGGAGTATTGCAACCAGGGAATTTTGCCAGCTTGGTCCAAACGGCAGTGAAGGGTCTTGCGCTTCCATCAAGGGAAATCGGCTGGTCCGCGTGTTCCGCAAGCACGAGAGCTGTAGCGGGGGCAGAACAACTTCGAATGCCTCGCAAGAACCGGCGTGAAGTCACCGATTATGGCCAAGACGATGGATAATCGGCCGTCAGTCGTCATTCTTCCTGTTTTGGTGCCAAATACCGACTCTGATCCGAGCTCAACCGCACGGCGCCCGCAAAGGTGCAGGAGAGAGACACCATCCCTAAGC
>DASPSE010000090.1:0-3093 GCA_035624085.1 Terriglobales bacterium
TGTCATCCTGAGCGGAGTGGCTGCTTCGCAGTGCGAAGCAGCTGCGGAGTCGAAGGATCGCTCACCTGTCAGTACTCTTAACACACAACGTCGAAGGGGAATTCTCCCCGTGCTGCGAGAGTGCTATTCGCAGAAGCAGATAGAACGCCCTGATGCGTCCGTTGCCAGGATTTAATCGCATGGGGTCCTTCGACTGCGTCATCGCTCGCCTAGCGAGCGACAACTTCGCTCAGGATGACACGATATCTCAGTGTTTCCAGGGCCGCTCGATGATGAGCTCTGGATGCTCCTTGCGGAATGATTCCACGACCGTGCAATTCCAGCAGACCGGGCGCGCCGCGGCCAACTGTTCGGGAAGATTTTCTGGCCGGAGTTGGTCCCATTCGATGATTTTTCCGTCGAAACTGACCAGCCCCGGGGTGTGATCCAGATGGCTCAGCTCAGAAATCGGCCGCCCGCAATAGAAGCAGGTTTTTCCCTGATACCATTTCGAAGCCAGCGTCCACACCGAGTGGGCCTCGGGGTCCGCCAGGATTTCGCTCAGACAGGCCTGATCGCAACCCGCGCGCTCCGGCCAACGCGAGCACTGGCTCAGTTCCACATGCTGTTTTCCCGCGAGTGCTGCCATGGCCGCTTGTCCGGTGGCTACCTTCACGGCTGCAGTCTTGTGGTTTTCCGGACAAGTCACCAGCATTTGGCCCGAAAGCTCGCGGATTCCGCGTCCGCCAATCACCAATCGATGAATCACATAGGCGACAGCCAGCGCCACAACGGCGACGATCAGCACAACCAAGACATCAAATACGGGCGTCATAGGCGCCTCCTCACGAACCAAACCCGCTGAAATTACGATAGTGTCCCGCTCACCATGAGGCTGTGACGGCAGTTACAACCGCCTGTGACAGTCAGCACGCGAAGCTCTGCCGGGGCTGAACCCATTTGCGGCAAGTTCCCGTCCGGCAGGCATCTCACTATGCACTAGAGGAAATGCATGCTAGGGGCTAGATTCTGAACAGGTTTTTGGGTCCAGAAAGTGGCGGCGCTACCGTAGCTTCCTGACAGGTCCGGATGCTGGGTCGGTAGCGCTTTGCTGTGTCTGATCGTGGTGCCCTCGGCCTTCCTTCCCGGCGAGGTTCAGCCGAAGTCACCCAGGTTGCCACCGCCCCGTAGATGGCGTTGATAGTGTGCCACTCCCGAATCTATGCTTCTAAGAGCTGTACTTGAGAACATGGCCAGTCGCCTTTCGATTATTCTGCTCTTCAGCCTCTCCAGCCTCGCTCAGAGCAATACGGGAGAGCTGCGCCTTAAGGTGACCGATCCTTCGGGCCTCGGTGTGCAGAGCAAAGTGGAATTGGTTAGCGAGGCCAACCACTATCGCTACACGTTCACTACCGACGCTCAGGGCAACTTGGATGCCAGGCGGCTGCCTTATGGAATCTATCAGGTCCAGATCGAGGCACCGGCCTTTGCTCGAGTTTCCGAGCCGGTGGAAATACGTTCCGCTCTACCCTTGGACCGCATGATTCGACTGAAAGTGGCTTCAGTTTCAGAATCGGTGAATGTGAGCGCCTCCGCCACATTGATCGATCCCTATCGTGCGGGTTCGGTCAATCAGCTGGGTGCGCAGGCGATACAGGAGCAATTGACCGCGCTGCCCGGACGCGGTATGCAGGACCTGGTGAACTCTCAGCCGGGCTGGCTCTACGAGGGGAATGCGGTGCTTCACCCGCGCGGATCAGAATATCAGACACAATTTGTCGTGGACGGCATACCGCTCACCGACAACCGTTCGCCTAGCTTTGGTCCGGAGCCTGCCGAAGCCGATGACGTCGAATCCCTCACGATTTATACCGCCGGCATTCCCGCGGAATTTGGCAGGAAGATGGGCGGAGTGGTTGAGGTCAATACTCTCAAGGGCGAAGATCCGGGATTTCAGGGCGAACTTACCGCTTTCGGAGGCAGCTTTGATACGGTCGGGGTCAATACCCAGGACGAATATACCTGGGGGAGGAATACGCTTGGTGTAAGCGCCTCAGGCAACATGACGAGCCACTATTTGAACCCGGTGGTCACTAACAATTACACGAACACCGGCACTACCGGCAGTGCTTCACTGAGCTATGAGCGGGAGCTGACGCCTAAAGACCGTCTGACTCTGATTGTCCGCCATGAAATCGCGCGCTATGAAATCCCCAACGAATATGTGCAGGAAAACGGAGCCTGGGTGCCGAATGCGGACAACACCGTCGGCTGTCCGTCCGTCCCCGCCGGCCAGGAGCCCAGCGATTGCGTTTATGTTCCTGGGGGGCAGCTCCAGAACGGCGGCAACTTTGAAACCATGGGGAGCGTCTCTTACCAGCACATCTTTTCCTCCAACGCGGTAGGCATGCTGCGCGGCATGGCACGCGACAACAACAATGATTTTTCTTCCAACCCGGATTCGTGGCCGATCTACGTAACTCAGCACAACGACTTCAAGGAAATCTACTTCAACGGCAGCCTTGCCGTTCATCACGGCAGGCACGAATGGAAGGCAGGCGTCGAATCCGACAACATCTTCCTGCACGAAAACTTCAGCGACTCGATTCCCGATTGCTCGGGTCCGCTCGGCGTAAATGCCCCTCAGTGCCCCATCAACCTGGGCTTGTTCGACCCCGGCACCGCGATCACGTTTGCCTTTGCCGATAGTCGTCCGGATTTTGAGCAGGCGGCTTATGTTGAGGACTTAACCCGACTCGGCAATTGGACGGTCAACGCCGGCCTTCGGTGGGACCACTACCAGTTACTGGCGAACCAGAATGCGGTGAGTCCGCGCGTTGCCGCCTCGCGTTATTTTCCGGCCGCCGCTCTGAATGTGCATGTCTCCTATGACCGAGTCTTCCAGACGCCGTCCTTCGAGAACATTCTTCTCTCCAGTTCGCCAACCGTGCTGGATTTCGATCCCATTTCGTTACGGCAGAACGTTCTGCCTTCGCACGGCAATTATTATGAAGCGGGATTAACCAAGGCTTTCTCCGGGAGGCTGCGCCTCGATGCAAACTATTTCCGCCGGGACGTGGACAATTACGCCGACGACGATTCCATTCTGAACAC
>DASPSE010000086.1:0-34693 GCA_035624085.1 Terriglobales bacterium
ACGATCATAATCTCGAACGAGAGGCCGTAAACTCCAGTTGCGGTTGCGATGCGAGCGAGCGGGATGTTGTCCACTTGAGCGGTGCCGAGGAGATCCCAAGGAAATCCGGTGATGCGGGTGCGGGCTAGTTCGACAGCTACCCAAGCGACTGGCGCCAGGAGCAACGCCCTCCGGCTGAATGGGCTTCCGCCGGCCAGCAAAGCGGTAACCAGCCCGAACACGCCGTGATAGATCGCCAGATAGAAGCAAAAAAGAATCAGGATGCCAACTGCAGCGGGGGCGTTCACGCCGCCGTATTGACGCATTGTCTTGTAAATCCAATAACACGTGCCGCCGTACCAAAGAATCCCGCAACAGTACGCGAGCAAGAATGCTTCGAGAGGCTTCGCCGGAAGCAGCTTGATTCCCTCGCGCAGTTGCAGCGTGTCCGGTTGCCGCGCCCGTAACAGCGCAACCAGCAGCGGCGTTAATGCTACCCAACACAGAATGTAGAAATTTGGCAGCGGGAAGATCAGAATCTGCAGCCCGGCAGAAAGAAGCATCAGGAGCCAGGCGCGATGGTGAATCTGGCGCACAACCAAGAATAGCAAAGCGCGCCACTATCGGCCGCCATCCCGCCCGCATGTCATAATTGTGCTCGGCTATTGACCATGAGCATTCATGACAGGCTCTGGTTCTTCACTGTCGTCTCGGCGGCGGCGATTATAGCGAGCTCTGGATGCTTGGTTCCGCTGGTGCTTCTGAAAATTGCGATCGTCACAACTGTGCTACAGGTAATAGTGCTCGGGGCGATGCTGGTTCCAACTGGCATTGCCGCAGTTTGGCTGTTCCGAAAGCTTCAGTTACGCTACACGCGCCGGGAGGCGAAGGCTGTGGCTGCCGCGTTCTTGATATTTGCGCCAGTCGCGTTAATGATCGCGATCGTTGTCGCTGAGATACCAGGCGGTTATGCAGAGCTGCTCCTTGGAACTCGTTTTGCTCCAGTAGCCGCATTTGCAAGCGTCCCCGTCGTCACCGCGTTGGCCAGCTATGTGCCTTGTTTACTTGTTCTGGTGATGACGCGTCGCATCATGAAGACAGAACTAATGCATTAATCGAGGCTTAGTTTTTCCTACAATCCAAACATGAAAACCAGAGTCCTTCTCGTCCTCACTTTGCTCCTCCCGATACACGCTCTTGCCGCACCCGCAACTATGCGTCTGGATTACTACCACACTGGCAATAAGGTCCACGAGACTTTCGCGGTAGATCGAATCGTGATTGAGCCGCTGCCCTGGCCGGGAGATCCGGCCAAGTCCATCGACGACACGAACCTCGGGAATTACTTCTTCGAAGTCCATGACCAAGCCAGCAACCGCCTGCTTTACTCGCGGGGATTCGGCTCCGTCTTTGGCGAATGGGTCACAACCGATGAAGCAAAAAACGCCAGCAGGACATTCTCGGAGTCGTTGCGCTTCCCGGCGCCGGACGCGCCGGTAAAGATCGTGCTTAAAAAGCGCGAGGGGGGCGTATTTCAGGAGGTATGGACCACCCCCATCAATCCCAAAGACAAGTTCATTGACAATTCACCTCCGCCTTCTCCCGGTCCGCTCCTGACTATCCAGAAGAATGGCGAATCGGCAAGCAAAGTCGATCTCCTGATCATGGGGGATGGTTACACGGCTGCTGAGCGTCCGAAGTTCGAGCAAGACGCGCGGCGCTTTACAGAAATCCTTTTCAGCCGGTCGCCCTTTCGGGAGCACCGGCAGGATTTCAACGTCTGGGGTTTATGTCCGGCCGCTCAGGAATCTGGCGTTTCGCGTCCCTCGAGTGGCGTTCACCACCACAATCCGTTGGGGACAACCTACGATACATTCGATACCGAGCGATACATTCTGACCACAGAGAATCGCACACTGCGCGACTACGCCTCTTATGCGCCGTATGAGTTCATCGAAATTCTGGTCAATGCGAAAACCTACGGCGGTGGGGGAATCTTCAACTTGTACGCAACCGTCGCTGCCGATAGTGAGTGGGCGCCATACGTCTTCGTTCACGAGTTCGGCCACCATTTCGCAGGCCTCGCCGATGAGTACTACACTTCGCCAGTCGCCTATCTGCCGCCCGCGAAAAAGATCGAGCCCTGGGAGCCAAATGTCACCGCGTTGCTCGACCCGACCAAGCTTAAGTGGAATGATCTTGTTGCGCCTGGTACTCCTGTACCAACGACCTGGCGGAAAGATGACTTTGAAGCTCTCCAGCGCCAGATCCAAGACCAGCGGCGTAAGTTGCGCGCCCAGAATCGCCCCGAGTCGGACATCGACATACTGTTAAAACAAGAGAAAGCAACGGAGGATGCGCTTTTGGCTGGCGACAAGTATTCAGATCGGGTGGGAGCGTTCGAAGGAGCGAATTACGAAGCACACGGTTATTACCGGCCTCAGGAGAACTGCATTATGTTTACCCGATTCGAAGCATTCTGCGCCGTTTGCCGCAGGGCTATTGAGCGGATCATAGCGATGTATTCTTAGGTTCGAGCGGAATCGGCAGCCGTTTCCTTACAAATTCCACGATCTCCTCGCTCACATAATTCGGCGGCTGAATTCGGAACGCAGGGCGGTCATTAACAGGCTTGATCGAGATCCCGCTCCAAGGGGATTGGTCGGTCGGCGATTCATGCAGAATTATCGCATCGGCTAGATCGAGGAACTCCCGTGCCGACTTCTTGAAGTCTGCGGTAGCGGGATCGAGGACCGTAAGATAGAGATCGGGGCGAATGAATTTCAAAATGCTGTTGGACTCGAGAATCACGTTTTCGGATTCAGAGAGTTTGTGGCGAATGGTCGGCACTGCTTCCGCCAGCCGGCCCTGTTCCGTGCGCACCCACCACGCGTGACGCGCACCCGCGACGAGGAACCGTGACGTATCCGAATCACCAGAGCGATCTTTCTCCTCAGAGATCGCCCAGGTGTGATCATCTGACGCGCAGTGGCAGGACTTACCGCTCTTGGAGCAGATCCCGTGTCCATACTGCGTGATCTTGAAGGCGCTCCATGCGTATTCGGGTAAAGCCGCGATAAGACCAGCGACGACGCTGGTTTTGCCGACGCTTCGTGAATGTCCACCGACAACGATAATCGCCATGGAAACCCTTCCAAGCTGGGCCAGTTTGATAAGGAAGCGATCCCAGCGCGCGACTATTGCATCGCAAAGCACGCGACGCTTCGGCGCGGATCGCCCAGATCCTTCGCTGCGCAAAAAAAGCTTGCTCAGGATGACAATCAAACCTTACCTATTGCTTCTTCGCTAGCCGTGCCAGAACTGCCAGTTCTTTCAGGTACTCGCGAATCGGGCGTGCCGGCGTTCCCCAAAAAACTACGCCATTGCCGCGGATGATTTTCTTGCTGGGAATGCCACTCTGGGCGCCTAAAATCGTGCCCGCTTCAATTCTAACGTGATCGGCAATCCCCACCTGGCCGCCGATCACCACATTATTCTCGATCAGGGCGCTGCCGGAAAGTCCAGTCTGGGCAGCGATAACAACATCTTCTCCGATTTGCACATTGTGCCCCACATGCACCAGATTATCGATCTTCGTGCCGCGCCCGATGCGGGTAAGATCCAAGGCTCCCCGGTCGATAGTCGAGTTTGCGCCAATCTCGACGTCGTCTTCTATCTCGAGGCGCCCGACCTGCGGAAATTTCTCGTATTTCCCAGTTTTTTCATCGCGCACATAGCCAAACCCATCGCTACCCAGCACCGCACCCGAGTGCACAATCACGCGATTTCCAAGACGCACGCCGGGATACACGGTCACGTTGGGATAAAGCTCACAGCCCTGCCCAACAAATGCATTGGCGCCAATCACGCAGCCCGGGCCGATCCACGTGCGGGCACCGATTTGGACGCCTCCCCTGATCACCACCCCTTCGTCGATGGTCACATTGGCTGCCAATTGCGCAGAAGGATGCACGATCGCGTTGGGATGGACACCAGGCTTTCGATCCGGCTGCGCACACAGCAATCGTGCCGCTCGCGCAAACGCCAGCCGAGGTTTTGCGTGTACCAGCACTGGCTTCGAATGCGTGCCTGCAACGTCTCGGGCGATTACTGCGGAAGCACGGCTTGCAATCGCCTCAGGCAAATCTCTTTCGTCCTCGACAAAAACCAGGTCCCCCGCCGATGCCGAGCCAATGCTTGCGATGCCGGTTAACTGAACAGCGCCATCCCCGACCAGTCGGGCCTGCACGAAATCGGCAATCTCCTTGGCGGAGCGCGCCATGGCACAGTTTTATACGTTTGCCGCCAGAAATGAAAGCTGCGGGCTAGAATGCTGACATGCAGCGGAAGGTATTCTGGATCAGCTTTATCGTGCTCGGACTGTTTGCGGATTTCGTGCTGCCAGTGTGGTGGGCCTTGGCTGCTACCGTTCCGATTGTGTTTGTGAGCTGGTGGGTAGCGTATCGGAGTGACTGGTTCTGAATAGCGAGTAGCTAGGGATGCAAGCAAAGCAGGACCTCAGGATCAAGGGGCAGCGCCTAGCTACTAGCTACTCATAAAGCGGTGGCTGCCCTTCCGGGCGCGTCTTCCAGCGGCGATGGACCCAGAGCCACTGGTCGGGATACTTCCGCACATATTCCTCGATAATTTTTGTGAACAGTGCAGTGTTGGCAGTGGCGTCGGCATCGTCATTGCCGGTACGAATGAGTTGGACCGGCGGCTCAAAACGCAGGCGGTATCTTCGCAATGCGGGATCCCAAACGGTGAACCCGGGAATCACCGCCGCATCGGTTCGCAGGGCGATTCTAGCCAGACCGCTGGCCGTGCACGCCGGGATTCCAAAAAAGTCCACGAAAACGCCTTGCGGCGGAGTCATGTTGGTGTCCATGAGGATGCCTACCGTTTCGCCAGCCTTCATAGCGGAGAGCAATCCCCGCACGAAGTCATCCTTGTCCACCATCGTGTTTCCGTGCATCGTCCGATATTGCCGGGTGAGACGGTCTAGAAAAACGTTGTCCAGAGGCCGCATCACTACGTGCAGGGGATATCCCTGCAAAGAGTGCGCGAAGGCGGAAAGCTCCCATCCGCCGATATGGGCCGTCAAGAACAGCACGCCCTTGCCTCGCGCTAAGGCACGCTCGAAATTCTCGAAACCGTCATAAACCACAACCTTGCTGACGTTCTCGCGGGTGTATTTGGGAAATAGAGAGATTTCCGCAGCCTGTCGCCCGAATGACGTAAAAACGCCGCGTAAAATTCTGGCCCGCTCACGGCGGCTTTTCTCCGGAAAGGCCATTTGCAGGTTGCGCATGCCCACCCGACGCAGACGGCCATGCATGAGGTAAACAATCCAGGAAAGAGTGATTCCCGCGGCTCGCGCCAGCGGACGGGGCAGAGCGCCGATGAACTTGATCAGCACCCAGGCGAGCGCGTACTCGAGTCGCTGACGCATGCGGTGGGAAGGGGCGACACTAGCATCCAGGAAAATGTCTGTCAAACGCTGGCTGTCCGACAGTTTGACTGGAACTTATCTCACTGAGGGCAGTGAATCAGGTTGATGGCGATTGAACGCCGACTGTAAAACGAGACTCCAGTCTTTGCGGACAGTATCGCAGCGCCCGGTTTTCCACAGTCGCGGGTTCTGAATGTCGGAAGACTTAAACCTGAGTTTCAGCTGGTCAAGCCTACGCGGCGAAGAAGGCTTTGGAACCGGGGGTCGGAACGAATGCTATCCCATTGCGGATCGACTTTGAGATAGATCAGTTCGGTCTCATGCTTGGTGCATGCCGTGTCTAATAGGTGGAATGCAGCATCGTGTTCACCCAAACGAACGTGGAAAAGCGCCACATATAGGTCTTTGACGTAATCGCAGAAACCGTACCCTGAAGGGGTGGCAAATTTGCGCCGCTGCTTTGAGGCGTCCTGACAGAACTCCATGGTCTTCCGCCAGTATCCCTTCTCACCGGACTGTTGATATGCCGTTCGCAGTTCTGCGAGTCTGTTCTGGCTCAGTCCGAATATTTCCTGCGCTTTGATGTATTCCTCAATGGCTTCTCGATGCCGTCCCGTCGCGTCATAAATCTGGCCGAGATCATAGTGCGACCAGGGGTATTCCGGTGCGAGTTCGGAAGTTTTCTGGGATTGTTCCGTCGCCAGGTCATAATGCCGGTCAAGGTAAAATGCCCAATCGCTAAAGTCCATGGTGAATACGGAGAACGGATCAAGCTCCAGCGCTCGTTTTGCCTCTGCCACGGACTCATCAGACCGACCCACGGCAGCCAAATAATGCGCATACCAGGCGCGGGCTGTAGAGTCGCTAGGGTTGAGCTCAATCGCACGTTTGAACTCCCGTTCCGCGCCAGCCCAGTTCCAATTCAGCGTCATCTCAACACACGCAAGCGATGTGTGAGCCTCAGCCAAATTCTCGTCGAGTCGCAACGCCTGAGAGGCTGCGTCTCTAGCCTTCGGCATGATCTCGGCGGCTGAAAGATCTCCGACAAAGATATCTCCTCCCGAGCTCAAGAGCACATAACAATTGGCGAGACCTGCGTAACCGAGAGGATCCGACGGGGCCTCCTTGATAGCCAGTTCAAAGTACTTGATTCCTTTTTCCACGGGCTCGCGCGTGTCCTTGTCACAGAAATACCGGCCCCTAAGGTAGTCATCGTGGGCTTGAGGATCGACCGGCCGGGCGTTGCCCAGCAGCTTTTGTTCTTCCGGCGTCAACTTCACCTGAATCTCGCGCGCGATGGCCTGCGCCACCTGCCCTTGTAAACTGAGCACGTCGCCGACATCGCCCTCGTAGCTTTCCGCCCACAAGTGCTTCTCAGGAGAGGCCTGCAGCAGATTCGCAGTGATGCGCAAATGATTGCCCGAGCGCGATACTGTCCCCTCGACCAAACCGTCGACGTTTAATTCCCGCGCGATCTCTGGGAGCGGCTTCTTCGTGCCCTTGTACTGCACAACGGATGTCCGGGAGATCACCCGCAGAGCGCTGATCTTCCCGAGATCTGTGATCAGAGCCTCCGTCATCCCGTCGGCGAAAAAATCCTGTTCCGGATCGCCTGAGAGGTTCGCCAGGGGAAGGACTGCCAGAGATTCGATGTGGGGCGGGCTGGGGCGTCCGAGCAGGCGTTCGCGCACACTGGTCAAGCTCAGCCCAGCTAGTAATAGGCCAACGACCGCAAGGCCCAACGCCAGGAACTTGACGCGGCGCCCATGAGTACGCTCGGGGACGGTACCTGCCTTCTCGGTGATTTCAGAAGAAGGCGGATGCGCAGGAATCGCATTGGCTACTGGCGGCTTGACTCTGTCGGCCTCGACAGGGGCTATGAAGCGATACCCGCGTCGCGGCACAGTCTCAATGAAGCGCGGGTTTTCGGCCGAATCACCAAGAGCCTCCCGCAGCCGGTTGATGGCCGTGTTAACTCCGGCGTCGAAATCTACAAAAGTGTCGGTTGACCACAGCTTTTGGCGGAGCTGTTCACGCGGCACTGCTTCCCCGGGTCGCTCCAGCAGCATAGCGAGAACTTCAAATGGCTGGCCGTGGAGTTTGATTCGCACCCCGCTCTTGCGGAGTTCGCGAGTGCCGAGGTCTGCCTCGAAGGTTCCAAATCGTACAATCCGGGGCCGCTCGGGGAACTCTGTCGCCATGGTCACAGCTTTCGTGCCGCAAAGTGTACCACCGCACCGTTCCAACGAAAGATTCAGCCCTGTCAGAAATGTAGTCAACTATTTTGTCCTCAGTTGGTTACAAATCAAGAAACGTTTGAGCGTGCGTCTATTGAGGTACGTGCCGCAATCCGGGATTCTCCCAGTCGTTCGCTGGCCAGACCGCAGAAAAAGGCCAGCGACAAAAGGAGAACGCGATGAAAAAAGTTCAAGGATTGGCAGCCAGCAAGATGTTGTTTGCAGCCTTAAGCATTAGCCTTATCGTCGTGGGAATCGCACAGGCCCAGGTCGATATTCCAGTCTTCACGGGAACGTTCACGCTAACCGATCAAGTCCAGTGGGGCAAGACCGTCCTTCAGCCTGGCAACTACACCATCACCGTCGGCTCTGACAGCGTGGCGACGTTGGTATTGGTCAGAGACAGCAAAGGTCAGCCTGTCGCCCGCCTCATGAGTGGGATTGACGACGGGAAGACAAGTGTCAGAAACGCGTTGCTCATCAGAGAAAAGGGTGGACAACTTCACGTCTATGGTCTGGCACTCGCCAGTTTGGGAAGGGTGCTGGTCTATGACCCGGTATTAGCGCGGGAAGCGATGCTGGACGCGCGTGTGCCCCAGACGGTACCGGTGATGTTGGCCAAAAAGTAGAACGGGAGTTGCACATTTGACGACGGACAGATCCTGGCAATACCCCGGGCTTTGTCGACTCTCCGGGAACTTTGCAGGAAAAAAATTCGGGGTCGGCAACGGTGACCCTAGTCTCCGTTCCCAACCCCGTCTCCCAGGTTCTGTGGTAGGTGAGACGAGTATGGGTGAATGACGGAAGAGCGGCAAGATTACCAAGGTCACTGTACCTTGGTAACCGGAGGCATCTTGCTGTCTGAATCGGAGAGTCTACGGTGCGTCATAAACGATGTGATCCAGAGTTTGGCTGCTCTCAGGGTCAAGCGGGTGTTCCTGGATCCACTTTGCCGCGAGGGACTGTCCCGCAGATATCTGGCTCTTGCTCATGTGAGCAATCAGGCTCTCAAAGAAGTCGCGCGCCTCGGGGTGTTTCTTAACACCAGCGATTGCTGCCCACTTGTACGCTTCAACCAGATCCTGCTGCACGCCTTTGCCCTCAGCGTACATGCCCGCTAAGCTGAGTTGAGCGCCGGGATGTCCTTGCTCAGCTGATTTCTCGTACCATTCTGCTGCCTTCTTGAGGTCAGGCGCAATGCCGACGCCTTGTTCGTAAACTCGAGCCAGACCGTACTCGCCCCACGCATCGCCATTTTCTGCCAGCGTTGAGCACCATTTAAGGGCGCCTTTGTAATCAGGGGGAGACACTAGCCCTTGCGCCGTCAACCGGCACACGTTGTACTGAGCTTCGTTGTATCCCATTGCGGCTGCTTTGTCGTACCACTTGAAAGCTTCGTTTAAGTCCTTTTCAGGACCGATTTCATACGTCAGTCCCATGGCGTTTATCGATCTCGGAACGTCGCCATGCGTAATTGCCAAGGAAATCCACTTTCTTGCAAGCGCTAGATTCTGCTCAATTCCCTCACCGTGCAAATAGCAGATTCCGAGGCTGTATTCGCCGTTCGGATTGCCCTGAGCAGCAGCTAGGCTGTACCAATGAACCGCTTGCTCCAAGTCCTTGTTGGTGCCAAAGCCTGTGACGTATAAGTACGCCAAGTCCACCTCAGCTCCGTTCAGTCCCTGTTTTGCTGCAAGCTGGAACCATTTGAACGCTTCCCGATAGTCCAGTCTTTCTTTGGCCTCGAGACCTAGTTGGTACTGTGCCCCGCTGTCGCCTGCCTCTGCTTTCTGTTGAAGTGACAGATGTGATCCGACCTTCGTCTCGTCTGGACCGGATTCTAGTACCTGAGCCTGACAAAACGAGACCGCGATGACTAAGATCGCTGCTGTCCAGCAAGTCTCTGTTGGTGCCCTCACAAGGCCATTCTTGAGGGCACCAAATGGCTATGCAAGTTACGGTAGTTTTCCCGCTAGACACTCGTGTGCGCAATCGTTCCTGGCACGAATTCCAGCACGACTGACGTAATCAAGCGTTAGCGCTCAAAATCCAGCCGAGGTGGGCACAATTGCGATCTGCAATCAGCGGGCTACTTCGCCGAAACCAGGGAATGTGTGATGGCGTGAACCGAGAGCGCGATGCGGTTCTGGACTCCGACTTTGCGCATCAGCTTAGCCACGTGCGCTTTCACTGTGCGCTCTTCGATGCCCAGAGCGGCGCCGATCTCCTTGTTGGAGCGGCCAGCCACCAGCATCTCCAGAACTTCTTTTTCGCGATCGGTGAAGCTGACTCGGCCAGCGGGAAAAATACGCCCTGGAGCTGACGAGACTCGCTCAATAAACATGGAAAGCACGCGCCGCGGCGCCCACACTGAACCGTCGTTTACCACCCGGATAGCCTGCACAAACTCTACGGGTGAAGCAGCTTCATCCACATAGCCTTTGGCGCCGGAAGCAATCGCCTTCAGAATGGTCTCTTCGTCAATGCCGGATCCGGTCACGATAATGCGCAGATCCGGGCGCGTGGCTTTCAAACTGGCCATCACGTCAAACAAATTCTGACCGTTGCGATTGCCCAACAGAACCAGGTCGATATTCTGCAGGACACTGATCTCCGCCAGCGAGGCGGAAACGAGCTCAAAGTCCGGCTCGTTGTCGAAAAGGGCCCTGAATCCCACAAACCGCAAAGGGTCACTTTCCACGACCGCAATGCGGATGGGAGTTTTCTTTGCCAGTGCAGTTTTTGCGGCAGACGCAGATTTCATAGCCAACCTACAATGATAGATAGCCCTAGCATAGCGGCAGCGCCATCCGGCACAAAGCCCGTAACGCTGCCTGCAATTACGGGAGTAACATGGAAAGCATCCAAATCAAGAAGGGTTGAAAGCGATGCAAATGCGCTGCTTACGAGTGGTTGTCAGGACGGCTGTTGTGATCACCGCCGCGTGCGCGATGGCTCAGACCCAGAACACGTACCAGCCGAAGTTTGCTGGCGACCCCGCTCGGTCTGAATCCGAGGCGGGCGCCTTGGGCTACGTGCGAACTGTGATCCGTGCGCAGAAGCTATACGAAAAGAAAAATAACAAATACGCAACCTCTCTCTCAGACCTGGTTCACACGGGCAATTTCACACGCCGCATGACGAACACCGATCGCGGCGACTATGCCGTCAGTTTTCGTTCTCGTAAGGACGGCTATGAGCTGACTCTCACTCCCAGGCAGCAGGATGCCGAGCATCGTTCGTTCTATGCCAATGAAGATGGTGCGATTCGTGCAGACGAGACGAAGACGGCAGACGAGGATTCGCCGAAGGTGAAGTGAGCGAACGACGCCTTATCCTGACCCTTGCCGGATTTCCGCGGCTTTCCCGTCACGATACGTTATGTTCAGGGGCTTGCCTCCATTTGGGTAATTCACCGTTTTCACCTCGGCATCGTTGGAGCGCTCAGGAATGCCCATCCCAATCGCAAAATCCGCCTGCAGTTCGCTCATTCCGGGTTTCACTTGATGTTCACCGATAGCCTGCCAAATTTCGGGAGGCCAATGCTTGTACAGTTCGTGCGGATCCTGAATATAGAGCATTTCGTCGGAATAGATCTGATAATTGCCTTGTTTCAGTGAACCGATGGGAAAAGCGCAGGTCTTGCCATCTTTTTCGAAAACCGCCAGCACCTGCCGCTGGTCCGGTGCCCCTGGAGTGCGATCGGTTACAACGTCCTCAATCTGCAGCTTCTCGATGGGCAGGAGCTGACCGGCCTCACGCGAGAAATCCGCGTGATGGTTTGTGTAGGGGTAGTAAGTGTAGCGATAGCCTTCCTTCACCCACACTGGCTGCAGGGTCAACTGCCGAGCCGATTTGAGATCGTAAGGGTATAGCTTCTTGGGGATTACGTAATAGTCGGGATCCAGCGGTTTGGCTTGCTGACGAGCTTGCTCGATCCTGGCGGATTGGCGCTCGTAAAATATGTAGGCTGTGCGAGTACCCGCCACCAGGATGGCGAGGGCGAGCACGAACTGTACCTTCTGCTTAACTTCAGGGCTCATGGGCTCAGATCGGGCCGCACATCAGGAATGGAGAAGCGACTCATACCATGCCGAGCCGCGGTTTTCCGCTGCCTTCGCCAGCCGCTCGCCAACGCGTAACGCCGCGTCCAGAAACGTGGTTCCTCGTTCGACATACTCCGGGAGCTTCTCCCGGAACTCGGCGAACTTCTCGGGATATTCCGACGCCAGCGTCGCCAAGCCAACCCCTGCGAGGATTATGCCCGGCGCTGGTTTTCTCTTCAAGAACATAACCACGGCCGCTGCCGCCGAGCCGGCTAACAGCGCCCGCTTCCAGTTTGCCAATGCGCCCTCCAATGACTTCAGCTAGTCTTCGAAAACAATACTTTATACTCTCCCGGGAGAGCTTTGATGCCTAGAACTCGCAGGGTGATCAGCATTTGTGCTGTAGTTTTTTCACTGTGTGTTGTGTTTGCAATGGGGCAGAGCAAGCCGCGTGCCCGCGATCTGGGCGTGCCGTTTGATGGCAATCCTGGCACACTCAACGCTATTACGGACATAAAGGGCGTTGAGGTCGGGCATACCACTTTAATTTCGGGCAGTGGAGCGCTGAAGGTCGGCCTTGGCCCAGTGCGTACCGGAGTCACCGCCATTCTGCCTCGCGGAAAGGAGTCGAAAGATTCAGTCTTCGCGGCATGGTTCACGCTCAACGGCAATGGTGAGATGACCGGAACCACCTGGGTCGAGGATTCCGGATTTCTCGAGGGACCGGTGATGATCACAAACACCCACAGCGTGGGCGTGGTGCGAGATGCGGTGATTGCGTGGAGGGTGAAGCATGGGCAACCCGATATGGAAGGCTACTGGTGGTCGCTGCCCGTGGTAGCGGAGACCTGGGACGGGTATCTCAACGACATTAACGGCTTTCACGTCAAGCCCGAAGATGCCTTCCACGCCCTCGACTCCGCTCACGGTGGGCCGGTCGAGGAAGGCAACGTGGGCGGCGGTACGGGGATGATCTGCAATGAATTCAAGGGCGGAATTGGCACGTCCTCGCGCGTGCTGGACGAGAAGCACGGCGGCTACACTGTCGGCGTGCTGGTGCAATGCAACTATGGGCGGCGGGACCAACTGCGCATTGCCGGGGTACCCGTCGGACACGAGATTCCCGGCCATGTTTATGATGACGACACAGGTTCAATCATTGTTGTGGTGGCGACTGACGCTCCGTTGATTCCGACTCAATTAAAGCGGATAGCCAGGCGCGTGTCGCTTGGGCTGGGCAGAGACGGAAGTTATTCCGGCGACGGTTCCGGCGACATTTTCATCGCATTTTCTACTGCGAATCCGGGTGCGGGAGGCTCCAAGGGGCTGCACCCCATCACCATGCTTCCGAACGAACAGCTTGATCCGCTTTTTCTGGCGACGGTCCAAGCTACCGAAGAAGCGGTGATCAATGCGATGGTCGCGGCGGAAACTATGACCGGCATCGATAACCACACGGTCCCGGCGTTGCCTCATGATCGTCTGCGAGAAGTGCTGAAGAAATACAATCGGCTGACAAAGTGAATCTCGGTTGCCCCACAACTTGCGGTTTTCGAAGGGTGGGAGGACGTTTCCGAATGTCTTATGGGAGGCGGTAAGATATTTGCGTGCGCAAGTTGCAGCAGCCGAGACTGGCTCTGGAATTGCTGATTGAAGAATGTGAATACGGTTGCGACTCAGCAGTACATTGAGAAGGCAGACCACCTTTTGCAGGGTATGAAGCTGCTCTTCGACGATGTATCGGCCTATCGGACCGGGGTTGGTCTGCTGGCGATCCACAGCGCGATCTCTTTAAGCGACGCAATCAAGGTCGGACTCACGGGCAAGAGAGGAAAATATCAGGATCACACTCAAGCCGCCGACGAACTTGACAGGTTATGCGCGGCCAACAACGTCTCGAACACACAAGGAGTGAGCCACTTAGCGTGGCTGCTAGGAAAGAAAAACAGTGTGGCGTACCAGCCCAGTCGCTTCGACGATAAATCCGTTCGGCTTGCTGTCGAGAAAGCGGAGCGGTTCAATGTCTGGGCCTACAATAACTTCAAGGAGATCCTCCGTGGCGATCAAGCCAGTGCTTAGCCCCGAGCAGCAACACGGTCGGGCAAAGAATGCGGTGGCCGACTTCTTGTCCAGTCAGTTGATCGTGCCGAAAATTTTCTTTGACGCTCACTGGCCAAGCCGCCGAGATCGCGTGGATGTATTGGCTGTTGACCGTTCGGGCACGGGGGAAGTCCACGTAGTCGAGGTCAAGCAGGGAAGGGACCTGAAGGCGTCGGATGCGGTTGCGCGCCTTATGCAGATCCCCGCGCACTTTCGCTATCTGGCTCTTTTTGACAACCCCAAGAACCTTCGCCCCCGTAGCGACATGCTCTTCTCCCAGGACGGCATAGGAAGGATCGGAATTATTGAGGTGAGGGAGGACCCTATCGGCAACCTTACTGCAAGGATTTCAGTGCAACCAGAGCGCTTCAAGCTGGATTCTTCGGTCTACAAGATGGTCGACCGCTTTACGTCGAGTTATCCGGCAAATCTTGAGGTCCGACCTTAGTGCGTAAATTCTGGGACAATGCGGAAGGTTCGGTGGGTGCTGGCGATATACAGGAAATGGTTCCGGTTGCTTCTCGCCTCACGCTGGGCAATGTACAGATCACTCCTGCCACCGTGCTCGCTCCCATGGCTGGCGTCACCGACACCGTCTTCCGCCGCTTCATTCGTAACCTCGGCGGCTGCGGGCTGATCATGACGGAATTCACTTCGGCAGACGGAGTGCTGCGTGCCAAAGACAAAAAGGCCAAGCGATACCTGCATTTCTACGAGGATGAACACCCGATTTCCGCGCAGCTTTTCGGAAGCGATCCGCAGGTGATGGCTGAAGCCGGCAGAATGGTCGAAGGCCTCGGCTTCGATCTGGTCGATTTGAATCTGGGCTGCCCGGCGAAAAAAGTAGTGAAGTGCAATGGCGGATCCGGCTTGCTGCGCGATCTGCCGGCGATCCGCCGAATTTTTGAAGCAGTTCGGGCCGCAGTAAAGATACCCTTCACGGTGAAATTCCGCGCGGGCTGGAATGACCGGGAGATCGTGGGTGTGGAACTGGCCAAAATGGCCGAGGATTGCGGCCTGTGTGCCGTGGCTCTGCACGCCCGCACGCGCGAGCAGGGCTACAGCGGCCAAGCACGTTGGGAGTGGATCGGCGCGGTAAAGGACGCAGTGAAGATCCCCGTGATTGGCAACGGTGACATCCGCACACCGGAAGATGCCTGTGCCATGGTCGCGGAAACCGGCTGCGATGCTGTCATGATTGGCCGCACTGCGCCGTCGAACCCGTGGATCTTCCGCCAGATTCAGCAATATTGCGCGTATGCCCGCGTAGGGGCGGACGTCCTCGTCCGCCCTCCTTTTTCTAATTGTCATCAGGAGCCTTCCTTCGGCGACGAAGGACCTGGGCGCGCCGCGCGAAGCCTTCGTGTTTTTTGCGAGGGCAATAACCGTGCGTCTGGCGCGCTTCCTTATGACGAACCTACCGAAGCCGATCGCTACCAGATGATCCGCACCTACTTCCATATGCTGATCGAAGAAGAACTCCCCGATGCGGTGGGAAAGATGAAACAGTTCGCCTCGTGGTTCACCCATGGCGTGCCCGGCGGAGCGTCTCTGCGCAAGGCGATTTACGAATCGAAGAGCGCGCCGGAGATTCTGGCGAAAGTAGAAGAATTCTTCGAGGCAAAGCTGTGTAGCGCGGGTGCCTTCGCACGCGAAGATTAGGATCAGGAAGACTTGCCGAGCTGTGCTGCCCTGGACCCTTCAACTCCGCTCAGGGCAGTCTTGCGACACGCCCGTCCCTACGCAGGCCGCGCCACCATCCTTCCTCGCTCGTCCTTCTCCACATACGCCCACGGCACATTCGGATCGTGGGTGAACATGGTCAGCCACTTCTGCGGAATCGCCTGCGCGTAATACTGCTTGCGGCTTTCAATGGTTTCGAGCGGGAAAAGATCGAATGCCATTACCCAGGTCAAATCGAGGTGGGCTGTGGTCGGAATCAGGTCGGAGATGTAGCAGGCAGTCCGGCCTGCGCTCCTGATGATCACCGCCTGCATGTGCCGGGTGTGCCCAGGAAAGATTTTCACCGAAACTCCGGGAACAATTTCCTGATTGCCGTGCAACAGCTGCATCCGCCCGCTAGAAATCAGCGGATCGTAGTTCTCGGTGATATAACTGATTGCATCACGCTCGAGTTGGCGGCGTCCATGCTGCCACTCGCCTTCCTGCACATAGTATTTCGCTCTCGGAAATGTGGCTACGAACTTGTCGCCGCGGCGAACCGTGTTCCAGCCGCAGTGATCGAAATGCAAATGGGTGTTGATGACGATATCGAAGTCTTCCGGCGAGAAGCCAGCGGAAGATAAGTTGTCGAGCAGCTTGGCCGGCTGTCCGTAAATTTTGACCAGCCGGTGTGGCATCTTATTGCCGATGCCGGTTTCGATCAAAACCGTGTGATCGCCCGTCCGCACGATGACAGAATTCAGTCCGGCAGGTACGTGATTCTCCGTGTCAGCCTGCACCTTCTTCTCCCAGAGCGTCTTGGGCACCACGCCGAAGAAGGCGCCGCCGTCGAGCTGGTAAGTCCCGTCGGAGACAGCGATCAGTTCGAAATGGCCGAGGGTAAGACGTTGCACGGAGTTCAGTTTCCCATATCCGTCTAGAGAAAAGCAGGTCCCTCGACTGCGCTCGGGATGACAATTTCAGTTCAGGGCTTTGCTACTTCAGCTCCTGTTCAAAATGATCTTCGATCATGTGGAACAGGTGATCGCGATCGTCCGGGCCACCGATTCCATGCGTCTTATTCGGATAGACCATGAACCGGAACTGTTTGCCTGCCTTGATGAGCGCTTCCACCATCTGCACGCTGTTCTGAAAATGGACGTTATCGTCGCTGGTACCATGCACCAGGAGCAGAGAACCGTGCAATTTGCCGGCGATACTCGAGAGGTGCAAATCCTGGTAGCCTTTGCCATTGTCCTTGGGCAAGCCCTGGTAGCGTTCAGTGTAGATGGAGTCGTAGTCGCGCCAGTCGGTGACTGGAGCCACCGAGACTCCCGCCTGGAAAGCGCCCGAATGAGTCAAAGCATACAGCGTCATCGATCCGCCATTGCTCCAGCCCCATATGCCGATATGGCTGCGATCCAGTTGCGGATATTGCGCGAAAAGCTGATTAAGCGCGGTGAGTTGGTCCTTCAGTTCGATCTCGCCGTACTCGTGGCGGATCGCTGTCTGAAATTTACGGTCGCGCCCGGGTGTGCCACGGTTGTCGACAGTGAAGATGGCAAATCCACTCCGCGCCAGAAGCTCGTGAAACAGACCGGTGGCTCCCATCCAGTGATCGCGCACAGTTTGCGCGGCCGGACCTCCGTAAATGTTCACGATCAAAGGAATCTCGTCGGCATTTGCATCTGGTGGCATCAGCAGCTCGCCGTAGAGCCTGGTTCCGTCGTCCGCCTTGAACTCCAGAAACTTGGGGGCGATCAAGCTGAAGTCATCGACACTGCGCGAATCCCAGACCTTACTGCACGCTCCGCCTACGGTACAAATTGACATGCTCGGCGGCGTGAGGAGAGCAGAGTATTCATCAACGTAATGCTTGCTGTCGTCGGCGAAGGTTGATTCATGGGTTCCATCTTGTTGTGACACGCGCTGAAATCCCGATCCATCAAGTTTCACCGAGTAAAGCTGCCGCTGCCTGGGATCGTCTTTGTCACAGGTGAAATAGACCGTTCCTGAGTTCTCATCGAGACCTTCCACGCTGAGCACTTCGAAGTCGCCTTTGGTGAGTTGGCGTTCCAGCCGGGCATCGGCCGCAAGCGGATTTGCCTCGTCAAAACTGTAGAGATAAAGCTGAGTGTTCCCATCCTGCCAGCTGGACCACAGGAAACGATCGCCCGATTTCAAAATCCTGAAATCATTGTTTACATTGACCCAGCCGTCAGCGGCCGTCTCGGTGAGTACTTTGCGAGAGCGCCCGGAGTGCGCATCGGCAAAATACAAATCCAGTTTGTCTTGGGCACGATTCAATACTTCAGCCCAAAGCAGGCCATCGCGTACCCAGCCGAAGCGCGGGATGTAGATGTCCGTGTCTTCAGTCAGCGAGATCCATTTCGTCTTGCCGCCTTCCGCGCTGACCACGCCCAGACGAACACCCGGATTGGGGTCGCCTGCTTTCGGGTATTTCTCCATTTCTACGTTGGGATGTGTAGGCAGCCAGTTCACGATTGGGTACGTGGGGACTTTGGTCTCGTCCATTTGCAGATAAACAAGCTCTTTGCCATTCGGGGCCCAGAAGTAGTTGCTGCGCACCTCCAGTTCCTCGGCGTAGACCCAATCCACTTCCCCGTTCAGCAGGTTTTCATCTTTGTCTTTGTCGCCTGTTGGCTTGGTGATCTGCTTTTCTTGACCGCCTGTTACCTCCCGCACATACAGATTGTGCTGGCGCAGATATGCCAGCTTGGTCCCGTCAGGCGAAAACTTGGGATCGCTGCTTGGCTCCGTAGCCGAGGTGATTTGCACCGCAGTGCTGTTCTCAATGGTGTACAGCCAGAGCTGGCCTTGCGAATCAAACAACAGGTGTTTGGAATCAGGCGCCCACTCGTACGCGGCAACGTGGTATCTGGTAATGCGCTCCTTCTCCCGTTCGTCTTTTATTTTGTCCACCGCCGGCGCGAGCGCAGCCAGCCTTGCTTCACTAACGAGCAGCTTCTTCTCGCCGCTGGTCGCATCCACGTACCATAACTGGCCGTGCTCGCCAGAGTCGTCGCGCTGAATGAAAGAGAACTTCGTGTTGTCGGGACTCCATTTGATCGTCTCCGGGGCGCGTCCGGTGATCCCGCCTTCCGCAAAGATGGCTTCGATGGTAAGAGGCTTCCTGGAAGACTGAGAGAAAGCACAAGAGATGAGCAGACAACAAACAAGTACAAAATGAAGTAATCGCTTCACTGGATAGCTCCGCATGAGAATTCGACGACTATGAGCAAAACAGGAAGTGTACACCGAGGGCGAGGAAAGTCCGAAAATGCCCGCGTACGGGGGTCGACACGCTAGACGTTGGAAGGAACTGGCATTTCGATTCCCGGCAAGTGATCAAGGCCAATGCGCTTCGCCTCGCGCAAGCCAATTGCAAATAATCCGTCTTCGACCTGAGGAAATAGCTGCGGTCTCTGGTAGGTATCGACCAACTCGTGCACCCGTGTTCGCGCGCGGGACAGAATATCGACCGCGTCAGCATTCCCTCTTCGGTCGATTACCGCAGAGGGAAAGTGCTGCTCTTGGCGAAATAACAAGCGAGTTTCTTTCAGTTTCAGAAAGTCTCCATGCAGTCCAGTCTGGACAAACGTATCGAGGGCCAGTTTCTCCGCGCGGGGCTCAATTCCGCTGAGCAGACGCTGGGCGCTGGCAATTCCCTCCGCATCAATCACCAGCTTCTCAATGCTGTGGCAAGCAAGAAAATCCAACATGCCCGCGCCTGAAATCATGTTAATTCCTGCTAACGCTCCCAATAGCGCAGACCCTCCGCTCTCCATTCCGGCTTGCGCATCGATCTGGCGGCTATCGCTGGCCACCAGATAAGCATGCGTGGGCAGGCCGAGGGACTTTCCAACTTGCGCGCACCCCATGTCCAGCATGGCGGTCTCGATAGCACCCATAGGGGTGTTGCCTATGCGCATATCGAAGATGGCCGGGGCCCCGCCCCAAACCACTGGGGCACCCGGATTCGCCAATTGGTGGATCGTGATGCCCGCCAGGCACTCTGCCGCATGTTGCACGATTGCTCCAACCAAGGTTACTGGGGCAGTGGCACCGGCGAGCGGCATGGAAACGATTTGCGCGGGCACTCCCGCCCGCGCCAGCTCGACCATGTTTTGTGAGGCAAATTCCGACCAGTTCAGCGGCGGAGAAGGACACACGTCAAACACCGCCCGTGGCTTCTGTTTGAGTATCTCGGGAGCGCCTGCGTCAGCCGCAAGCAATTTGATCATGCTTTGCAGTGTCGGAATGCTGAACGCACCTGTCACGACCGGTTTGTCGGAATACCACAGCACCAGCAGCAAACGGTACCAATCTCCGATTTCGCTGGGCACATCGTTGCAGACCATCGCCGTCGACTGCGCCGCGAACTCTTCAAGCATTTCTGTGACCTGCACCATGCGGATCAGATCGGCTGAAACTGCAGGGCGAGGTTGCTGGCTTTCAGCGTCAAGGACGTTCAGACAAGAGGATCCTGGATCGAAGTGGACATTGTCTCCGCCGTAATGAACCGCAGGTTCTCCCGAACGACTGTAGAGAGAAAACTCCCGCGGCACGGACTCTAACGCCCGCTGCACGAGGTCTGGTCGGAGACGGACTACATCGTGTTCGATCCGCGCGCCCGCCGAGGCTAAGAGGTCGAGAGCTTCCGGGGCTCCAACTTTAGTTCCGATGGTGCCCAGCAACTCGAAGGCCTCATCGAGAATTCGTTGGACGAGCGAATGCTCCAGAAGTTCGAGTTTGGGTCTCATACACTCACTTCGACCAGTGCATGTTTGTGTTCCATGAGATTTTTCACCAGCGTGACGGCGCTGATTGCATCTTTGGCGTATCCGTCAGCGCCGATTTGCTCCGCCCAGCGCTGGGTCACCGGAGCGCCTCCGACAATTATTCTTACCGACGAACGCAGACCCTCCCGCTCCACGGCCTCAACAACCGATTTCTGCCCGCGCATGGTGGTGGTGAGAAGAGCAGAAACGCCGATGATGTCGGCATTCAGTTCACGGGCGCGGCTGGCGAATTGCTCGGAGGGAACATCCACGCCAAGATCGTGAACCTGGAATCCGTTCGCGGTTAACAGCGTCCCCACCAGAGTCTTGCCGATCTCGTGGATATCGCCCTTGGTGGTGCCCAAAATCACCGTTCCGGCGGTTGGGCGCTCTTCGCCCTGCCGCTTCAGTTCCGGCTCGAGCACGCTCATCGCGGCCCTCATGGCTTCTGCGGCTGCAAGCATGTCCGGCAAGAACATCCTGTGTTTTGCAAACTGCTGTCCTACTTCTGTCATTCCCGGCACGAACCCGCTATCAATTATTTCGAGCGCAGGAAAGCCCTGGGCCAAGGCTTGTTTAGCCAGGGCCAGAGCGTTTTCTGGAGCACCGTCGACAATGCTCTGCCGCATGGCAGCAAAATCCGCTTCCATGACCACCTCATTATGGATTTGACCCGGCCTGCCGCACCGCCGTCTGTGACTCGGATCACGCGGCCCCGTGAGCGATTCGGGCGGCGTCGGCGCGTGCTAAAATCAAAACAGTTTGTAATCTCGAAGATGCTTCCAGACGTTCAGAACCTCATCGAGCTGCAGAAAGCCGACCGGGAAATCCTTCGCCTCAAAGAAGAAATCGCAGCTCTGCCCAAGCGCGTGGCGGCCATCGAGGCCAAACTGGCCGGTACAAAGGCGATACTTGAGAAGGCCAAGGCTGCCATCAAGGCTGATGACGCTTCCCGGCGTAAATACGAGACCTCGATCCAAGACCTGCAACAAAAAATCTCCAAATACCGCGACCAATCGCTCGAAGTGAAAACCAACGAGCAATACAAAGCGCTATTACACGAGATTCAGTTCGCGGAGCAGGACATCCGCATCAACGAAGACAAAATCCTGGAGCTGATGGTCAGCGCCGATGCGCGGGAGAAAGATGTGAAGGCGGCTGAGATTGAGCTGAAGGAAGAAACCGCCGAAATCGAAAAAGAGAAAGCCGAAGCGCGACAGCGAACTGCCGAAGATGAAAAGCAATTGGAGGAATGGAATGCCAAGCGCGATGTCCTACGTTCCGCTGTGAATCCCGATTTGTTGCGGCATTACGACCGGGTTGCCAAATACCGTGGCACGGGAATTTCTGAAGCGCGCGATCACAAATGCCTCGCTTGCCAGGTAATGCTCCGCCCTCAGACCTATAACGAAGTTCGGGCTGCAACGGAAGTAGTTTTCTGCGATTCCTGCCAACGGATTCTCTTTCACGATCCCAGCCAGGATAAACCTATGGAGCCGGTTGCCGTTCCAAAGCGCCGCAGACCTCATCCCAAATTCGAATCGAGCCAGGCCTGGTACTACCGGCTGAGTTTCGCAGAGCATGGTGAAGTCTTACTTGCGTACATCAATGACGGCGGACGGTCACGGCGACGGATCTTCGATTTGGCCACCGGACGCGAAATTGGAGACATTCTGGAACGTGAGGGCGAGTACCGCTTAGCTTTTCCCGAGGATCTGTCCGACGCCATCCGCCTAAACGGCAGTTGGACGGAAGCTGAACTGGATGAATGGGGAAGAGAACTTCCCATGGTGATTCTTGATGTCCTGCACCGCGACCTTGATCTGGCGCGGGCGGAAGGTGCCGCCACACGGCCTCACTCAGAGAGCGCAGCAGTACCCTCCGAACACCCTGCAGCATCTTAGTTTGGCCGAACCATCGAGGCATCAGTAAACTCTTCTTATCTCCGCAGCAGGTTCTTGGCGATGAAGAACACGTTGGCGGGCCGCTCTGCCAAGCGCCGCATCAGATAGGGATACCACTCGGTGCCGAAGGGAATGTAAACCCGCATGCGCCATCCGTCTTTCACCAACTTTTGTTGCAGATCGCGGCGGATGCCATAGAGCATCTGAAATTCGAAGGAATCGCGGGGAATGTTTTCGCGGGTGGCAAAGGCTTTTGCCTGGTTGATGATGCTTTCGTCATGAGTCGCCAGCCCGTGATACACGCCGCTCTTCAACAAAATTTTCATCAGTTTCACGTAGTTGGCGTCTACTTCGGATTTCTTCTGAAACGCAACTTCAGGCGGTTCCTTGTAAGCACCTTTGCAGAGCCGAATCCGGATGCCGTCAGCCAGCAGTTTGTCAACATCGCTCTCAGAGCGATGCATATAGGATTGGATCACAGCACCCACGCATCCCTGATTTTCAGGCACACGGTGCAGTTCGTGGACCAGCTCCAGTGTGCGAGGAATGTAAGGCGAGCCTTCCATGTCCACGCGGACGAAATTGCGGGGGCCCATGCCAGCGGCTTTAGCCACTAGACCCAATACCTGATCGTGAGCGAGCTTTCCATCGACATCAAGACCCATATGGGTGAGTTTCAGGCTGATGTTGGCGTTCAGTTTCTGGGCGGCGATTTCGTCGAGCAACTGGTGGTAGATGGCGGCGCTGGCGCGGGCTTCGTCAGTATTGGTGACATTCTCTCCCAGATTGTCGATGGAGACGCTGCAGCCGGACAAATTAACCTTGCGCGCAGCCTGGAGCACGTCGCCAACCTGTGTGCCGGCGACAAAGCGGCTGGAAAACTTCTGTCCGATGGATGACCGCTCGGCGATGCCGCGCAGGGCCCGGTTCTCGGCGAGGGAAATAAACAGCGCCCTCAGCACGGGCTACCTGCGACAACAGAAAGTATGTAATCAAAGGTGACTTGTGCGTGAAGAAAGTTCACAGAACTTTGTATCACAGTCGCCGGTGCTTAGTGATATGACAGGCATCACAGGGCGCTGTGGGACTAAGCAGAAGGCGCACGGACTGCTATCTTGGGGTGAACTTCACGTAGACGATTTCGTGGGTTTCATCTCGGCCCGGTTCCCACTTCCACCTGCCGATGGCATCGGCAGCCGCCTGGGCCAACACTGGATGACCGCCCCTGATTTCCACCGATTTGGGCGTGCCGTCGCTCGCCACCACGGCCTCAAGTTTCACCATTCCACCAAGATGCACAGTAAGCGCCAGCGGTGGGTAATCGGGAGTGACTTTCTTAAGTATTCTTCGCGGGGCATCAGTCTGAATCTCTTGCGCCAAGGATATGCCGAAAAGAGCTATCAGGGACAAGCCAATGAACACCACAGCCGTCATTTTGCGCTGCATGTAATCCAGAGTAAGCAGGCTGAGGTTTTAGGGAAAGATGACCATAGTCACGACTTGCCTCGCCATTACCAAGCTTTTTATTCAGCCGTTTGTCGTGGCCGTGCCGTGTTCTTCAAGGAATCTCTCCGCTTCGAGTGCCGCCATGCAACCTGTGCCCGCTGCAGTGATGGCTTGGCGATAGCGCCGGTCCTGCACGTCGCCGCACGCATAAACACCGGGCACTCGCGTGAAAACGTTGCGTGTTGTCTTGAGATATCCGTCCTGATCGGTATCGAGCTGACCTTCAAAGATCTTGGCGTTGGGGATGTGCCCAATGCCCAGGAACATGGCGCTGGCCGGGAATTCCCAAACGTCTCCCGTTTTCACGTTGCGCAGCTGCAAGCCAGTCACCTCTTTTCTGGAGGTGTCGTAAACATCATCCACGACTGTGTTCGTAAGAAAATGGATTTTCTCATTGCGTTGGGCGCGCTCCAGCATGATCTTTGAAGCGCGAAACGCATCCCGGCGATGAATGATGGTGACTTTCGTTGCAAAGCGGGTGAGAAAGATCGCTTCCTCCATGGCAGAATCGCCGCCGCCGATCACGGCAATTTCTTTGCCGGAAAAGAAAAACCCGTCGCAAGTGGCGCAGGAGGAAACTCCGTGCCCGATGAGCTGCTGCTCATGCGGCAATCCGAGCCAGCGAGCCGAAGCGCCACTGGCGATGATCAGTGTGCGGGCATGGACAACTTCGTGGCTGATGTGAATCCGGAAAGGCCGGACGCTTAGGTCAGCGCTGGTCACATGCCCGAGTTTGTATTCGGCGCCGAAACGCGCGGCTTGCTTGCGCATGTTCTCGACCAACTCGGGTCCCTGAATTCCTTCAGGAAATCCGGGGAAATTTTCTACCAGGGTGGTAAGCGAGAGTTGTCCTCCGGGCTCGTGGCCCTCGATTACCAGCGGTTTCAGGTTGGCACGCGCCGTGTAGAGCGCGGCTGTGTGGCCGGCGCAGCCGGAACCGATTATGACGACGTTGCGGATATTTTCCATAGGAAGCAAATTAGATTTCCAGGACCGCGATTTGGGTTCAACCGCTACTGAGACTTCTGCTGCGGCCCGGCATTGGTTGTCGTCGGCTTTACAGGTTTGCGTGCCGTTCCGGCAACATGAATCCGCGACATCTCTTCGGGCACTGCGGAGCGGACTCCGAGAAGATTGCGGTACTTGGCTGCAATCGACGACGCACTCTGGAACAGCGGCTCATAGGCAGTCTGATCGGGCGCCGGATTCCCTTCCGATCCGGAGCAGCGGGCCAACACAATTGAAGATTTTCCAAAGCGCTCCAGTTTGATCCGGCTGGCCGGCGTGTCCGTTGCCAACATGTTCGCTGGCGTGGTCACAGCCGATGCACTGTCTTCCACGGCGATCTGCATCAGGTCTTTCGGATCGCGAACCCGGAAAACCAGGGTTTCAACCATGCTCTTAGCATCCCGGCTAAACGAGTATTGTACGGTCGAGAACGGGGATGAAACAGGAAACTCGCGGCGCATGCGCACCCAATCCGCCGCCCCAGCATCGGAAGCCGGTTGCGCACTCTCGCCCATCGGAAGCGAAGTCGCGGCCTGGTCCGGGATCGAGCGCCCTCGATCAACCTCAAAATCCTGGCTGAAGGATGTTCTCTGCGGAATACGTGCCAAGGCGGAGGCAATTTCCTGCTGCTCCTCCGGCGAGGGAGAACACACGTTGAGCACATTCACCTTGACCGGCGGCTGCTGCTGAGCGACGACCGCATAAGCCAAGTCAAGACTGATCAGGATCACCAGGATGTTTCGCAGCACAGGGCATTCTAGCAGGAGCGACAGCGGAGACAGGGTGTCAGGTATCGAGTGCCAGCGTACTTTTATCTGAGCGGGAATCTGAGACCCGAAGCGTGATCCGTGCAGCCGCTGCTTCCCATGTGCATCTATAATTCAAACAACGTCATGGCGGTTTCTTACCGTTATCTTCGCATAAGGCTTGCCCAGGCAGGACTGCTGCCGACCAGCAAAGTCGCGCTGATCGCCTGGTACTTGCTGGGTCTGGATCTGTTTCTTTTCGTGTTGGAGAAGTTGTTCGGCATGTTCAAACCAGCCTGGGGCCAAGGACTTGGCGGTTGGGTCAGTTTTCTCAGTTTCGTAGTTATTGTTCTCTTTGCGGTCCTGGCATTTCGCTGGATGAAAGCGAAGCTACTGTGGCGCCTGCGCAACCGGCTGATCGTCACTTATACATTCATCGGTGTAATCCCGGTGGTGCTGCTGGTTGCTCTCGCTCTGGGTTCGCTTTATCTGTTTGCGGGCCAATTCGCCACGTTCATCGTCACCTCAGGATTGAACTCTGAACTGAAGAGCCTGGACGCTGGCAACGCCGCGATCGCACATCACATAGCCACGGAGCTACAACGTGGATTGAGCAGCACGGCGGCGCTTGAGAGCTTGCGCCAACGCAATAAGGCCTGGGCCCACCGCCAGGTCTGCGTCTGGCTAGATAAGAAGCTAATTCTGAACAATACTCCAGCTGGCGCCAGTCCCGCGGCGCTGATCGTTCCTCACTATCTAAAGGCTCCTTTTCACGACGTCGTGCGCGACCACGACGAACTTTACCTTCGAGCCGTCGAAACAGTTCCGGTCACCGGCGGAATATTGACCGTTATCTCCAGCGAACCATTCGATCAGCATCTGCTGCAGGACTTGGCTACCAACCTTGGAGAAGTGACCCTCTACGCGACGGGCCTAAATCTCGGCAAGGTAGGCCAGGGCAAGCAAGAAGCGCGTGCTGGCGATGAGAATTCCGCCACGATTACGCTGCACAAGACGGAAGGCGAATACGTGCTGGATACGGGGAATCAGCCACTGAAGCCAACTTTCATGGCAGGCTCGGTACCGCCGCCAACCCGGCGAATGGATCGTCAGGTCATTTTTCCCACTACCATATCCGTGGTGAATTGGGAGACGGGAGACCGGCCCAATCCCGCCGCGATCAGCGTTCAGACCCGCATTTCCAAGCTCTATGATCGGCTCTTCGAAGCTCTGGGAGATTTCGCTCCGGCGATCGAGTTCTTCCTGGTGTTCGTTGCCGTGGTATTCGGGATCATCGAAGTGATCGCACTTTTCATCGGCGGGCGATTGACTCGAACTGTGACCGGCGCGGTTGCTCAACTGTATGACGCCACGACGCACATCAACCGCGGAGATTTCAGCCATCGCATTCCGGTGAAGTCGAATGACCAGATCGCAACTCTCGCCAACTCCTTTAATTCGATGACTGCGTCGCTGGAAAAACTGATTGAAGAGCAGAAAGAGAAGCAAAGACTCGAAAATGAACTGGTGATCGCACAGGAAGTACAGGCCCAGCTTTTCCCTAAAGAAGTCTCGCAACTGTCTACGCTAGAAGTACATGGCTTCTGCCGTCCAGCGCGAACGGTGAGCGGAGATTACTACGACTTTCTCAGGCTAGAGTCCGACAGACTGGTTCTGGCCGTCGGCGATATCAGCGGGAAGGGCATCTCAGCGGCCTTGATGATGGCTACGATTCACTCGGCGGTACGCGCGTATAGCCTTCAGGATATTCCGGCACTACGCGAACCGGTGGCAGTGGGTGCAGCCTCCGGTTCGAGCGCGATGCTGGTTTCTGGATTCCAAGGACCGGAGGTCTCTCCGGCCGCATTGCTCGCGCTTCTGAATCATCAGATTTACGAGAGCACACCACGGGAAAAGTACGCGACTCTGTTTCTCGGAATCTATCACGGCGCCGAGTACAAACTCACTTACAGCAATGGCGGGCACCTGCCGCCGATCATCATGAGTGAGGACGGAGGCATCCGGCGGCTAGACTGTGGCGGGACCGTGATTGGCCTTTTCGACCACATGACTTACGAAGAGGCTTCGGTTTCTATTCGCCCCGGAGAGATTCTTCTGGCCTACAGCGATGGTGTTACCGAGCCGGAAAACGATTTCGGCGAGTTCGGCGAGAAAAGACTCATTGATCTGGTGCGCGAAAACCGCGACCTTCCGCTGGCACGCATCAGCGAAATTGTCACCGCAGCCGTGGACGATTGGATCGGCGCCAGCGAACAACCCGACGACGTGACACTGGTGCTGGCCAGAGCCAGGTAGGGTCACAAATTTCTCGAGCCCTTATCCGGTCCGTCTCTGACGACGATGTTCTGTCGAAGCTTCTCATGTCCCGTACACCCAGCGGCAAAAGGTTCCACGTGGAACATCTGAACCAATAGAGTAAACAGTGTTCCACGTGGAACGTTCGACTGTGGAAAGACGCGGCGTTGCCATCTCCAACTTGCTAAGATTCCACAAAAATGTCCTGCCTGCGTTGCTGCACCGAAATCCGTCATTGCAAATCCACATTGATTCGCACTATGCTGCCGACATCTCTGGGTTCTCCGAAAACTGAATGGGACGCGTTCTGGCTATAGCCAACCAGAAGGGCGGCGTTGGCAAGACCACGACCGCCGTCAACTTGGCGTCGTCCATTGCGGCAGCCGAAGTCAACACGCTGCTCGTGGATTGCGATCCTCAGTCAAACACCACCAGCGGCCTCGGCTTGGTCAAAGATCCGGAACGAATCAATACCTACCACTTGTTGATGGGGATGGCCGCGGCGGATCAGGCGCTGCAAAAGACCGAACTGGAACAGCTATGGCTGATTCCGGCGCACAAGAACCTGATCGGCGCAAATCTTGAGTTGGTTGATGCTGAGCGCCGGGAATTTCGGCTGCGCGACGCACTGGCGCCCTTGCGTGAGCGCTTTCGCTACGTCGTTCTGGATTGTCCTCCAGCGCTAGACCTGCTGACTCTTAACGCCCTGGTTGCAGCCGACGCCGTGCTGATCCCCATGCAGGCGGAGTATTTCGCCCTTGAGGGCATTTCTGAGCTTCTCGACACCATCGAGCGGATTCGCTCCGGCTTCAATCCCGAACTCACCGTGGAAGGCGTGGTTTTGACGATGTTCGACGATCGTACGAACCTGGCGCAGCAAGTGACCGCTGAGTTGAGCCGATACTTCGGCGAGAAGCTCTGTAAAACTACGATTCCCCGGAATGTTCGCCTGGCCGAGGCGCCCAGCCATGGAAAGCCGGCTTTGCTCTATGACGTTCGTTCGCGGGGAGCTGAAAGCTACATCAAGCTCGCCAAAGAAATTCTTGAGCGAAGCGGCGTTGTGCAGGAGATGCAAGGCGAAACTTCTGAACTGGTTGACGAGAAGCAGGTGGTCAACGCTCCCCGCTGGAAGCGATGGATTACGGAGCGCAACCGGTTAATCACGATGAACATTCAAGATCGATGAGGGGTCTTCGTGAGCAACCCTCCCGGACAACCGAGAACGGCTGCGCTCACGTAGCCTAATAAAACCAACAACATTGGAGAAGATGATGGAAAACACAGCCGTAACAGACAGGACATCGGAAAAGCGCAGAGCTCTGGGGCGTGGCTTGGATTCATTGTTGCCTGCGCGACCGCATGTGGTAGCAGGAACGGCGATCGCTGCCCTTACACAGACGAGCCCTACCGCAGAAGCTCCGGTGGAACTCGGAGATCTGGCGACCGTAGCGCCACGGCCTGAGTCCGGCGAGACAGTCTGTCGCATTGGGTTGGACCAGATCGACGAGAATCCCTACCAAACGCGGCGCTCGTTCGATCAGAGGGCGCTTGAGGAATTGGCCGAGTCGATCCGCGCCAACGGTATTGTCCAGCCGATCGTGGTGCGGCCCTCGCTCAATAGCCGCTACATGCTGATTCTCGGCGAGCGGCGTTGCCGGGCCGCGAAACTGGCCGGGGAGACGACGATTCCGGCGATCGTGCGGCAAGTCTCGAACGAACAGGCCGCAGAGATAACGATTGTCGAAAACCTCCAGCGCCAGGATCTGAACTGCTTGGAGCAGGCGCACGCCTTTGCGCGGCTCAGCCGGGAGTTCGGCTTGACACAAGAGCAGATCGGACAGAAAACCGGTTGCTCCCGCGAGTCGGTTTCCAATTACATGCGGCTGCTGAAGCTTCCCGAGGAGGTGCAAGAGCTAATCAGCGAGGGCAAGCTTGGGTTCAGCGAGGCGCGCGTGCTACTGCAGTTAGTAAATCCGGAAACCATTCCGCACTTTGCTAAGGAGGCGGTTAAAAAACAATTATCGGTGGCGCAGTTAACGGCGCTTGTCGATTATGCCAACCTTCCAGGCGACTCTGGCCCAGATCGAGAAAACGGCACGCGCTGGGTCGATCCGAACGTGCGGGCGATCCAGACTGAGCTGGAGCAACTGCTGGGATGTAGGGTGCGAATCAGTGACCGGAAGGGAAAAGGAAAGATCGTGATTGAGTACGCCAGTTTGGAGGATTTTGATCGCGTGGTAGAGATGCTAAAAGGGAAGGAGTAGGGCTTCCAGAACCTAGGTAGATAAGAATCCAGGCAGTTACTGGTGGAATAGTTAGCGTGCCGACCTAGCCAAGTTGCCTCGCCGGAGAGCAATTTTGGCCTCTGATTGGAGTAAAAGTGGGAAGCGCCGTTATCGCCTGGTACTTGCTGGCTGAATTTCTTCCACATCCACCCAGTTCGTGGGATATGAACCCGTGTAGCAGGCGCTGCAATAGGTAGTCTTTTCGCCATCGCCGCAAGCTTTTTTGAGCCCCTCGAGTGAGAGGTACGCAAGAGAGTCGGCGCCAATGAATTCGCGAATCTCTTCGATCGACTTATTAGCCGCGATCAGTTCTCTCTTCGACGGAGTGTCCACGCCATAAAAACACGGAGAGATTGTCGGCGGACACGAGATGCGCATGTGGACTTCTTTCGCGCCTGCGCTGCGCACCATGCGCACGATCTTGCGGCTGGTCGTGCCGCGGACGATGGAATCGTCGATCAGCACGATGCGTTTTCCCTCAAGCAGGCTCCGCACCGGGTTCAGCTTCAATTTGACCCCGAAGTCACGCACGCTTTGCTGCGGCTCGATGAAAGTCCGCCCAACATAGTGATTCCGGATGAGGCCAAACCGAAAAGGAATGCCGCTTTCGGCCGCATAGCCCATAGCAGCCGTGACCCCGGAATCCGGCACAGGAACGACGATGTCGGCCTCTGCCGGCGCTTCGCGCGCCAGTTGGCGCCCCAGCTCCTCGCGGCTCTCCTGCACCGCGCGTCCAAATACCAGGCTGTCCGGGCGGGAAAAGTAGACGTGCTCGAAAATGCAGCTCGATTGGGGCTGCGCGGTGGAGTAGAAACGCGACGTTATCCCCTCCGGGCCGATCACGATCAGCTCACCGGGCTTCACATCGCGCTCGAAGGTAGCGCCAATCAGGTCGAATGCACAGGTTTCGGAGGCGAAAACAATCGTGTCTTGCCTTTCGACCCCTTGCGCCGGGATCCTTCCCATGGCCAGCGGACGGAAACCGCGTGGATCGCGTGCCGCAAAAATTCGATCTGAACTGACCATGACGAGCGAAAACGCGCCTTCCACTCTCCGCAGCGCATCCGCCATGGCCTCCGGCAGGGTCTGTTCTTTCGAGAGCGCAATTAGGTGCACAATGACTTCGGTGTCACTGTTTGTCTGAAAGATCGAACCCTGGCTCTCCAGTCGGCTGCGAATTTCCGTGGCATTGACCAGATTGCCGTTGTGCGCCAGAGCGATGCTGCCTTTGTTCGATTGCACCATGATAGGTTGGGCGTTGAGCAGCGCCGAATCGCCTGCCGTGGAATAGCGGGTATGCCCGATCGCCAGCGTTCCGCGGAGCTGGATCAAAACGTCTTCCACAAAAATGTCGGCGACCAGGCCCATGGCCCGATGTGCGTGCAGGGTTATGCCGTCGGAGGTGGCGATGCCTGCCGATTCCTGGCCGCGATGTTGCAAGGCATGCAGCCCGAGATAGGCAAGCTTCTCCGCCTCAGGGTGCGCGTAAATCGCTACCACGCCGCACTCTTCATGAAATTTGTCGGTTCTTAGCATTCAGCACTCAGCTGTCAGCCCTCAGCCAAAATCTGTGACCCGCCCACATACTAATCCGCCGCTACGATTTCCGGATCGGTTTTGAGCACCGCCTCCAGTGCACTCTCGTAAACGTTTCGCAACTCACCGATCCTCGATGACACGACGACTCGGCCATCCATTGCGATCTCCAGATTTTCGCCAGTCGTTTCTCCGATCACGTCCGCCGAAATACCGTGCTTGCCAGCTATTTGGTCGATTGCCGCGAGATTGACACGGTCGCAGGAGACCACGATCCGGCTGGCATCCTCTCCGAACAACACAAACTCAGGGGGTAAGCCCCGTGAGGTCAAGTCTATTCTTGCTCCAACTGCCCGCGCGAACGCCGATTCGGCCAGCGTGACTGCCAAGCCTCCTTCCGAACAATCGTGTGCAGAATCGACCAAGCCAGCTTGAATCATTTCGATCACTGCCTTTTGCAGCGCGGCCTCGCGTCCCAGTTCCAGCGCGGGAGGAAATCCCCAAACCTGGCCTAGGACTTCTTTGGCGTACTCGGAAGAACCAAACTCTGATTCCGCGTCTGTGAGATCCCCGGGCTCCGAGGCTCGCAGCAGCACAATCGCTCGCCCTGGCTCTCGAAAACAAGGAAATACCGCCTTGTGCACGTCGTCAAAAATGCCGACGACTCCCAGCACTGGCGTCGGATAAATTCCTTCGCCCAACGTTTCGTTGTAGAAGCTGACGTTCCCGCCAGTGATCGGAATATCCAGCTCCTCGCAGGCTTTGGTTATGCCATCCACGACCTTTGAAAACTGCCACATAATCTCTGGTTTTTCTGGATTCCCGAAGTTCAGGCAGTTGGTCGCGCCCGCTGGAGCCGCTCCGGCGCAAGCCACGTTGCGAGCCGCTTCGGCGACCGCGTGCATGGCGCCGAGCTGCGGATCGAGATAACACCAGCGTCCATTGCCATCGAGGGCCATCGCCAGCCCTCGTTGTGAACCCTTGATGCGAATCACTCCCGCGTCGCCAGCACCGGGCCCTTCCACGGTGTTGGTCTGCACCATGTGATCGTATTGTTGCCACACCCAACGCTTGCCGCAAATATTCGGGCTGGCCAGCAATTGCTTCAGATCATCGGTCAGATCAGCTTTTTGGCCCAGTTTGACCGCTTCCGGCATTTCCCGCGGCACCGAGGGCTCCCAGCGCTGCATCGGACGCCGATAAACAGGCGCATCGTCGGTGAGCGCTTCATTGGGGATCTCAGAAACCACCTGCCCATGCTCCAGCACGCGCATTTTGCCGTCGTTCGTGACATGGCCAATCTCAGCAGCATCGAGTCCCCATTTTTCGAAAATGTGGAAGACTTCTTGCTCGCGGCCTTTTTGCGCCACCAGCAACATACGTTCTTGAGATTCGCTGAGCATGATCTCGTACGGCGTCATGCCAGTTTCGCGCTGTGGCACGCGGTCCAGCTCGATCTCAATCCCTACGTGGCCACGCGCGCCCATTTCGCATGTCGAGCACGTCAGGCCAGCAGCCCCCATGTCCTGAATGCCAACAATGCCGCCGGTTTGCATGGCTTCGAGGCAGGCTTCGAGCAGCAGCTTCTCCAGGAAAGGATCGCCAACTTGCACGTTAGGACGCTTGGCTGCGGACGCTTCACTGAACTCTTCGCTGGCCATCGTAGCGCCGTGAATGCCGTCGCGACCGGTCTTCGATCCGACATAAATCACCGGATTGCCTTCGCCAGCCGCCCGGGCGTAGAAAATTTGATCGCGCCGCACCAAGCCCAGCGCAAAAGCATTGACCAGCGGATTCGCCGAGTAGCAGGCTTCAAACTTCGTCTCGCCACCGAGGTTCGGTACGCCAAAACAATTCCCATAAGACGCGATGCCGCTGACCACGCCCTCGAGCAACGAATGATTCTTATGAATCTCTGCCTGTGTGGGGACGGGCGCCTCGCCCGTGCGCCTTGTGATCGGCCCAAATCGCAGCGAATCCATAATGGCCACCGGCCTTGCGCCCATAGTGAAAATGTCGCGGAGAATCCCACCTACGCCAGTGGCTGCTCCCTGAAACGGTTCAATAAACGACGGGTGATTATGCGACTCGATCTTGAACGCGCAAGCCCAGCCATCGCCGATGTCGATGATCCCCGCATTTTCGCCAGGCCCTTGCACAACGAGGCGGCTGCGCGTCGGCAGGCGCTTCAGATGGACACGGGAGGACTTGTAGGAGCAATGTTCGCTCCACATCACGCTAAAGATGCCGAGTTCGGTGATGGTGGGCTCGCGCCCGCCGCCCAGTAGTTGTTTGATCTTCTCGTACTCTTCAGGCGTGAGACCGTGTTCCTGGACCAGTTCCGGGGTGATGGCTGGGACGGCAACCGTATTCATGGGGAAGTTCTATTGTCGCATGACGCGAGAGAGATGGATAGGAATCTGTTTAGTATCATTCAGGTGCATGAAATCCGTCATCGTCGGCACGGCCGGCCACATCGATCACGGTAAAACCGCGCTGGTCAAGGCGTTGACCGGTATCGATGCCGACCGCCTGGAAGAAGAGAAGCGGCGCGGCATCACGATCGATATCGGCTTCGCGCATCTCGAGCTGCCCGCTCCTGACGGGGACGTTTTGCGTCTGGGCTTCGTGGACGTTCCTGGCCACGAACGCTTCGTACGAAACATGCTCGCCGGCGTAGGCGGAATTGATCTAGTGCTGCTCGTGATTGCAGCCGACGAATCGATCAAGCCGCAAACTCGTGAGCATTTTGACATCTGCCGTCTGCTCTCTGTGCGCCGCGGGATCACCGTGCTTACGAAATCCGACCTTGTAGATCGGGAAACGCTGCAGGTCGTGCGGCTGGAGGTGGAAGATTTCTTGCGTGGGTCTTTCTTGGATACACCAAAGGCGCCGATAGTCGCCGTGAGTTCCCTGACCGGCGCGGGAATCGAGGACCTCAAGCGAGCCCTGGTTAAGGTCGCAGCCGAAATCCCTGCCAGAGATTCGAGCAGCCTTGCCCGCCTGCCGATTGATCGCGTGTTTACCATGAAGGGATTCGGAACGGTAATCACCGGAACTCTGATATCAGGCGCGGTGCACAAAGAGGACGAACTTGAAGTCTTTCCGCAAGGA
>DASPSE010000109.1:0-3688 GCA_035624085.1 Terriglobales bacterium
CCAATTTCACGGCGCCGCTCGAGGATCGCCATCACCAATGTGTTGACGATCCCGATAGAAGCAACAGCGAGTGCTAGGCTGCCGAAAATTCCGAGAAAAAGGTCGAGGACCGCGAAAAACTGCCGCAGATTCTTGGTGGCGTCAACAATGGAAAAGGTATTGAAGCCCATTTTCTTGATGGCGTCTTCAACCGCCTGCACGTATTTCGGACTTTTGACCCGAACTTCGAGGGTGGTGTACGTCGGTTTGCCGCCAAGCACGTTGGTTGTATCGCGCAGATCAGAGGGCTGCATCACGTGCAGGCTTTCAGCGAGTTGCAAGGGCAGGAAAACGCGTGCCCGGGCCTGCTGACGCAAGCTGTCGGGGTCGAGGTCACAAACGCCGACGATTTTCAAAGTTCGTTCGCGTGAAATCACGGAATAGGCCATACCCGCCGGATTGCCGGCATTGTTTGAGTCTGATGGCGCTGCCGTACGCTCGGCGTAACGCATGGTCAATTCCTTGCCGAGTAAAGACTTCGCCAAATCGCTGACCTTAATATCTTCGTCCTCCGCGGTCTTTTTTCCCCACAATTGTTCTGCGAATGATTTCTGCAAAATAACTTCCGGCGCGGTTTCGGAGGAGAAAAAGCTGCCAGCCATGCCCTCGAAGGCATCGTTGTTCCGGGCGGAGGAAGTCAGTCCCGCCACCGTGGTAAGGTGCGGCTTGTCCTCGTAACGAAGCTCCGTTACGAAGCGGATATCGGGATACGCCTCAAGCACATTAGGCAGTTGTTCAATCTTCTGCCGAGCAGGCTCGTCAAGCGAAGGGCTCTCGGCGGGAGCAGGGCCGTTTTGCTCCTGTTCGCGGCTGAAATTGCGCAGATCGCGTCGCGAAGTGACGATGACGGTGTCGAACAGCCCGGATTTCTCCAGGCGCCGGTCCGCCAGCTGCTGTAGTCCGATGCCGAGCGAGAGCATTGCCACGAGCGAGGCGACACCGACTGAAATTCCCACCGTAGTGAGAGAATTTCGCAGGACGGATTCGCGCAGATTGCGAACGGCAAGTTCGGCCACGTCGTAAAGCTTCACTGAGCGCCTCCTCGCGCGGGTTCAGCGCTCACTGTCGCGGCATTTACCGGATCGTCCACCAGTTTTCCATCAGCCAGGAAGATCATCCGTTTCGCATATTGCTCGGCGAGGGCGCGCTCGTGAGTGACCATTACCACGGTCATTCCCAGTGACTCATTGAATTCGCGAATCAAGTCCATGATTTCCGTGCCCGTGTGACTGTCGAGATTGCCCGTGGGCTCGTCAGCGAGCAGGAGTCGTGGTTGATTGATCAGCGCGCGCGCCAATGCGGCGCGCTGCTGTTCGCCGCCGGAGAGTTCCGTGGGACGATGCCGCAGTCGAGCGCTGAGGCCAACTCGATCTAAGGCATCGCGGCAAACAGCCTCGCGCTTTGCACGATCCACTTCCGCGAAACGCAAAGGCAACTCCACGTTCTCAAAAAGAGTCATGCTGGGAATCAGATTGAACGACTGAAATACCATGCCCACCGTTCTCAGGCGATATTTGGCCAGCTCTTGTCGCGACAATCTCGCCAAATCATTTCCTTGAACCATAACCGTGCCGGACGTTGGCCGGTCGAGCCCGGCGATTAGATTCAGCAAAGAGGACTTTCCCGAACCGGACTGGCCCAGGAGCGCAATGAACTCTCCTGCCTGAACCTGAAGCGAGATGCCATCGACAGCGCGAATCAACGCATCTCCCATCTGATAATGACGGCAGAGATTTTCGCCGCGAATCGCGATGGATCCATTCGCGCTGAATTTGTTTGCGGTAGCTGCCATCTCTAACGGATGTCCCCTCTCACCAGACGCAAAGCGTCGGATAAATCAGCCGTCTCATCGCCAGGTTTCGATGCTTCCTCTCCTGCCGGAACCAGCGAAGCATCTCCTTCGCCCGGAGCGAGGAACAAGTTGCTTTCCAACCCATGCTGTTTGGTGTACAGCTCGTAATAGCGGCCACGCAGTGCGTAGAGTTCCTCGTGGGTGCCGCGTTCGACAATTCTTCCCTGTTCGATGACCAGAATTTGATCGGCACGGCGAATGGTCGAAAGACGGTGCGCGATCACGAAAGTAGTTCGTCCCTGCATGAGATACGAGAGACCCTGTTGGATTAACGCTTCCGACTCGGAATCAAGGCTGGAAGTTGCTTCGTCGAGAATGAGGATTCGCGGCTCGGCGAGAATGGCGCGAGCGATGGAGATGCGCTGGCGCTGGCCGCCGGAGAGCTTGACACCGCGCTCGCCCACCACGGTCTCGTATTTATCGGCAAAACTTTCGGCGAACTCATCAACCCGCGCAATGCGGCAGGCTCGCAGGAGTTGTTCTTCGCTGGCATCTGGCCGCGAGAACGCGACATTTTCCCGAATCGTTCCGTCAAACAGAAAAGATTCCTGCAGCACCACCCCCAATTGAGTACGATAGGAATCCAATCGCACGGTGCTGAGGTCAACGCCATCCACCAGCACTTTTCCCTGCGTGGGGACGTGGAACGCGGAAATCAGGCCGATGGTCGTCGATTTACCCGAACCGGAAGAGCCCACCAACGCTGTCACCGTTCCCGGTTCGGCGTGAAACGAAACATCGGTCAGGACTTTGCGATTGCCATCGTAGCTGAAACTGACATTCTCGAAATCCACGTAACCGCGAATCTCGCCGAGCGTCTGTGTCCGTTTTGGGTCCTGATCTTCCCGGCGTTCGGTCAGAATTTCCTGGCTGCGTTCCAGACCGGCAAGAGCTTCAGTGAGCTGCGTCCCCACCTGGACGATCGACATGATGGGAGCAATCAGGAAACCAAGAAATAAGGTGTAAGTGAAAAATCCGCCGATGGTCAACGAGCCGGCGGCGATCTGGCGAGCGCCGGTATACATGATCACAGCGCCGACGATCCCCATCAGCAGACTGGCGGAGAGGCTCATCACGGATGTCGCCGTCAAAGTGCGCAGAACGTTATCAAGCAGACGATGCACGCCGCGAGAAAAGACGTTCTCTTCGCGTGCTTCCGCGTGGTAGCCCTTTACGACTCGCACGCCTCCGAGCGATTCGGCTAAACGTCCGGTAACCTCGGCATTGATCTTGCCGCGCTCGCGGAAAATCGGACGAATGGTCTTAAAGGCTCGCTGTAGCGCAATCGCAAAGCAGACGAGGAAGGCGAATGCCAGCCCGGTCATCAACGCGCTGATATGGAAAAGCACGACCAGCGCAATAACTGCCGTGAGAATTCCGCCGGCCAGGTCGACCAGTCCGGTGCCAATCAAGTTGCGCACGCCTTCTACATCGCTCATGATGCGGGATACCAGAACGCCGCTCTTGGTCGCGTCATGAAAAGCGACCGGCAGCCTGCCCACGTGAGCCTGTACCTTCTGGCGCAGCTCCGCAATCAGGCGTTGTGCGGCCTTCGACAGCAATTGAGTGAGCGAAAAGGACGTAATTCCCTGGATGGCGGTTGCCGCTAATACAAGCAGGACTAGAGGTTTCAGAAGCGCGTAGTGTTTCTTGATGATGACGCTGTCAATCAGGAACTTGGTCGAATAAGGCAGCACCAGCCCGGAAACTCGATTGATCACCATCAGAAGAAAACCGACGGCGAGCAGACCACGGCGGGGGCGGATGAGCTCCCGCAGAATGGGGAGCACATTGCGG
>DASPSE010000119.1:0-5875 GCA_035624085.1 Terriglobales bacterium
GTGTCGAAATACTCCCGGTGCGAAGCACCGAAAAGCTCCAAACACCACGCTTGGAGCTAAAGCCTACAGCAGGGATCGACGCGGAACCCTGTCCAATGAATTCTCAGCACGAGGTTATTCTCCCGGTAATAACTGAGCTTCAGGGGTGAGGTTGTGGCTGGTAGTGGCCAAGGCAAAGGGCGTGGCATTGAACGCGGCATGGCACCCGCAATCCGGTGCAAAGAGTGTTCTTCGATCTCAGCAGATATTAGGACGCTTGCCAGCACTGATTTCCAAAGATTTTCCTGAAGTATGTCCGTCTCGTCTTCTGCTAAAAAGTCAACTTCAATCCGAACTCGAGTTGCCGTGGCGCGCCGAGCGAATAGACTCCTGTTCCCACGCCAACTCGGTTCACGTTGTGCTCAGAGGGAGTGGTTCCATTGATCTGTCCCGCGGCTCCCGTCAACAATCCGTTGAGGGCGTTGCCCGGCAAATCAAAGTTCGCGAAGTTGAAAAGGTTGTACAAGCCCACACTTGGTTGTAGTGCCAGTCCTTCTCGAATCGTGTGGGACCAGGCCACTTTCAAATCCAAAGCTCGCAGCCATGAAAGATTGACTTGGCCGGGCGGAGCGAGGGGAACCGGAGGCGCGATGGCGCACAGCGAATTCGCGGGCAATTTGTTGGGGTTGTTGTAGCATAGCGCGTCGCCAACGCCGAGCTGAGCTGGTGTAAACAATCCGTTCTGGACCAGCACCTGGCCCGCCGGGGTCAAGCTAAGCGCAACCGTGTTGTTGTAGTTCGTGAGCACGCGATTGATGTTCGACGCGTTAATGCCACGGTCAAAGTTGCCGACATGCGTTCCGGGAACAGGATCCTGGACTGTGCCATCGCCGGTGAAGTCGGTGCGAAAGATCTCACCATATCCAAGGTATGTATTGGGCACGACCAACGAGGTCGAGAGAGGACTCCAAAAATGGGAGATTAGGCTCAACTGAACCCCGCCGGGCAGATCCGCATATCCGCCGAAAGAAAGCTGGTGCGTGCGATCCAGAACTGCGGGGCCGAAATATCGGTTGGGGTTGGCATTGTCGAGCGCACCGACGCCATAGTCCTGATCCGAAGCGAGGGCGTTGACTGGGCCATTGCCCAAGGTCCCGCCCGTATTTTCAAAGCGCGATAAGGCGTACGAAAGCTGGAGGTTCAACGCCCTGAGGCCAGCGAACGGGTGCGACACATTTTCCGTAAGTTTGAGCTGCAGTCCGTTGTACACAGAGCGTCCAATCGACTTGAAAAATACCAGTGCCGGACCGGTGGGATTGATACCGGGGAAAGAGCATCCATACTTTGTGCCGGGTGTAACCACGGACGAAAACGAACAGACTGCACCGAAATCGGCGGGGGTGGTCAGGCCGTTTGCGGCGAAGCTAGTGATCTGGGCGCCGGCGTTGATCGCGCACTGAATGCTGCTGGAATCAGTGCCTGGGCCGCAGCCGAATGACTGGTCGGTCGCGGCAATCGCTTCCAGGGCTGACGCCTTGTTGAAGTAGCGGATATCGCCGGTATGGTTCTCGTCAATTCCCAGGAGGTAATGCGTCTGCACGTTGCGCAGGAAGTCGGCACCGAAAACCATGCCAGGATGAATCTCATGTTGAATGCCGATATTCATCTCTACCGACTGCGGAGTGCGGAACTTCGGGTCGTATAGATCCGAAAAAGATCCTAGACCTTGATTCAGCAATGATCCCACATAGTTCGGATTGGGTGCGGTCAGGCTGAATGGGGAATCGGCCTGATATTGCTGTTGAAAAGCGACGATCTGGTTAGCCACCGTCCCGATCGCGATCTGGCCTCCACTCGCCGTGCCGCAGAAGATCGGAGTCAGCGTCTGTGTCGATGAAATGGCGACCGGCAGCGGAAGCCCGGTTCCCGCACAGGCAGTCGGCTCCTGCGTGAAAACGTTGCCCATTGGAGTGCGGTACTCGGCGTCCAGGGGCGCGAGGCTAGTAAGCACGTTTTCGTAGAACAGCCCAATGCCGCCCCGGATCGCGGTCCTGCCCCTGCCGTTCACGTCCCAGGCGAAGCCTAGCTGTGGCGCAAAGTTTGCCTCCGGGTTCCGGACGGGATTGCCGAGACCGGGGATCAGAGCGTTAAGTTGCGGAATCGCGGGGAACTCGCTGTCGCTGCGGCCAGGCTCGCGCGCGTAGCGCACACCGTAGGTCAACGTCAGATTCCTTTTCCACTTGGAGCTGGCTCCAATATATGCGCCGAGCCGGTGATAATAGAAAGCGCCCGCCGGAAGTCCCAATCCGGCGAACGGAGTCAGATAGCCCAGTCCATTACCTACATCAACGGTCTCCACCGGATAATTCAGGGGATTGGCAATCCCACCCGGGAAACAGGGTGTGCCGACGCCACAAGAATTGGCCGCGAACGTTTCTTCCGATGGACCAACATTCGTTGAGAGATATGGCGCAAGGGCCTGAATCGGCACAGAACCAGCCGCGACAATGCGATTAAACGTGAATCCGTATCGGAGGACATGTGAACTTGCGGTTTTGCTGCCGTCGTACTTGACTTGATGATTGCTTTGCAAGATGAGCCACGGGGCGCTCCCGGCAGGACCGGTTGCAAGTCCTGTATTTCCCATTGTCAGATCTAGCGGGTAATCGCCAAAAGGCAAGCCGCTGGTTCTGGCGGCATCGGTCTGGTCATGGACCATCTTGAGATATCCAAAGCGAATGCTGTTGCTGAAGCTTCCGCGGCCAAAATCAAGCCCCGCCACGTGTGTCCGCGTCACATTCTTCGCGTCGTATACGGAAAACCCTAAACCCCCGTTGGCGATGAGTTGATTCGCAAAATAGTTGAAGCGATAGAACAAGTGCAGCGATTGGAATTGGTAATCCCCCTTAGCCATGAGGTTGCCCTCGTGGAAAGGAGCACTGAAGCTGTCGGAATACTGGTCAAAAGGCGCAGCGACCAACACCGGCGCCTGCTCATGCTGTAGTGTGCGCTCACCGTCGAGAAAGTAAAACAACCTGTCTTTCAGAATCGGACCGCCCAGGCGCCCACCGTATTGCGACCGTTGAAAAGGCTCCGAGAGTCCCGGAGGAGCAGGCAAAGCCGCGGCCAGCGAACTGTCGCGAAAGAAATCGAACGCTTCTCCGTGGACAGCATTGGTTCCCGAGCGAGTGGTTACATTTATCGCGCCAGATGTCGTCAGTTCAGTCGAAAGATCGTGGCTGGACTGGCTCAGCTGGAACTCCTGAATGGCGCTGGCAGCAACATTTTGTGTAGTTGAGCCGAAGGTTTCATCGGAGACGTCAATGCCGTCAACCTCAACGCGCGCGGTTCGTCCGAAGCGGCCACCAAAGGAAATGGACGAAAAGCCGTCCTTGCCAATATTTCCTCCGTCCTGAATCTGAACTCCGGGCTCCAACTGGGCTAAATCAAGAAAATTGCGCCCGTTGACCGGCAAATTCTCAATCTGCTGTTCGTTTAGCACGCCTTGCACTGTGGCCTGTTCCGTATTGACCTGCGAGGCGGAATCCTGCACTTCGACCACTTCCTTTTCATTCCCGATGCGTAGGCTCACGTTCACCGTGGCTGTATTGCCGACCAACAAGGTCGTGGTGGATTCAGCAGAATTGAAGCTTTTCGCAGAGACCAGAATTTTGTAGTTTCCTGGCAGGAGCGCTCCGGAGTTGAAGGAGCCGGAGGAGTTGGTCACAACACCGACCAACTGTTGCGTATCCACGTTCGTGATCTTCACGTTCGCGCCCACGATGAACGCGCCTGAGGGATCAGTGACCGTACCGACAATGCTGCCTGTGCCAACGGTACTCTGGGCGAAGAGCAGCGACGCGCTCCCAAGAGCTAGTACCGCGGCGGATCGGAGGACCCTCGAGATCCGCATGCCAAAGAACGGCGTGGAACCTGACATGTGGCACCTGAAGTTTACCGAGGGGGAAAGCGCACAGAACCTGCGCGTAAGAATAGCCTGAGAAGCAGCAAAATTCAAGATCGGAGAACCTTCAAAGCTCCGTTCGTGTCTTTGAGAAGCCTACGGCCACTTCACATCGAGCGCGTAAATCTCATCGCTGCCAACGTCGCGTGTGAAGGTCAGCGAGCCATCCGGGGCCAGGCCGAAAAACTCGCCACTGTTACCCTGGCCCAGCGTATCATCGGACACGAGCCGGATTCCCTTAATGTCGGCGACCGTTTCGATCTGCAAATCGGAAGCGCGCATCCTCCGCACTTTCGCCTCAGGCCCCGCAGTGAGGAGATAAAGGTATTTGCCGTCGCGGGAGGGTACCCAATCATCAACGTCGAATTCCCCAAGCGGCGACCAATTTTGCTTCGTGAAATCGAACACTTCGAGGTCATTCGGGAGGGGATACGCACTTGTGGTCACGAGCTTGTTGGCTTGCGGCCACCAGGGCTGCCACCGTAGCCGTTGGCTGGGAATGACTGAAATGCGTTTCGTACGCAGATCCAGCACGTAGATGTCGAACCAGTGGCCCTCGCTCCCGTAGTGAACTCCAGCAGCCAGCGCAGCGTAGGCCAGCGAGTTTCCATCGGGCGACCAGGTGGGTTCGAGACCCACCTCAACGACTCTCTCCGGTGTTCCGCCTTCCATATTCAGCACGTAAATTCCCAGCCCTGAAGCCGTCAGTCCGTTAAAGGCGATTCGCGTTCCGTCCGGGGAAATGACGGGAAACAGCACCATCATCGGCGCAAACGTGAGCTGAACACGCTCGCTGCCATCACTGCGGCTGCGCCACAGAGTGCGATCCGGGTAGGACACATAGAGGACCGATTTGCCATCCGGCGACACCCGGGTCTCAACTGCCGAAATCCCGTCCAGGTAAGGAACGAATTGCCGCGATTTTGCATCGTAACGAATCAATTCACCGCGTTTCTTGGAGCCGACGGCAAAAATCTGTTTTCCATCGCGGCTCCCGATCGGGCTCTCGTAGGAAAGCGGCCCGTTGGTCAGTTGTACCGGTGCAGCCGACCGATGCAACAATCCCGTGGACTCTGGCAAAGCCCAAAGGTCCCATCTTCCGCCGTGCTCAGCCTGAAACAGGAAGTATTTGCCGTCACGGGTCCAGACCCCGGCATACTCTCCTATCGTTGTCGACACTCCCTTCAGCGGAATCTGGCGGAGCCCAGTTCCATCGCTGTTGACTTCCCAGATGGAAAAAAGGGCATGATCGTCAAACACGGTGAAACGAATGCGCTTGCCATCCGGGCATACCGCCGGGCCGTTGGGCATTCCAGGAACATCCACCAGCTTCTTGCGGTCTGAGCCGTCGCCGTTGGATAGATAGAGACTGTCTCCATCGCCGAAAACAATGCGCCCGTCGGGCAAGAATCGGGCACCGTTGCCACCGAGATTCAGGCTGCGCGGCTCACCGGAGGGAAGGGGTTGAATCCAGCATTTCGGATCACCAGAGGGGTTTACCAAAAGCGCGGACAGGTCCGGGAGGATATCGTCTATCACGGCGCTGTCGAGCTGCCTCATGGGCACGAGCGAGGTTTGACCGCCTGTCACGGAGACCTGGAAGACCCGAGAAAAATTTATTGGGCCCTCTGTGAAGTAGATACGCAGCCCATCCGTCACCAGGGTGTTGCCTCCGGTGTTGCCGTCGGGGGTCAATTTCGGTTCGGCATCGTTCGTGAGTTGCCGAACTCCCTGGACCAGCGGCACCGGCGCCGGAACCCTCCACCAAATCACCGCGGCAATCGCGAACAGCACCAAAGCGATTGCCAGAACTCCGGCGCGCCAACCGCGCTTCGCCGCAGGCTCAAGTCTGAGAGCCGACGAACTCACCGCCGAATCCGACAAAGCCTCCAGCGCGAATGCCAAGTCTGACGCGGACTGGAACCGCTGTTC
>DASPSE010000128.1:0-4847 GCA_035624085.1 Terriglobales bacterium
TATGTGTGTCTTGGCCTCTCAAGTGTCGGCGCAGGACGCGGAACCCAAATTCAACTCCAATGCCGATGACCTCGCGAAGATTCGCGGCGTATTGGAGGAGTTCCGTCAGGACATTATTCGCAAGGACGCGTACGCCCTAACAAAGCTCGTGCTGAACCCAATGTGCTCTTTCACCATACCAACACCCAGGAAGAGATTGATCGCGCTCGCAAAACTAACGCTCAGTTCGATGGGATTGGCCCGAGCCAACTCGATGGATTTGCGAAATTCCTCGCTACGTCGAAGGACAAACTCGAAGAGAAATTTCAGAACATCGAGATTCGCCAGGACGGTCCTCTAGCGCTGGTGACATTTAACTACGATTTTGTCGAAAACGACAAAGTTACCAATTCAGGCCTCGAGCACTGGCAGGTGTGCAAAATCGATGGGCAGTGGAAGATCTTGTCCGTTACCTGGACAAGCTATGATCGCAACTGACTTCCTGTGAGCTTGTTCCTCCGCGGGGGTAGCGAATTCGGCGATTGCTGGCACGCGGCCGGTGGCCGCGCAAACAAGCAGCACTGCTTTGACGACCTGCATGCCGCGGCACGGGCACTGATCGATGCTCGCTGGACCGACGCGGCGCGCCTTGGAATCGTCGGCGGCTCGGCCGGAGGGCTGCTCATGGGCGTCGCCCTCACGCAGCACCCGGCGGATTATCGGGCGGTGGTTAGCCTGGTGGGCGACTACGACGCGCTGCGCTTAGAGGTCTACCCAAACGGGGAGTACGGCACGTGCGAGTTCGGCACCGTGACGAATGCCGCCGAGTTCGCATGGCTCAACGCCTACTCGCCCCTGCAGCATGTGCGTCCAGGCACCGCTTACCCGGCCATGCTGCTCATCACTGGCGAGAACGATCCACGCGTCGCACCGTGGCAGTCACGCAAGTTTGCCGCGGCGCTGCAGAAGGCCAACATCTCGCCCCGGCCGATCCTGCTCATCACACGCCGCGGCGAAGGGCATGGCGTCACTTCTTCGTTCAGTCAGCGCATAGGCAACACGGGCGCGGAGCTTAGCTTTTTCGCGGAAGAGCTCGGCCTGCCGCCAGCGGCGACGCCGACCTCACCGTCTGACAAAACTTCGCCGTGAAGGTTGAAGCGTGTCGTGCGTTTCCTTCGTGCGGCGCGCCGGGTATGACGGCCCGGACCGGAAATAGATTCGACAATGACTTTGCGAGTGTGAACAGAGGTCGGCAGATCGGTACGCGTTAGATTCTTAACACGGTAGGCTCCTGTCGCGGTTGTGGAGCCCGAAGGATGCGGTTTGCCGTAACGGCAAGGTCAAGTCGTGGGAAACGGGATAGAGTTCAGGATAATCTCGTTCTGGATTGCTTTCGGAAAAACTGGTGCCATGCCGACTTATCGTTACAAATCCGGCCACGTTCCTCGAACCCGTCTTCTTCATGGCCCACTTCCGGGTTGCCGACTAACGAGATCAAGGGTTACCACGTCAAAGAACAGGGTGCATACTGGTTCAGGCCGGTCTTAATGCGAGCTCTACAAACAATCTCCGCGTCCTCTATGGCACACCACGGCCATGACCATGCCTACGCGGCAGTTGTTCTGGCAGGCGGCTACGAAGAGGCGGGGGATCATGGAAGATTTCAAGTTGCCGCTGGTGATGTCCTGCTACACGATCGTTTTGAGGCGCACTTGGATCGGTTTTCTGCGTCAGGGGCAGTTGTGCTCAATCTGCGTCTGCCTGCAGAATCTTCGTTCGCACCTGGGGCAGCGAAGATTGCTGACCCGGACTCCATTGTGAGCGCGGCCGAAAGAAGCCAAACAAAGGCTGTGAACCTTTTGCTCTCCGCGATCCAGCCGAGGGCGGTAATGTATGCCGATTGGCCAGACGAATTGGCTGCGACGTTGATCGACGATCCGTCTCTCCGGCTTGGTCGTTGGGCTGAAACCAAAGGTCTTCGCGCGTGGACGGTCTCGCGTGGTTTCGCCCAAGTATTTGGCGTTTCCCCGGAGGTGTTCCGAGTGCGAGCACGCGCACGTCAAGCATGGAGATTGATCCAGACTTCAGGTTGTCCGCTCGCGCAGATTGCGTACCATCTCGGCTTCGCCGATCAGTCACACATGACGCGAGGCGTGAAACAACTGACGCGTTCGACGCCCAGGGCGTGGCGTGCCGCTGCAAATAGGTACAAGACAACTCCTGCTTCTCGCGTGTAACACCTATTCATGCAGAGAATCTTTTTGTTTTATTCCTGCTTTCTCGTGTCGATTACTTTGGCTTTCGGCCAGGAGAGCGTCGTGCGGATCACCTCACTGCTCCTCAGCCAGGAAAAGACTGGATGGCGGGTTGATTTGGCCGGTGGCAGTGAAGGCACATCCGTGTTCCAGAAGAATGACCTGTTGACCCAACTCGACGGCAAGGACGCTGCGGGATTAGGGCCGCTTGCTGTCATGGCATCCCTCAATTCGGCATTCATCAAAACGGTGCCGATCGTCGCATTAAGGAGCGGGCAACCAATCAAAATCGACTTGTGGAGGGGAGATGGAACTGCGCCAGAAATCAAAACAGAGGCAACAAAGAGTTTTGTGAGCCCAAGCGCTGAAGCGCCCGATTTTACGCTCGCCTCCCTGAATGACGTGCCGGTAAGCCTTGCCTCGCAACGCGGGAAGTGGGTGCTGATTAGTTTTTGGGCAACATGGTGTGCACCCTGTCAGCAGGAAGCGCAGATTCTGAACCGGTTAGCCAAAGCCCATCCAGATCAGCTCACAGTACTGGCGCTGGCTGTCAAAGATAGTCGGGAAGCCATGAGGACTTTTGCAGCCAAGGTCAATTCTGCCTATGCCATCCTCGATGCAGGGCCGTTATCGGGTGAACCTGCGCTTGCTTATGGAGTCGGAACCCCTACCGGTGGAGGACACATCCCGGTGAGCGTTCTCGTACGTCCTGATGGCAAGATAGCCTACGTGCAGGGCGGCTATGAAGATCCATCTCCACTGGAGAAGCAGGTCCAGGACATCATGAACTCGAAATAACCGGCCGGAGTCATCAGCATCCATGAAGACAATCGGTCTGATCGGAGGAATGAGTTGGGAGTCCTCCGCCGAATACTACCGCCTGATTAACCTGCTAGTGAGAGAGCGTCTTGGCGGCCACGCAAACGCAAGGAGCCTCATGCTCACAGTGAACTTTGCCGAGATCGAGGCGTTACAGCGTGAACAAAATTGGGCCAGCATGGCGGCGAAAATGCAGACCGCTGCCCGCAATCTTGAGGCTGGGGGCGCAGATTGTATCGTCCTTTCCACGAACACCATGCACAAGGTCGCCGATGAGACTCAAGCGGCGGTGTCGGTCCCGCTACTTCATATCGCCGATGCGACCGCGAAGTCAGTGAAAGCGCTGGGAATGTCAACCGTCGGGCTATTGGGAACGCGCTTCACCATGGAAGACTCGTTTTACCACCGCCATGTGCAGGTGAAGCATGCGCTCGCGATAAAGACACCGGGTTCCGGCGAGCGGGAGTTTACCCACCGGGCAATTTACGAGGAACTCTGCCAGGGCCTCCTGCGCGAAACAACGAGGGCCCGATTCCGGGCCATCATGCAAGAGCTTGCGCAGGAGGGAGCCGAGGGCATCATTCTGGGTTGCACGGAACTGGGTCTGCTCTTGAAGCAGGAGGATGCGCCGGTACCATTATTTGACTCCACGCGTCTTCATGCATTGGCAGCTGTCGATTTCGCAATGTCGAATTGCAAGGAGCGAGGTCTTTCTCAGTGAATATCGGCGACGCTTAAGCATTGTTTGCACCTCGTTTTGGTTGCTCTTGGATTGGTGCATAAATGACGAACCTCTCGATTAGAAGGAGCTACGACCGGTTAGGCGCGGACCGTTCCTTCGCCGACAATCACCGCCTCGCCGCCGACCCGAACTTGTTCGAGAACTCCGGCGCGGGCTGAGAGCGCTATGTAAATACGACTTGGCCGGCCTATGCGGACACCCTGAAGGCTCACCAGCCTCGAGGCGTTGTCGGCGGACACTGCGTTGTACTGGAGGAGATATGCGCCCAGCGGTCCACTCGCGCCGCCGGTGGCCGGATCCTCCGGAATGCCGAAGCCAGGGGCGAACATTCGACTGTACACCGTGGCATCATCGTCCGCTGGCTGGCACGAGAATACGAATACAGGGAGCTCTTCGAGATCCACCGCGCGGAGTAACGTGCACAATCTCGCCCGTTCGAGGGATGCCGCATCGACTGCCGCGCGCGAACGTAGCGGAACGTACAGAAATGGGACCCCGGAGGACGCGACTTGCACCGGCAAGTTTCCGCCTGCCAGGTCGCACGGTTGCACACCGACTGCCGCGGTAACCGCAACGTTGTCGGTGACGATGGGCCCGAATGTCGGAATCGGTTGCGTCATCCAGGCAAAGCCCAAGCCGTTCTCACCCCATTCGAGTCCCACGGTCGTTGGCCCTATGCCGAGGCCGAGCACCGTCTTATCCGCGCCCGCACGCAGTCGTCCCGCTCCCGCGAGCGCAAAAGTCGTCCCGATCGTAGGACTCCCGGCCATCGGTAGCTCCCGGGATGGCGTGAAAAGGTAGTGAAGTGCGTCATCCAGAGTGCCGGCGTTCGGCGACAGCCAAGAAAATAGCCGACACCAGTTCCCGGTATTTGTCGGCGTCGTTCCAACGAAAATAACGGTACGGTCCGAATATCGTCTATTTTGATAAGGGCAAACGGTTCAATTTTTGAGCCCAATCTCGCTATCGAGTGGCAGACCCTCCCGAAGTCCAAGCTGCTCTCGCGGCATGCACCTCAGTTCGGCTCTATACTTTCGCCAGAATTGCTTTCT
>DASPSE010000130.1:0-14934 GCA_035624085.1 Terriglobales bacterium
CGGGTGATGAAGCTCGCGGTTATGGGCAGCCGTTGTCCCAACAACCAGCGTGCAGTCGGCGACCGCTTCTGCCAAGCTCCCGTATTCCTCTGCGCTGGCAAGTATTGCCGACGCGCCGACCGCGGACTGCGCTTCGCGGAATGCGATTTGGTACGGAGCCACCACGCGCAGCCGGGAGAATCCAAAATTGCTCATGGCGCGAGCCGCAGCGCCGATGTTCAAAGGGTTGCGAGTGGAGATGAGAACAACCGTCAAGCGATCGAATTCAGGCGAGAGAGGCAAAGCACTATTCCAGGGCATGGCTGGGCGCAGCCTGGGGTGTCCGCAGGAGGATCAGACCGCTTGCCAGCGCACATGCCATCATGAGCGCCAGGCCCGACGAGAAACTTCCGGTTCGAGTTCTCAGATACCCAAATGCATAAGGGCCGGCGAACCCGGCCACGCTTCCAACCGAATTGATGAACCCGACGGCAGTGGCAGCAGCAGATTCGCCCAGGATTTCTGTTGGCAGCGCCCAGAGCGGCGGCAGTGATGCATGAATCGTGCACAGCACGGTAAACAGCGCCAGGGTGGGCCAAAGAGATTGCGGCAACATCACCAGGCCCAGCAAAGCTATTGCTCCGACGAAGCAGGGAACTGCCGCATGCACCCGGCGTTCGCTGCGCTTGTCGGAATGCCATCCGTTGACTTGCATGGCCACGAGAGATGCGACATAGGGCACGGCGCCGAGCAGACCCAGGCGTGCATCAGGAAGCCCGGAAACGCGCTGCAAAATCGTAGGAAACCAGAAGGCAACAGTGTAAAACACGAAATATTCGAGAAACGCCCCGGCAGCGAGCATCAGCACTGGGCGCGAACGCACAGCCTGCCAGACACTGATGCGGCCGACATTCGCAGCTTTTTCTGCTTCCAGGGTTTGCGCAATCCACTGGCGTTGTCCCGGCTCAAGCCAGGTAGCCTCATGCGGCCAATCGGTAAGGAAGAAAAACGCGAATCCCCCCAGCAGAACGGCCGGCATGCCTTCGAGCACGAACAGCCAGCGCCAGCCCTCCAGTCCAAGCCAATGGTGGCCGAGAATCCAGCCTGCCAGCGGTGAGCCGATGACGAATGAAAGAGGAATCGCCGCCATGAAGTTTCCGGTGGCTTTAGCGCGGTCCTCGCGAATAAACCAATGGCTCAGGTAGACGATTACTCCAGGGAAGAATCCAGCTTCTGCGGCGCCCAGCACAAAGCGCGCCAGGTAAAGTTGCCCCGCGTTATGGACGAGGGCAGTCAGGGCGGTTAGCGACCCCCATGCCAGCATCACGATGGTGATGGCGCGCCGCGCGCTCCAAAGCTCTACCAGCAGCGCCCCGGGGATCTGCAAGGCTACGTAGCTGACAAAGAAGATGCCAGCTCCCATGCCAAAGACGCGGTCACTGATTCCCAGGTCGTGAGACATGTGCAGACCGGCGTAAGCCACGCTGGTGCGATCGAGGTAATTTATGACGTACAGGACAAAGACGAACGGAAGCAGCCGGACAGCGATCTGGCGGCGGGTGTGGGTTGCGAGATCCGCAACCGTAGCGTGTGAACGAGTCGCTGGCATAGAGTCAAGCTCCAACGCCAACTGAAAAATGGACGCCAGTATAACTGAACTCGTTGCCCGAGGCGGGGGCATAGAAATTGGGTAGTGGTGCTGTTTGACAAGGAAGCGAGCCAAACGCGCGATTATTCTGTCGCCAGGAGCGCGACAGGCCGCGCGGCTCGCCCAGATTCCCTCGACGACGCTCGGGACAGGCTCTTCGCTGCGCAAAAGAGGCTTGCTCAGGATGACAATCAAGCTGCACCACTACCAGAAATTGCGGGCGGACGAGGGCGTCCGCCGCTACGCGGCCAACGAAACTAACGCTGATAAACGAAGTGATCCCGCCGATTTTCCTGCCAGCACCGCTCGTCGTCCGCCGTGCAGAAAGGCTTCTCCTTCCCGTAGCTGATGGTGCTGATCTGGTTCGCGCTCACACCGCTATTCAAGAGCGCTTCTTTCAAAGTATTGGCCCGGCTTGCGCCCAAAGCGAGGTTGTATTCCTCCGATCCGCGATCATCGCAATGGCCTTCGATCATAACTTTCACATCCGGATGCTGGGCCAGAAATTGGGCATCGGACTGCGCGACCGAAGTTTCGTCAGTGCGAATGGTGGCCTTATTGAAATCAAAAAATACGTCCTTCACGTTGCGGCCAAACAAGTCTGCTTCCGATTCCGTCGGCTTCGGCTTGGCAACCGCAGCAACTGGATTGACAGTAACCCTGGTCGAGGCATCCTGTGTCCCTCCCGGCCCCTTTGCTATCAGGGTGTAAGTCATGGACGAGCCGGGCGTCACACTGCGGGAGCCCGAGGCTGGAACCGTTCCCAGGCCAGTGATGGTGATGTCGTTCGCATTCTGAGTTTGCCAGGTTAAGGTTGTGGACTGGCCTTGCTGAATTACGTCAGGCGCGACAGCCAAGGTTGCGGTGGGCGCTGCCGGCGGCGGAGGCGGCGACGGCGGTGTAGCCTGCGTCACTTTTTTGGCGCATCCGGTGAGCACGAAAGCGGCCGTCAACAGCGCGATCCATGTGAACAGATTGATTTTGCCTCTGATCATAAATCCTCCATTTTTCTTGTTGAATGAGTCTGATTACTTGAATGGGAAACGTGAGAAGTTGCACGTTCCTCTGCGCCAAAAATCAACGCGCGGAATCGCCAGACTTTCGTCTGGATGCGATGAGAGATTCGGCAGGATTAACAGCGCAGGACGGAGGATTGCTGGAGCGGATCAATCCGATTAAAGATGGGGATGCATAAAGCAGCGACCCCAAGTTGTATCGTTGACAGCCGGGCCAAGCCGAACAATGGCAAGGTTAGAGCAATCAGCAGAAGCAACCAGGCTCGCATGGCGCGAAGAGCTGTCACCGGCCCATGGACAATCGGATAAGGACCGCTCACTGCAGGGAACAAGAAGATGGCCAGCGTACACACGATAGCCACGAGGGCCAGTTCGTATCCTAGGCGGCGGAGCATCATCGGTTCTGCATGAAATTCAAGCCCAGTATACCTATGTAGGTGGATGCACCGGCTATTCTGAAAGTTGCACTTCTTGAGTCACCGTGACCAGGCACACTCCCACCTTGGCAGTGTTGTTGGCCGATCGTGGAGGTCATCCCGATGCCCCGCGTTTCTTCCAGCGGGGCGAGGGATCTGGCGTGGAGCGCCCGCTAGTCGGTGGATGGTCAACACTCCGCGCGAGATCCCTCACTCGGCAGAAAAACGCCGAGTTTCGGGATCACCTTTCTTGGCGATCTGAATAATTTCGGCACGACGGAAGCAGTCCTTCGCATGATCATTCACCATGCCCACGGCCTGCATGAAGGCGTAGCAGCTGGTGCTGCCGACGAAGGTGAATCCGCGCTTTTTCAAGTCCTTGCTCATTGCATCGGAGACGGAAGTACGGGCGGGAACTTGCCTCGACTTCCATGACTTGGTCGCCGCCTGTCCGCCGACAAATTGCCAGATGTAGCGATCAAACGAGCCGAACTCATCCTGAACCTTGAGGAATGCCTTGGCATTCTGCACCGCCGAAGCAATCTTCAACCGGTTGCGAATGATTCCTGGGTCGCGCAACAGAGCTCGGATCTTCCCTCCGTCATAGAGAGCAACACGCGCAGGATCGAAGCCGTCGAAAGCGGAACGATAGTTCTCGCGCTTTCTTAGAATCGTGTCCCAACTGAGTCCCGCCTGAGCGCCTTCGAGAATGAGAAACTCGAAAAGCGTACCATCGTCGTGAGCCGGCACACCCCACTCTTCGTCGTGGTAACGGATTGACAGTTCGTTGCTCGCCCAGGAACAGCGAATCAGGGGGCGTGGGTTTCGATCGGGCATGGATCAGGGAACAGTTTAATTGAACCTGCCCGCAGGCTTGCTAGCGCTGGCCGATGCGATAGACAATCCCGATGGATAGTCGAACCGAGGGAGTGGTGGCGCCGGCCGAGCGGATGCCAACATACTCCAATTGCGGCCGCAGAGCGAATTTTTGTGCGCTGCCGAGTCCCATATCGACGCCGCCTCCTAAGGCAAATGCGAACTGGGTTCCTCCGCCGGTGATGCCGCCCGTGGACTGAGAAAAATGCGATCCGCCGAACAGACCCTGGACAAAGAGATCCTGGGCAAATGGAATGAGCCGGTCGAACTTGTGGTAGGTAAATCGCGGGCCGGCCATGTACGTCTCGCCGGTGAAGGCCTCCGGAACATGGCCGCGGTAGGCGCCGAAATCGCCGGCGACGCCGAACCAGTTGTTAACATCGTGCCCGACCGAGCCACTGACACCGTTCATCCAGATGGTGTACCCCTTAAGAATGTAGAGAGGTGAATATTGCACCGAGACGTCAGCATCGGGAGTGGACTGCGCCTGTGAAGGCAGTGCCAACAAACACAAGCCTAGAAGAGTCCATGTGAGCTTCTTCATACGCATTCCGCCAGGACAACAACGCTAAGACTTGAGTATTCGCAGACGACGTCGACTCAAATAACACAGAAATGGACGGAGAGTTGTCATGCGAATGTAAAAACTGGAGGAAAAGCCAGGGCCAACGCCAGGCAGAGTGCCCGCCCTGCAATTACTCCAGCGATTTTGGATCGGAGCGGTTCTTAGGACTTTTCTTATCCAACAGCGCCACCAGCTCCGCGGCACACGCAGGATTTGTCACTTTCCCCTCGCGGATGATGTCTTTCGCGCTCAGCTTCTGACCATAAAGCTTCTCGTTCGCGCTGCCGTCCGAGCGAAGCGTCGAGCCTTCAAGCGAGATGCCGGCGAAAAGGCCTTTGTTGCGCGAGTACGACAAGATCTCGGCGCTCATCACCACATCGGTTGCGCCCTCGGCGGTGCGGCCTTTGGGCCCGGCTGCGGCCGATGCATCGGCTCCAAGCTTTACTTTGCTGCTCAGGAGAGATTTCGCGCCTTTGGGGTTCATTACCAGCAGCACAAAATCGGTGCCTTGCACTCCGAGCTGAAAACCGATGCTGCCACCCTCCAGGGCGTACAAAGCTGGAGGGCCCCACGGGCCGGTGTAGTGCGCGCCACTTCGACAAATCATCACTCCGCGGCCGTAGCTTGCGCCGATCCCAAAGGCAGCTTTCTTGACTGACGGCAGTATCACCACGCACTCGGCTTTGTCGAGCAGGTCGTGGGGAATATCATCTGGAATATTCAAAATTTCCTCCAGAACCGCGCCGGAATCCTTCACGCGTTCTTGTTCTTTCTCGTTATCAACTGCAAAAGCGGAGGTGATTGAAGCGCACAGAAGCAGCAGCGCACATAGCGTTTGCTTCATGAATTCTCCTTTTTCGTGATGGCTTATTTTACCCCGCGAATCCTGCAAATATGCGGCCATGACCAAACGGGTGCTCCTTTTGTAACTTGGCTTCGAACGGGGCTTCCCCTAAAGTCAGAGCAGCAAAAGGCCCGTGGTTTCGGCCCTTTACGTGCATCTACATGTGTAAGAGAGATGTAGCCGGGCTTTAATCAGGACCAGCCCGGACTGGATGTGGAATGAAGTACACAAGGCTGTATTTTTTGCGCGTGGCGCTGCTCGCGTCAGTAGCAGGCGTGCCTCTGCTGGCACAGGTGAATTCTTATCCCACGCCGGACAACGTTTTTACCTCCCGCAACGCTCTCGTCGCTGCTGTTCCATCCACTGCATCAGACGACCAGCCTGACGATCCCGTCCTGACGATCAAGAAGCGCGTGAACGAAGTCAATGTGCTGTTCATCGCTACTGACAAGCACGGCAAGTTCGTACGCAACCTGAGCGAAACCGACTTCACCATCCTCGACGATCATAAGCCGCCGCAGGCGATCGTGAATTTCCGCAGCGAAACTGACCTCCCGCTGCAGCTGGGGTTGTTGATTGATACCAGCGGTTCGGTTCGCACCAGGTTCGGTTTTGAACAGGAATCCGCGGTCAGTTTTTTGCAACAGACGGTGCGGCCGCATTTCGATGAGGCCTTCGTAATGGGTTTCAACTCATACACAACCATTACGCAGGATTTCACCGACAATGCCCCGCTCCTCGCTGCAGGAGTGCACCAGTTACATAATGGTGGCGGGACGGCGCTGTTCGATGCGATTTATCGAGCCTGCCGCACCAAGCTGATGAAAGGGCAGGAAGACCGTCCAGTGCGGCGTGCCATCATCGTGGTCAGCGACGGTGAGGACAATCAGAGTGAGGTCAGTGAAGGGCAAGCCATCGAAATGGCGCAGCGCGGAGAGGTCATCATTTACGCCATTTCCACCGATGACAGCGGCTTAATTCTTCGTGGCGACACGGTTTTGCAACAGCTGGCTGACTCGACCGGCGGGCGCGCTTTCTTTCCCTTCAAGATGAAAGATATCAAGAGCTCCTTCGCGGCGATTGAAGACGAACTGCGCAGCCAATATGTAATTTCTTATCATCCGGCCGACTTCGAGGCGGACGGGCGCTATCGCCCCATCGAGATCACGGCGGTCAAGAAGGATCTTCAGATCCGTGCCCGCAAGGGATACTACGCGCCCAAACAGTGATGCAGACGAAGTACTGGAGCGTCTGCTTTTATCGATCCCGGCGGAACCGATGCTACAATTTTAGTGGGCTGGTTGGCCGCGAGCAACGCAAGACAGGCGAGCGGCAGCGTTCTTAGGTCAGGTGGATAATTGAAGTTCAAGCTTGTGTTCGCCGCGATGATCGCATGTGTTCTGGCGGGTTTGTCCGCCGCCGGGCAATCTACGTCTCCACGCGCGTCTCGGCGTGTACAGCCGGTTCAGAAGGAACAGTCTGCTCCGCCACGCGCACCGGTTGTCCCCCTGCCCCCCGAGCAAATGCCGGCATCGCCTCCGCAGGTTTCGTTTAACGGCGGTATTTTGACCATCATCGCGGACAACTCCACTTTAGGGGATATTCTCCGGGCGGTACGCCGCCAGACTGGCGCCACCGTGGACACTCCCGGCAACGCGACCGAGCGAGTTGTGGGGAAGTTTGGTCCGGGTCCGGCGCGAGACGTTCTGGCATCCCTGCTGAACGGGTCGCATTTCAACTACGTACTCTTGGGATCCGCCACCAACCCCAGCGCCCTGGACCGCGTGATGCTCATCTCCAGGTCCGCGGTGGAGGAACCTGCCCAGCAAGCCAACGCTGTCGGCCCACCATCGTCGATGCCTGGCGCTGCTGTTCCCCAAGCCGCAGAGAATGCTGACTTCTCCAATGACGATTCTGCCGACATGACGCAGGATTCTACCGATGCGGATGACCAGGCTGGGCAACCCGAAGAACAGCCGCAACAGCAGCCCGCTCCGGTCGGGCCAGCTGGCAACGTAAGGACGCCGGAGCAGCTCTTGCAGGAACTGCAGCAACGGCAGCAGCAGATTCAGCAGCAACAGCAGCAGCCGGGAACTCCACAGTCGTTTCCACCTACGCCACTGGGTGTTCCCCGACCTCCGCAGCCCCAACCTTAGTACCGGCTGCTTCAGTTAAGTCATCAGGGAGGGCAGGCTGGAAGTGCAAAGACGGACTGCGTTGTGGGAATAACCTTGGCTGGAATTTTGCTTCAAGCGGAGGAACCCTAGTCGCCGCCCGCGTGTGCAGCACGGGCCTGGCTGGGCACGACAACCGGTTTTTCTTTATTTGGTGGGATGTTTTCGGGCGCGAAGGCCTGGAGGATTACCGCGACAGCGCCGAAGGCAGCCAAAATTCCGATTGCAACCACCGTCACAACGGTAAGAGAAAGTACCAAAGCGCCCAATAAACTACCCAAGTTCGGCCCGCCTTCTGATGAACTGCCGCAGCTGCGAGTTCAGTTTCTCGACCGGGGCTTAAATGCCGCCGGCGCATTTTCAATCTACCCGCGTTGACGCTTGCTGCTGTTAGCAAATAAGATACGTGAGTAGAACTGCGCAGCTTCACTCTCCAACATTTCTGAGGACCCGTCCACATTACGGAAGGCCAGTGAAAGGCGTTACTGTCGGGCAATATGGGCATTACCAAGATTTCGGTGCGCGGGGCGCGCCAACACAATCTTAAGAACATTGACGTTGAAATTCCCCGTAACACGCTGACCGTGATTACCGGACTGAGCGGGTCCGGCAAGTCCTCTCTGGCCTTTGACACCATCTATGCCGAGGGCCAGCGCCGCTACGTGGAGACACTTTCTGCTTACGCCCGCCAGTTTCTGGATCAGATGGAGCGCCCCGATGTTGATGCCATCGACGGGCTGAGCCCGTCCATTTCCATCGAGCAGAAGACGACCAGCCGTAGTCCCCGCTCCACGGTCGGCACAATTACCGAGATTTACGACTACCTTCGCCTTCTTTTTGCTTCCATTGGATCTCCTCATTGTCCGAAGTGCGGCCGGGCGATTGCCCGCCAATCGGCGGAGCAGATTGTGCAACGCGTGATGAGTCTTACGCCGGAAGATCGCGTGATGGTTCTGGCGCCCATCGTGCGTGGCCGAAAGGGCGAGTTTAAGAAAGAAATGGAAAAGCTCGTCGAGCACGGCTATACCCGCGCCCGCGTCGATGGGGAATTGGTCAACCTGGAAGATGACATTTCCCTCGATAAACGCAAGAACCACACGATTGAAGTCGTGGTGGACCGCCTGTTGGTAAAGCCTGGCATTGAACATCGCCTGGAGCTTTCCGTTGGCCTGGCGATGAAGCTTGCGGGCGGATTAGTGCAGGTCGCGGTCGTGAGCGGAGAGGAACAGCTATACTCGGAGCGGCTGGCCTGTCCAGACTGTGGAATCGACGTACCCCAACTTGAACCGCGGTCATTCTCCTTCAACAGCGCGTACGGGGCATGTCCCGAATGCCATGGGCTGGGCAGCCGGTACGATTTTGATCCCGCCAAAGTGATTGTTGATTGGTCAAAACCCCTGCTGGACGGCGGACTGGGACCGGGCTCGGCCTCGCAGAACCTGGTTCACATGCTCCAGATCACTTCCGCTGCGCACGGCTTCGATCTGAGCACACCGTTTGATAATTTTCCGGAAAGAATTCAGAACCTCTTGCTCTACGGAGAAGCGGGCAGGGGTGGGAAGACCGGCTTCGCGGGAATTCTTGGGTATCTCAAGCGAGTTCTGCAAGAATCCACCTCCGAGGGTTACCGCGATTTCCTGCTCGATTACATGTCGGCCACCGAATGCCCTGCCTGCCACGGGCAAAGACTGCGTCCGGAGAGTCTGGCGGTGCAAGTGAATGGCATGTCCATCGCGGATTTCACCCGTTTGCCGGTTTCTCGCGCGCTGGAAGTGGCCGCAAAGATCCAGCTGACCGGAAGGGAAGCGATTATCGCGGGAAGAATTGTGCAGGAGATCGTGGAGCGTTTGCAGTTTCTGAACGCGGTGGGATTGGGCTACATCTCGCTGGATCGATCCGCCGCCACCCTCTCCGGGGGCGAGGGGCAACGAATCCGGCTGGCGACCCAGATCGGATCGAAACTGCGCGGCGTGCTGTATGTGCTGGACGAGCCCTCCATCGGCTTGCATCACCGCGACAACGACCGCCTGTTGAAGGCACTGGCAGAGTTGCGGGACTTGGGAAACACCGTGCTGGTGGTGGAGCACGATGAGGAGACCATCCGGCGCTCGGATTATGTTATCGATCTCGGACCGGGAGCGGGCCGGCACGGGGGCGAATTGGTCGCTCATGGAACGCCGCAAGAAATCATGGAAGCCTCGCAGTCGCTGACCGGCGCCTACATTTCGGGTCGAGCACAGATCGAGATGTTACCGGAGCGCCGGCAGCCGAACGGTACCGCAATCAGCATCCTGGGCGCTCGTGAAAACAACTTGAAGAATCTGGATGTCACTTTTCCATTGGGCGTGATGACCGTTGTGACCGGGGTCTCGGGCTCCGGCAAATCGACTTTGGTGAATGACATTCTCTATCGCGCTTTGGCCAAGACTCTGTATCGTTCCCGCGAAGAGCCCGGAGCGCACAAGGCAATCTCAGGTGCTGAAAACATCGACAAAGTCATACGCATCGACCAGTCGCCCATCGGGCGCACCCCACGCTCGAATCCCGCGACGTACACTGGCGTGTTCGCGCAGATTCGTGATCTTTATGCGATGTTGCCGGAATCCCGCGAGCGCGGCTACAAGCCGGGCCGATTTTCGTTCAACGTTTCCGGGGGACGCTGCGAAGCTTGCCAGGGGGAAGGCCAGCGCCGCATCGAAATGAATTTCCTGCCCGACGTGTACGTTCTTTGCGAAGTCTGCGGCGGCAAGCGCTACAACCAGGAGACGCTGGCGGTGAGGTACAACGGATATTCCATCGCCAATCTGCTGGAAACACCGGTTGCCGATGCCTTGCCGGTTCTCGAAAATATTCCGCAGGTGAAGCAGAAACTCCAAACCCTTGTTGATGTTGGTCTGGGGTACATCCACCTAGGCCAATCCTCCGTGACCCTTTCCGGAGGCGAGGCGCAGCGCATCAAGCTGGCGCGCGAATTGAGCAAGCGACAGACGGGTAGAACGTTATACCTGCTCGACGAACCAACTACGGGTCTGCATTTCGATGATGTCAAGAAGCTGCTCGACGTGCTGCATCGGCTTACCGACCTGGGAAACACCATCGTGATCATCGAGCACAATTTGGACGTAATCCGCAACGCGGATTGGATCATCGATCTGGGCCCGGAGGGCGGAGAAGACGGCGGCCGGATTGTGGCGCAGGGAACGCCGGAGCAGGTGGCGCGAAATCGCAAATCCTACACCGGCCAGGCCCTCGCTCGCTATTTCAACAACGGAAGCCTGAAGAGGGTAGCTAGTAGCTAGGTGCTAGTAGCTAGTGATTCGAGGTTTTGGCCAGCTACTAGCTACTAGCTACTAGCTACTTTCGTGTAAATTCAGGAGTGATGACCCCCGGCGACATGTCTTCCTTGCAAAATCCGTGGTCCGACCCTGGCTCTCCACCGCCGGAAATGCCTGCCCCCGCCGGCTCCGCGCTTCCCGAAGACCCTCCTTGGACTGGACTGGACGTACTCAGTGTCGTTGCTGCCACGGTTGTAGCATTGATAATCCTTCCGCTAATGGCGGTGTTGCTTGCGCACCAGCTCGTATTCCCAAAGGCCTCGTTCGCGGACATCATGCAGATTCCGGAAGTCGTCCTGGTGGTGCAAGTGCTGATTTATGTCGTCGTATTCGCCCTGATTTACTATCTGCTGCGCACGCGAACCGGGCGATTCTCCGAACCTGTGCGCTGGAATTGGCCCAAATCATCATGGGCCGGATTTCTCATTTTAGGTGCGCTTTTATATTTTGCGCTGATGGGCGTGGGTCAACTGCTCCCAATTCCGAAACATCTCCCCATTGACCGCTTCTTTCAAACCGCGAGGGAAGCAACTCTCATGTCTGTCCTTTCCGTGACCCTGGCGCCCTTCATGGAGGAATTGTTTTTCCGCGGCTTGCTTTATCCAGTTTTGGCGCGACGGTTTGGGATGGGAGTGAGCATTTTTCTTACGGGGGCAGCCTTTGGCGTTCTGCATGGCGCGCAACTGAAGTATTCGTGGGCGGTGCTGATCATTTTTCTCGTCGGGATGGCACTGACCGCTGTCCGCGCAGTCACGAAGTCTGTGGCAGCCAGTTTCCTGGTGCATGTCGGCTACAACGGGACGTTGTCGGCGCTGTTGTTTGCGGCCACCAGTGGTTTTCGGCATCTGGAACGATTGAATCAATGAGTAGCGAATAGCGTGTGGCTAAGGAAGAAAACGACGTCGGTTTTGCGACCCAGCTACTAGCTCCCAGCTCCTAGCTACTGCTATCTTAGAAATTCATGTCCTCGGCCCGTCAGGAACTCCTGCGCCTGTTGGCGATGAAATCGTTTCGCTTGGGCGAATTCAAGCTTTCATCCGGTGCTACTAGCGACTATTACGTGGACTGCCGAACCACAACTTTGGACGCGCGCGGTTCACAGCTTACCGGGCGAGTCTTCTTGGATGAAATTCAAGCGCGTGGCTGGAAACCACATGCCATCGGCGGACTAACCCTGGGTGCCGACCCAATTGTGGTAGCCGTGACCGTGACCAGCGGCAAAATTCACGGTTTCCTGGTACGCAAAGGCGAAAAGCAGCACGGCACGGGCCAGCGTATCGAAGGTTTTCGCGAGAAAGGCGCGCGGGTGGTGATCGTGGATGATGTCTGCACCACGGGAGCTTCCACAATTCAGGCAATCGAAGCTGCCCACGAATTCGGATTTGAGATCATTGGCGTATTGTGTCTGGTAGAGCGCGAAGAGGCACGCGGTCGTCCTGCGGTCGAGAAGGCCGCAGCGCCAGCTCCATTTGCAGCAATTTTTACGGCGCAGGACGTACGAAAGGAGCATCTGCATCGGCAAACGACCTTGGGATAACTTTTTTATAACCACAGAGGCCATAGAGGTACACAGGGCATTCCGCTGTGCTCCTTGTGTCCTCTGTGGTTCATAAATTCTAGTCAAAGGAAATGACCGCTAACGATCAACAACGAAGGACCAACGACCAACTAATGATTGAAACCCTCGAATGGACCGATTCCGGCGTGCGCTTCATCGATCAGCGGAAGCTGCCGGCGGAAGAGACCTACGTCACCTGCACGAGCTGCGCACAGGTCGCTAACGCAATTCGCAAGATGGTGGTTCGCGGCGCCCCCGCCATCGGCGTAGCGGCAGCTATGGGCATTGCCTTGGGGGTGCAGAAGTCGAGAGCGAAAACCGTCGGCGAACTCAAACGCGACTTCGATCAGTGCTGTGAACTGGTGCGCGAAACCAGACCAACGGCAGTCAATCTCTTTTGGGCGATCCGGCGCATGCAGGACAAGTTTGAGTCGTTGAGAATCCGGCCACTCCCGCAGATCAGGCAGGCTCTAATTGACGAGGCACAACGCATGCACGCTGAAGACATTGCGGCCAACCAGGCCATGGGCCGGCTCGGCGCCACTCTGATGCCGGCCAACGGTGGAGTGCTCACGCATTGCAATGCCGGAGCGCTGGCCACTTGCGGATATGGCACTGCGCTCGGCGTCATTCGCGCGGCGGTCGAGCAGGGGAAAAAGATTCACGTTTATGCCGACGAGACACGTCCGTTTCTGCAGGGATCAAGGCTTACGGCGTGGGAACTCATGAAAGACGGCATCCCGACCACGGTCATCTCCGACAGCATGGCCGGCGCGATGATGAAGCAGGGGAAGGTAGGCGCAATTGTCGTCGGCGCGGATCGCATTGCCGCCAACGGCGACGTGGCTAACAAAATCGGCACTTACACGGTCGCGGTACTTGCAAAAGAGCACAACATCCCGTTTTATGTTGCCGCGCCGTTCTCCACGATCGATCTGAATACACCGGATGGCAGCAAGATTCCGATCGAGCAGCGCAACGTCGAAGAAGTCACACATATTGCTGGCAAGTCAATCGCACCTTCGGGGGTGCAAGTCGAGAATCCTGCATTCGACGTTACGCCGTCCAAGTATGTGACCGCCATTGTCACCGAGCGCGGCATTGCAAGAGCTCCGTATTCGGAGTCGCTGGCGAGATTGGCGGGCGTTGCCGAGAAGGTCGCGATTGAGAAATAGCAGTCAGCACTGGAGGGCGACCTGAATCAGCCGCGAGGGGTGCGCGCTTCTTCCGTTTTCCTCGAGCGCCGCGCATAAAGGAAGACAAGAATCGCAATCTGCGCAATCAGCGCTGCTGTGCTGTCCAGAATCACATCACTCACCGCCCCTGTGCGCGACGGTATAAAGCTTTGGTGCCATTCATCCAGGCTGGCTACAAAAGCGGACATGAAGAAAGCGATCCCCGCCCAGCGCAGTATCCATAACGACGGTAACGGCAGCGTCGCTCGCCACGCGCGAAACAGTAGAACACTCAGAATGAAGTAACCCACAAAATGGCCGGTTTTGCGGATGTAGTAATGCCAGACCGCGAAGTGGGCGCGGTCGAGTCCCAGCAAGAAATGCAGGATCGGATACAGGATCCGGCTGGTTTTTGCTGAAGAGAGATATTGTGTGGACTCGATTGCAATGACAACCATCCACAATCCAGCGGCGATCCAGGCCTTCAGTAACTGCTTCTGGTCGGGGGTCAAGAGTAGATTTCCAGAGAGGGTGTGACGGACATGCGCTCTTTCACTATGAATCACTCCACCGCGTAATTGGGCGCTTCGCGCGTGATCACCACATCGTGCACATGGCTCTCCCGCAACCCGGCCATACTGATGCGCACGAAGCGTGCCTTCTGCTGCAGCTCCGCAATGCTGCCACATCCACAGTAGCCCATGCCGGACTTCACGCCGCCCACCATCTGATGCACGATCATGGCCACAGAGCCGCGGTAGGGAACTCTGCCTTCGATGCCCTCCGGAACCAGCTTGGCCAGCCGATTGGATTCCTCATCGATCACCGGCATCGCGGTCGAAGCGTCGTCCGTGTTCTGGAAATAGCGCTCGCTTCCACCAGTTCCGGCGGCCATGGCGCCAAGCGATCCCATGCCCCGATAAGACTTAAACGTGCGGCCTTGATACAGGATCAACTCGCCAGGACTTTCGTCAGTGCCGGCAAATAGCGAGCCAATCATGACTGCGGCTGCGCCGGCGGCCAGCGCTTTCGTGATGTCGCCGGAATACTTAATACCTCCATCGGCTACCACCGGAACGCCCGCATCTTTGGTGGCGCGATAGGCTTCGGCGATGGCCGTAATCTGCGGCACACCCGCTCCGGTCACTACGCGGGTGGTGCAGATGGACCCCGGTCCGATGCCAACCTTCACCGCATCTACGCCAGTGCGGGTCAATTCGCAGGCGCCATCGAATGTCGCCACATTGCCGGCAATGAGATCCACTTGTGGAAGCTTGGATTTCACCTGTTGAATCGCTTCCAACACCCGTGTCGAGTGTCCGTGCGCGCTGTCCAACGCCAACAGGTC
>DASPSE010000137.1:0-32961 GCA_035624085.1 Terriglobales bacterium
ACCCAGCCGTAGGGGATTCTGTAGCTCAATCCGAATGAAGCGTTTTTGTAGAAGCCGTTGGTGACTTCGCCGAGCTCGACGGGTGAGAGCGTCGCTTGCGATGAATCGCGTTTCGGAACTTGGGCCTCGAGAGCGGAAGCCAGCAGTAGCAAAGCGAGCAAGCCGGGAATCAGTCGGGATCGGCGGATGATCATGAAACGGTTCTAGAATACCATTTCGTAGAGACGGAACTCGTTGCGTATCACTTAGTCCGCCGCCATGCCCACGCTCACCGGCTGTGCGCAGTGGGCGCAGCGCTTGGCGTCAATCGGAATCTCGCTCAAGCACTCCGGACACTTTTTCGTAGTTGGATCGGCAGGCGCGGGTGCTTTCCGCATGCGCGCCACCAGCATGTTTACAGGTGTCACGACGAAGAAGTACACCGCAGCCGCGACCAGCAAGAACGAAACTCCCGCATTGATGAAGTCTCCAATCGCGAACATGCTGCCGTTGACGGTGAACTTGATGGCAGAGAAGTCTGGCTTGCCGACGAGGGCAGCAATGAGCGGCGTCAGCAAGTCTTTAGTGAATGCCGAGACAACGCTGGCGAACGCCGCGCCGACCACCACGCCGACCGCCATGTCGATCACATTACCGCGCAGGATGAATTGCTTGAATCCGCTGAGCATGGGGGCCTCCTAAGCAGACTTGGGCCACTGTACGGCGGCGGCGGTAGGAAGGTCAAGGAAACAAAATCCTCACGGAGTCAGCGGGTGACCCAGACGGCGAGGTTGCTCAGATCCGCATCGGCATCACGATGTAGCGGTACTTGTAATCTTCGCCCTCGGCGGGGCGCATCTGGCCGGCAGATTGTGGATCTTTGAACTCCAGCTTCACATCGCCGCTGCCGGTAGCTTTGAGGAAGTCGAGCAGATATTGCGCGTTGAAGCCGATGGCCAGCGTGTCGCCGTTGTAATCGGTTTCAATCGAATCTTCCGACTCGCCCATCTCTGTGGACGAAGCCGAGAGCTTCAGTTCACCTTTTTCCAGGCGCAGGCGCACCGCCCGCGAACGCTCGTCGGCAAACTGGGCCACGCGCGAGATGGCCGCGTTCAGCTCGTCTCCATGCACCGTCACGACCTTGTTGTTGTCCTTCGGCAGCACGGCTTCATAGTTGGGGAATTGTCCGGTGAGCTGGCGTGAAGTTAAAAGCCTGCCTCCGATCCGGAAATACAATGTGGACTCGTCTTTGGCAAACTCGATTTCCTCGGCGTCCGTCGAATCGAGCAGCGACTTTAACTCGTCCATCGCCTTCTTCGGCACCAGCGTCTTCATCTCGCCAGAGACACCCTCGAACTTCGTCCCACCCCGTTCGACATGCGACAACCGGTGCCCATCCGTGGCGACCATGGTGATCGATTCCGGCTTCAACACCATCAGCGCGCCATTCAGGGTGTAGCGCGATTCTTCGCTGGCGATGGCGAATCCAGTTTTCGCAATCATTCCTCGCAGGATTTGTGCCGGAATCTTCACCACTCCCGCTGTGGGAAACGCGGGCAAGCTCGGGAAATTGGACCGCGCCATGCCGACCATCTTCGTATTCGACCGCCCACAACGAATGCTCACCCAATGGTTTTCCAGCAGCTTGATCGTGATATCGGCGTCCGGCAGCAGCTTGACATAATCGTGGAGCTTGCGCGCAGGCACCGTACACGAGCCTTCTTTCTTGACCTTTGCCACACACGAAGTACGCAGGCTCAAATCCAGGTCGGTGGCGGTGAGCGCCAGCTTGTCGCCGGCAGCTTCAAACAAGTAATTCGACAGAATGGGAATCGTGGTCTTGCGCTCGACCACGCCCTGCGTCGCCGTGAGTTCGCGCAAGAGCTCGAACTTGCTGACCGTTATCTCCATGGTGGTGGTTCCTGCCGCAGTGGCAATCGCTTCTACCGGCATGTCCAGGTTCCCCCGGTTAAGTGGCGCTAATTGCGATACTTCCCTTATATCAAAAGAAAAACCCGCAAAACCAGCACGAAAAGACGTGGCAAGCAGAAGCATCGGGCTCATCCGGGCTTTGTTGCTGCCGACAGTCTCCCTCGGTTCCAATCAGGCTGGATCTGGCTAACCGAGGGCCGAACCTTGCGATGTTATCCGCCCAACTGCTCGGTCAATTTATTGACGAGCCGGTTCAGGTCTTTATCCGTTTTGCGGGCCTCGTCGATCTTCTCCACCGAGTGCAGCACAGTGGTGTGGTGCTTGCCCCCGAACTGGCGGCCAATTTCCGGGAGCGAAGCTTCGGTCAAGTGCTTGGCCAGATACATAGCGATCTGCCGCGGATAAACAATAGCCCGCGAGTTGTTTTTCGCCTTGATCTCCACCAGCCGCAACCCGAACTGCTCGGCCACCGCCTTCTGAATCGACTCGATCGTGACTTTACGCGCTTGAGAATCGATGAAATTCTTCAGCACCTGCTGGGTGTAGGGCAGGGTAATTTCGGCGCCGATTAGTGATGAGTGCGCCACCAGGCGGATGAGCGCCCCTTCCAACTCGCGGACGTTCGAGCGGATATTGGAAGCAATGTAGAGCGCTACATCCGTGGGCAAAGTAACTTTCTCCTGCTCCGCCTTTTTCTGCAGAATCGCGACTTTGGTCTCCAGATCAGGCGGCTGGATATCAGCGATCAAGCCCCATTCGAAGCGGCTGCGCAGGCGGTCCTCAATCTCCGCCAGTTCTTTTGGCGGGCGATCGCTCGCGATCACGATCTGCTTCATCGACTCGTGCAGCGCATTGAATGTGTGGAAGAACTCTTCCTGGGTGCGCTCTTTTTGGGCAATGAACTGGATATCGTCGATCAGCAGCACGTCCACGTTGCGGAACTTGTCGCGGAAGCTGGTCATCTTGTCGTAGCGCAGCGAGTTGATCATGTCATTGGTGAACTTGTCGCTGGAAACGTAGCAGATGGCCGTTTGCGGCTGGCGCTTGGCAATCTCGTGCCCGATGGCCTGCATGAGGTGAGTCTTGCCCATTCCGACGCCGCCATAAAGGAACAGCGGATTGTAAGCCTTGGAAGGGCGCTCGGCGACGGCCTGGCAGGCGGCGTGGGCAAACTGGTTGCCGCTGCCGATCACGAAGGCGTCGAAGGTATACCGCGGGTTCAGTTGCGCGGCGCCGTCCCAGTCGAAACGCACTTGCGAGGCATGTGCGGCAGGGGCAGGTACAGCCGACAACCCGCCATCGTGACGGAGCGGAGTCGCCGCCGGATCGCTCTCCGGGGTAACGAACTGCACCTCCTGGTACTCCAGGCCGAGATTATCCAGCGCTTCCTGGATCAGGTCGAGATACTTGTCGTTCTGGCGGCGGGCCTCTTCCGTCTCAACACGCACATAGAGGATGCCTCCGCTGGCATGACTGTAGCGAGTAGGTTTGAGCCAGCGGTCGTAGGCGGGCCGATTGATCTTTTTTTCCAGCGCGTCAAGAATGCGCACCCACGGATTGGGACTAAGAGTTGGGCTTGGAACCGACATGTAAATTCTTAATGGGCCTGCGTCCGTCGTCAGCGCCCGGTTATTAACACGGCTAAAAGTTAAACCTCGTTTTTGCAGCGGAGCAAACTCCGCAGGGCTGGCGGCTTCGCTGAAGCGAGAAAAATATTAGCAAGCAGGGACAGTCGGCATACTAGCACAAATTTTTTGAGTTTTCGGAAAACTTTAGCAAAGATTTCTTGCCGACTTCCCGATTCAAATCGCGATTTGAAAATTCTGTCAAGTAGCAATTCTATAACTGCCGCACGAGTTGTGCAGCTCGCGTGTTCTTCGAGAACCCGCGCCGGTTGCACTTTCTCCGGTGCAGGAGTTCGCCTTGTTGCGTTTATGAAACCGGTGATGGTCTATCCACGGAGCAGGTCGTCGCGTCTCGCACGTACACCTCGAATTTCGCGGAGGAGATGCGCACGCCGGTTTTGGGGGTTTGCTCGCTTTGCGAGCGGTCATTTATACTTTTTGCTTGGCTCGCGCTCATTTTTCCAATTGAATCAGGAGCACTGGCAGTTCTATGCCCAAGCGCACGTTCCAACCTAACCGGCGTCACCGCTCGAAGACGCACGGATTTCGCACACGGATGAAGACTAAGGGCGGCCAAGCGGTGATCTCCCGCCGGCGCGCCAAAGGACGCAAACGAGTGTCGGTGAAGCCTGGCTTCCGTGAATAGACTTCCTTTCGGAATTGGCGGGAGTTCCGTAATCTGAGTTTGGATGGTGAATGTGAGCGAGGTTGCTCCGGAGGGCCTTCCCGATGTGCCTGATTCCGGCAGAGGCGCTAAGTTCCCCCGCAGTGTACGGTTGTTGCGGCACACGGATTTCGAGCGAGTGTACAAACAGGGCAAGCGGTATTTCGCGGGCCACATGACTTTTTTCTATCTCCGCCGGGTAGAACGAAATGGGCCCCGGATTGGATTTACGGTGGGAAAACTCTTAGGAACCGCGGTCGAGCGCAATCGAGTGAAGCGTCGCTTGCGGGAAGCAGTTCGTTTACACCGCCGGGAGCTCGACACTCCTGTGGATGTGGTCATCAACCCGAAGAAGTCGGCGCTTAAGGCTGATTTTCTTGCGTTGGGCAGCGACATTGTGCGAGCGTTTGAAGTAATTGGGAAATCAATCGCGGAAAAGACGCCGTAAGCGCAGACGCTATCGTCACCCAGCGTAGCCCGGCGAACTGGCACAAGAATGAACTTTGGCCAAAATCTGGTGCTCGTCCTGCTGAGGGGATACAAATGGGCAATCTCGCCAATGTTTCTTCCGGCGTGCCGCTATGTGCCCTCCTGCTCTGAATATGCAATGGAGGCGGTCGATCGATACGGCGTCATGCGCGGGGGTGCAAAAGCAATTTGGCGGCTGCTTCGTTGCCATCCGTTTGCAAAGGGCGGAGTTGACCCGGTAGTGAAGAACGCCGTCAGCAGCGTCGTTGAAACTGGGCTTTGCAGTCACTGAGAAAGAAACTTGCCAGAATTTAAAAATCCTCAGCAGGAACCCGGCATGGAGCGCCGGCTCCTGCTCGTCTTCGCGCTCACCTTCCTGGTGATCGTGTTGTTCCAACCGATTTTGAAGAGGTATCTGCCGCAACAGCCTCAGACCGCGCCCACGGAAATTCAGAATCCAACTTCCCCGCAACCGCCGCCTGCTGGCAATGCGCCACAAATTCCCCCGCCGACGACGGCGGCAGTTTCCGAGAAAGCCGCAGTCCGGCAAGCAGGCTCAGAGTCGCAAACTGTAATCGAGAACAACCTTTACCGAATCACCTTCACCAACCGAGGAGCGCAAGTCGCCTCGTGGATACTGAAGAAATTCGATGACGATCATGGACAGCCGTTGAACCTGGTGAACAACGCCGCAGCGCAGAAGTACGGTTTTCCGTTATCCCTCTGGGCCTATGATGAGAACCAGCGCAACAAAATCAACTCAGTGTTGTACGTATCCTCGGAGGCAGGAAGGCTGAGCGCTCCGTCCACAATCACTTTTGAATATGCCGACCAGGACTTATCCGTCCGCAAGGTTTTTCGTTTCGACAACACCTATGTAGTGCAGGTCGAAACCTCTGTCGCTTTCAAAGGAAGTCCAGTCACAGCGTTTCCGATGTGGCCCGCGGGATTCGGAGATGAAAGCTCACCGGCCGCCTACGCCTCCGGCCGCATCGAATACCAGTTCAACAGCACCATCGAAAGGCTCGCTGGCAAGAAGATCAGCGGCGGTGGTAGTCAGCAAGGGCCGTTCAACTGGATTGCAGCGACCGACCAATATTTCGCGGCAGTTTTCATTCCTGACAATCCGCAGGATGCATCAGCCATAACTCTTCGCAACTCACTTGATATCCCGAAGGACCCGAAGAACCCGCAGGACACCACGAAGGTCGACGCCCTGGGTGTGGCTGCCGGAAACATGCACGGCCCCACGGCCGAGCGCGTCTATGTCGGGCCGAAGCAACTGCAAACCTTGGAATCTGTGCCGGTGCCGACCATCACCGGGAAGAACCCTGATCTGCGCGCTCTGATCAACTTCGGGTTCTTCGAGGTAATCGCCCGCCCACTGTTCATCTGGCTGCGTTGGACTAACAAGTACATTCACAACTGGGGCTGGGCGATTGTCATACAGACCATAATTATCAATCTGGCGCTTCTGCCGTTGCGCGTTTCCAGCATGAAATCGGCGCTGAAGATGCAGCGCATTCAGCCGCAGATGAACGCCATCAAGGAAAAGTACAAGAAGTACAGCATGCGCGATCCGCGCCGCCAGGAGATGAACACGGAAATTGGTGAGCTGATGAAACGTGAGGGGGTGAGCCCTGTCGGCGGATGTTTGCCGATGCTCATCCAAATGCCGTTCCTTTTCGCCTATTACAGCATGTTGGGTTCAGCTCTCGATCTGCGTCATGCATCTTGGCTCTGGATTCACGATCTTTCGTCTCCGGATCCGTTATTGGTTCTCCCCATTGCGATCATCCTCACAGGTCTTCTAACTCAACGCATGACTCCGCAGGCGGGCATGGATCCGTCGCAGCAGAAAATGATGAATCTGATGATGCCGGTGATGTTCGGCATCATCAGCTACAGACTGGCAGCGGGTTTGTGCCTCTATTGGGTAGTGGGCAGTTTGATTGCAATTGTGCAACAGTACGTCATGAACCGGACCCGACTCGGCCAGGAGATGCGCGAGATGGCTTTGAAGAGGGCGAGGAAGAGAGAGAAGAAATAGAGGCAAGCTCTTGGCGATTAGCCTTTAGCTTTTTCGCCGAAAGCTCCTCGAGCTGCAAGCCAAGCTAAGAGCTAAAAGCCAGAACCTAATAGCTGATTTTCGATGCCCATCCCGGCCAAACTCGCCGCTGCCAAGACGATTGAAGAACTCCTTCGCGGGGTCGTTAACCTGGGCGGCTTGCGTCTTAAGTACCGCATCACAGTGGACCCGCCGCTGCCGGAAGAGCGCGATTGGGAACGGCCGGAAATCCTGGTTGAGCTTTCTGGCCCTGACTCGACAATACTCCTTGAGCGCAGTGGCGAGTTGTTGCGTGCTATCGAACTACTCGCCATCGAAATGCTGCGCCTCCCGCCCAATGAACACGAAAAAGTCAGCTTCGATTGTATGAACCAGCGCGCGATGCGAATTGAAGAACTTCGCATGGCGGCCAGCGTGGCTGCGGAAAAGGTCCGCAAGACGGGCGTCCCATACGAATTCGCGCCCATGTCCTCGCGCGAGCGCCGCATCGTGCACTTGGCGCTGCGAGATCACGCCGATCTTCACACAGAGAGCCGTGGAGAGGGTCTGCGCAGATGCCTGGTGGTTTACCCGAAAGACTACAAGCCCGCGGCAAAGCCGACGCCCAAGACCATCCCGTAGCTGCCCTTGCTTCTGCTCTTGAAACTAGAAACCAGAAACTTGAAACTGGACCTGTGAACCTGGACGACACTATTGTCGCCATCGCTACACCGCCGGGACGCGGCGGCATTGGTGTGGTTCGTCTCGCGGGGCCGGAGGCGAAAAGTATCGCCTTGCCACTGCTGCGGTTGAAGCAGGAACTTGAACCGGGTCGGGCAGTATTTGGCGAGCTGATCGAACCGTCTGGCGCGGTGGGCAAGGAAAACGTAGGGGCGGACGTCCCCGTCCGCCCAGCGGAGCAGAGCTCCGCAGAAGGCTCCCGCATCGACGAAGTCATTGTCACTTACTTCGCCAAACCTCATTCCTACACTACCGACGACGTCGTCGAAATTTCTGGCCACGGATCTCCGGTCGTTCTGCGGCATATCGTCGAGCTCGCAATGGCTCGGGGCGCGCGCCTGGCCGAACCCGGCGAGTTCACCATGCGCGCTTTCCTCAATGGCCGGATCGATCTCACCCAGGCTGAGGCGGTGCGCGATCTGATCGATTCGCAAACTTTATTTCAGGCCAAGGTGGCCGCCCAGCAGCTGGAAGGATCACTTTCACGACGGTTGCAGCCCATTAAACAAAAGTTGGTTGAGCTGATCGCGGTTCTGGAGGCGGGCATCGACTTTGCCGAAGACGACGTCTCGGTTCTTCCCAGCGACCAGACCCTCCAGCGCATTGCGGCAATCAACGCGCCTCTCGAGGAGCTGGCTGCATCGTTCGCCTACGGAAAGGTCGTGCACGAAGGCTTGACGCTGGCAATCGTGGGCCGCCCGAATGTGGGCAAATCGAGTCTGTTCAACCGCCTGGTCGAGCGCGAACGCGCCATCGTGACGGCGACGCCCGGCACCACGCGCGATCTAGTCAGCGAGACTGTCGCCATCGGTGGGATTCCAGTCAAGCTGATCGACACCGCCGGCATGCGCCGCGCGCTGGATGAGGCCGAAAGCATCGGGGTTCGCAAGTCCATGGAAGCCCTGGCTGACGCAGATTTGGTACTCGTTGTTCTAGATTCTTCTCAGCCTGCTGCAGCCGAAGACAGCGAGTTGTTGAACCAGGTGAACGGCCGGCCGGCGATTCTGGTGCAGAACAAGTCCGATATAACCAGTGCTCAGTTCGCGGTTCCCGGTTCTCAGTTATCGTCCGTGCGCACGTCGGCGATTACCGGGCGGGGAATTCCCGAACTGCGAGACGAGATCCTGCGTCATGTGGGAGGAGATAGTGGCGCGCAAGCCGAGGCTGGGTTTCTCACTAATATCCGTCACAGGAACCTGGTTCGCCAGTCAATCGCAGCTCTTGTTGCAGCCCAAGCCGCAGTGAATAATCAAGTTCCGCACGAGATGCTTCTGCTCGACCTCTACAGCGCGCTGCGCCCCTTGGATGAGATCACCGGCGCCACCACCACCGACGACATCCTCAACCTCATCTTCAGTACATTTTGCATTGGAAAATGACGTGTAGGTGCGGGCGTCCCTGTCCATAGAAATTCTGCGGAATTGCTAAAATAAGAGCAGGCTGATGTGGGCTCGTAAAAATTCATGACGCAATTCACCGAACAATTCGGCGTTGTCGTTGTCGGTGCTGGCCACGCTGGATGTGAAGCCGCCATGGCTGCGGCTCGTATGGGCCTGAAAACCGCGCTGTACACGCTTAATGTCGATCTCATCGCGCAAATGTCTTGCAACCCTGCGGTGGGCGGGATCGCCAAAGGACACCTGGTTCGTGAAGTCGATGCGCTCGGCGGAATTATGGGTGAGGTGACGGATGCCGTCGGCATTCAGTTTCGTCTCCTGAATACCTCGCGCGGCCCGGCGGTTTGGTCTCCGCGCGCTCAGTGTGACAAGCAGGCTTACCGTCTGAAGATGCGCGAGGTTCTCGAATCGCAGCACAACCTGAAAATCAAGCAGGCGGAAGTGGCAGATCTGATTGTGGAGGGGCGGCCGAACAGTAGCTACGGTTTTGCCAGCGACGAAGGAAAAACGACTACCGAGGCGCCTCGTCGCATCGTTCGCGGCATTCGCCTTCGCGACGGCCGGACGGTTGGCGCTTCTGCCGTCATCATTACGACCGGCACATTCCTCAACGGCTTGATCCACTGCGGCGAGCAGCAGTATCCTGCGGGCCGCTCAGGTGAACCTCCCGCTGTGCTGCTCGGCGAGGCTCTCAAGCAACTGGGCCTGCGTGGTTGCCGCCTCAAGACCGGTACGCCTCCTCGCCTTGACGGACGCACCATCGACTGGTCGCGTTTTCAGCTTCAGCCCGGCGATCCTGATCCCACGCCGTTCAGCTTCCGTACCAGGCGGGTGGCGCACCACGAGTCGCAGGTGCCCTGCTATATCGCCTGGACGACGCCGGAGACTCACCGCATTATTCGCGAAAACGTCCATCGCTCTCCGATGTACAGCGGCCAGATTAAATCCATCGGCCCACGATATTGCCCGTCGATTGAAGACAAGATCGTAAAGTTTCCTGACAAAACGACACACCAGCTTTTTCTCGAACCCGAAGGCCTGAACACGCATGAAATCTATGTGAACGGCATGAGCACCTCTCTGCCGGTAGAAGTTCAGCTTGCGATTCTGAAGTCGATTCCCGGGCTCGAAACTGCGGAAATGCTTCGTCCCGGCTACGCCATCGAGTACGACTCGATCGATCCCACCGAACTCGAGCGCACATTGGAAACCAAGAAGATTGCGGGCCTATTTCTCGCGGGTCAAATTAACGGCACCAGCGGATACGAGGAAGCGGCTTGTCAGGGCCTCATGGCCGGAATCAACGCTGGCCTGAAGGTAAAGAATCAGCTACCACTGATCCTTGACCGAACCGAAGCCTACACTGCCATCCTCATCGACGACCTGATTTCGAAAGGCACGAACGAGCCTTACCGCATGTTCACCTCGCGGGCGGAATTTCGGCTGCATTTGCGCATCGACAATGCGGACCGCCGGCTTACACTCCATGGCCGCCGTGTTGGCCTGATCTCCGATTCCGACTGGTCGGATTTTCTCGCCAAGCAGCAACGTCTGCAATCCATGAAGCACCTGCTCCAAGGAATCAAGCTGACCAGCGACATGCTCGGGCAGATCTCCAGCCCTTCCGATTGTCATCTTTCGCGGAGTGAGGCGAAACCACGGGAAGCCGAAGGGGTGGGTGTTCGGCCGCGGGAGACCGTGAGCAGCGATGCATCAAAAGACCTGTCTTCCGCAGTCGGCCAGACCTTCGCCCAACTTCTCAAGCGCCCGGAGGTCAACATCGAGCAAATCATCCCAGTTCTACGCGCTATCAATCCTGGCTTCTTTGAGAGGAACGGTTCTTCTGGGTTTTCCCTATCCTCTGGGCTTAGAAACGAGCTCAAGTCGGTGGAAACTGAAATCAAGTACGAAGGCTACCTGCTCCAGCAACAGCGTGCGATCGACCGTCTGAAGAGAGCCGAGCAGCGCAGCATCCCCGATTGGTTCGACTACCGTTCAGTAAGCGGCCTTTCCCGCGAGATGCAGGAAAAGTTGCTGAAAATCCGTCCCCGTACCTTGGCCCATGCTTCGCGCATTCCCGGCGTAACCCCGGCTGCGGTTTCGCTGGTCAACGTCTATATCGAGATCCAGGCAAAGCGCCGAGAGCACGCGGCCTTGATGTAAAGAAGGGCCAGGAAGTATTTCCAGGAGGCCCGGCCCTTCTTACTTCATCAGGGGGATGAAGCCTCGCGTTGGGAACTGAAATTGCCTATGCACAACGGCTCTTCTCGCCGCCTTGAATTCATAAACCGATGTCAAACTGACCGTACCATTCCAGCAATTGAGGTCCCGGGACCTCTCGCCGGGAACGGGCCAGCAGCGGATCACCCGTTCACGTTGTTCCGATAGTAAGTACGGCGTCCCGTTATGATTGTCATGCCGGCTTCACGGAATTGTAATTTTTTCGTTACATCCCACAGGACTCAAGGGTGCACATAAGTCGGGTTAGCGGGCGATGGCGGCGTGTAATCGCGACCGTACAGGTTCTTGTGCTCTTGCGGAGGGCTGGCTGCCGGTACTCGCAAAAGTCCTAGAGTGGAAGCGCTGCCAGAAACTGTGATCTCCCGCGTGATCTCACTCAGAGCCTCCGGCAAGGCTCCTTCATACCATACCCGGAGTGTGTAGCGTCCAGGAGCCACACCGGGGATGAGCACTTGTCCCCGCCGGTCTGAGATCCCGTAATAAGGCGTGTTCAGGGCAATGACCACCGCACTCATCTCGGCGTGGATATTACAGAAAATGTAAGAAATGCCGGGCTTGTCAAAGAGCACGTCGCGTGTGCTGCCGGCTTCGTAGAGACCCAGATCGAAGCGCTTGCCCTCAAACAGCGAAAAGACATTGTGAAAGAACGGGTCACGATTGGGGAACTGCACCAGCGAACCCACAGACACCACCAGCACATGGGGCTCAAAGCTCTTGTTTCTCTGTACCAGGCGCGGGCGCACAGAAGATTGGGTAACCGAAGCAGGCGGAAGGGGAGTGCCATCTGTCGGCGTCAGCCATAACACGACATTGCTGGCATCCCGGGACTTAGGCTTCTTGCCCACAAGTGCAACCGTGGCCGTAATTGTTTGCTGCGCACAAGCCAGGCCCGAACATATCAGCAGCACACTCCACACAATCAAGCTATGTGGCTTGGTCATTAGAACAAAACTCCCATCATCACATTTACTTGCTGGGCAGAATTATTGATGTTGTACAGCTGGAACGATTGCAGATGCCGGTACTCGGTCGAGAACAGCAGGTTGGAGCGCGGCCTGTAAACGAAATTCACAAGTCCGGCGCGATTTTGTGTCATTAACGGACCAACATATTGCTCACTAACCTCGGCGGCGCGCACTTCCGCGGCCGTGGGATTATCGATACCCAATGCCGCATTGAACTCCAGCTTGCTGCTAGCCCGGAACTTCAGTTGCGACCATCCGCCTCTGGAATCAAGTGGGTTTACCGCCGTCGAGGCAACTCCTGGTTCGCCCAGGAACACTACGCTGCGGCTAATTCCGCCCCCAATTCCGCCTACTGCCCGTCCGCGATAAAATTCGCCGGAAAGGCTGAGCCTGCGTGCGAGAGGAATCTCCCAGTCAGTCAAGCCAGCCCAGCCGTCGATGTAATGGTCGAACCCCCAATTTTGGCGGCTGTAGTAGCCGCCCGCGCCTAAAATCAAAGGCCGTCCGAAGACACTGGTGGTCCATGCGGTGCGAACTGCGTAAGCCGGCTGGCCGGAACTCTCTCCCGGTCCCGGCGACCGAAAATAGGGGTCTGCCGGAAACTCGCCCGTCAGATTGTCGAGAATGCCACCCTGTATCGTAATGTTCTGATTGTCGGATACCTCGAAGCGATGCTCCACGCGAACCTGCGGAGTCCATGCCCACAAGTTGCCTGCATAATTCAAAGCAGGAATCGCCAAAGACGCGAACGAGGTGGGCGAGTTTGGGGAAATAAACAGATCGTCCTGTCCTACTACTACTGAAGTTCGATCCCAATCCATCCGCGCGCTGGCGATCCGCAGCCGAAAAATCCCGGAATTCACGCCATTCCATGTATTGGGGAATCCACCGGCAAAGTCGGCTTGCAGATTCGCAGAGGTTTTTGCGCCGGCGAGTGTCGGGCCGAAAGCTTCAAGCCCAATCTCCGATTGCCGAAGGGTTGCACCGAAGTTTCCGTTGTCCTGGTTGGGCCCAGTCACAAGGCTGGGAATGTCCTGATTGTCAGTCGTCCCCCGATTGCTGAAAAGATTCAGCAGAACGATGCCCGACAGCCGCACGCGATACTTGGACGCGCTCTCCACTTTGGTTTGATACTGGTCTTCAAGCTTGCTATTCAGGAGTTGCGCAGTCTCCTCGAGAGTGGCCACGCGTTGCTCGAGGGGTCCAGTCTGAGCCGGCTGAGCTGTCGCTTCCGGCGCAGCTGCTGCTGGGCTGGGCACGGCGTAGGGGTTCATTGCTGCTTCGCTCCCTTGCCCACGGAGCGTTTGGAGTTCCCGTCGCAATTGCACCGTTTCCGCGCGATACTGTGCGGCCTCAGCACGCACTTCCGCCACGGCGGCGCGAAGTTCGCTGACTTGTTGCTGGAGTTCGTGAACCGCAGCGGTCACAGCTTCATCCGGCGAAGAAGGTGCCATTGAGCCGGCCGTCTGACTTCGGGCGATTACGCTACCTGCCAGCAGCAACAATCCTCCAATCAGCGCAGGTTTTCCAAGGCATACGGGAAACACGTTCCTCTGCATCACAAGCGCCTCCTCAAGAGACCATGGAGTTACAAGCGATTCCTTTTGCCAACCTGAGACGGTACCGAAATGCCGCGAAGGTCTTCCAGAGACGTACCTTCCGGCAAGGCAAGTCCGAACAGGAGCCTTACTCTCTCCCCGTGCTTTTCGTCGGGGCCAACGGCCGCGCCTCCGGCCTTGCTTCACTGCTGTTTCCTGCAAGGGAGGCTGAGGAGAGTGGAAGGGTTAGCCGGAAAACTGTTCCCACTTCCGACGTGTTCTCCACCACAATGTCGCCTCCGTGATCCTGGACAATTTTCTGTACCACCGTCAGGCCGAGGCCCGTGCCGTTCTCCTTGCCCACACTGACAAATGGTTCGAACAGTGTGCCGCGAATCGACTCTGGGATGCCGCGGCCATTATCTGAGACCCGGATTTGAATTCCAGCGGCCACCTGTGTCAACTCGACATTGATCCGGCCATCCTGTCCGGTTGTCGCTTCACAGGCATTCAGCAGCAGGTTGTACAAGGCGCGCTCCAGCTTCTTGGTATCGAACCACCCGCTGCAGTCTCCCTCCTGGCGGACGCTGATCCACACCGGGTGAAAGCGGGGATGAGCGCGGATCGCATGGACAACGCGTTCGACCGACTCCTTGAGGTTGCCGTGCGTGAGCCGCAGCGATTCTCGGGTCCGCGAGAATTCGAGCAGAGAGTCAATGAGGTCCGTCATCTGGTTCACGGCGATGCGAACTTCCTGGTACAACTCTTCCCGCTGCTCCGTAGACAGCCGGCTTTCCAGCAGAAACTCGGCATTAGCAACCACCGCGGCCAGCGAATGACGCAAATCGTGCGAAATCGAACTGGCCATTCGTCCGATCGTCGCCAGGCGCTCCGCTTCCAGCAATTCCTGCTGCGTCCTCAGCAGGCTGGCACGCATTCGGTTAAATGCGCCCGTCACCTCGGCCACTTCATCGCTGCCCCGCGCATCCAGGGCATAGTGGAAGTCACCCTTCTCCAGGGCGCGCACGCCTGCAACCAGATTTCCCAGTGGCCGGGTAAAGGTGTGCGAGATGAAAAACACGAGTGCACTTCCACCTGCGACCGCGGCCAGCCCCAAGGCCAGCAGCAGGCGATTGAGGCTGTCGAGGAAAGCAGTTGCCTGATCGTAGGATTTAAGGACGCTCAAGCGCACCGAGGGGGTTTTACCAGGCGCAAGCTCAACCGAAGTCCCCAGAAAACGCTCGTCCCCTAGTTGCACTTCCTCAAACTCAGCAATCCCTGAACTGGAATGAACGAACGAGTGGGGTGTCAGCTCCGCTTCTTGTACCGGGCTCAGTGTGCTCCTGACTACCGTGTCTCCATAATAGAAAGCGACCTGACTAGCGGCGATGCGGCTCACCTGGGAAGCGATGCGGTCATCAATTTCATAACCGAGTACCAGAAGTCCCAGCAGCCGGTTCTCAGAAGCGGAACCGAAATAAATTGGCTTGATAAACACCTGGTAGAGATGCTGAGAGCCAAACCACCATTGCGCTGACCCTTCCTGGTCGAAGGGCGCACCTAGCGACTCTTGCGCCATTTCGCGGTTAAAACCGGGACTGGTCGCATGCAGCGCGACTACTCGGCCGGTTCGGTCCACTAGTACGAACAGGTCACTGCCTGCCAGTCGCCACCACGAGGTTGATGCATCCTGAATGGTTGCCTGGTCGGGCGCAGTCATTAGCGAACGGAGCAGCGGCTGGTAGGCAAGCTGCTCGGCGGAACGGGTTAAAGTGAGCTCGCGTAACTGTTGGAAATTTTGAAAGGTGGTGACCGAATTATGCAGGTCGGCAAAGATTTCATTCTTGATTTGCCCCTGAACGCTGTGCCGCACCAGCAGAAGGCTTGTGGCTGTGAGTCCAGCCGAAATCAAGAGCATGGAGAGCAGGAACTTGGTGCGCAGACGAAGTTTCATTATGCCCCGCTCCCCCGGTGCCTGAGTGCCTCGCAGTTTACCCCACGCGCTTTGTGGTCAGCGCACAAACTTGTAACCCACGCCGTGGACGGTGCGGAAGTGCGTGGGGTTGGCGGGGTCTCTCTCCAGCTTCTGCCGCAGCTTCAAAATATGATTGTCAACCGTGCGTGTTGTGGGATAGTTCTGATATCCCCAGACTTCGTTGAGCAGCTCATCTCGCGTGATTACTCGTTCCGCATTCTGCACCAGGAATTTTAGTGTCTTGAATTCCTGTGCCGTCAGCACCACCGGCTCGCCATTGCGCGTGACTTCCATCTTAACGAAGTCGACGGAGATTCCGTCGAACGCAACCAGATCGCCGGTGTCCTTGCGGACGGTGCGCCGCAACGCTGCGCGCACCCGCGCCAGCAGTTCACGCGGACTGAAAGGCTTGGTGACGTAATCGTCCGCGCCCAGCTCCAGGAGCAATACTTTGTCGGAAACGTCACTGGCTGCGCTCAAAACGATAATGGGAATCGACGGAGCCTGTTGTTTAATCTCGCGGCAAACGTCGCGTCCTGACATCATGGGCAGCCGCAAGTCCAGGACAATGGCCGAGGGCGTAGCCTTGCGGAAGGCCTCCAGGGCGGATTTTCCGTCTCCGCTGATCTCGATCTCGAAGCCTTCTGTTTCGAAGAGACGCTTCAGCGCTTTTTGCACCGCGTGATCATCCTCGACCACCAGGATTCGCTCGATGGCATTCGAGGCTTGATTGGCACGCTGGAACTCTTTGGCAAGCGCGCCTGGGGCACGCTGCAAAGGGGTCTCGCGATTGGTGTCCACGCGCATCATAAAGGTTCCTCTTGAAAACAGAATGTCCAAATCCTGCCTAAGCTTACTATCTTCAGATTGTTTAGACGCCAGGCGGACTCAGTTGTTGACAATGTTTTTACAATCTGGAGACAAACCCTTTACATCCCGGAAAGATGTAAGGAAGTGCGAGTCCTTGCAAGAACTTGGGTATAATGTGCCAGTTTTTTGCGGAGTCTAACGGCTGGGAGGCAGACGGCCCTCAATTGAATATCTAGGAAGTACGTGGCCGCAGTGCCGGGCGACAGGGGCCTGAGATCGAGCTTCGAAACGGCCAGTTCATCGACCCAACGCCGAGAAAGTGATGCGTCTGTGCATGGTCCCGTAGGCGGAATAGTACGTCCAGTCAGATAGAATGTTTCAGCGAGCGATTCCCATGAACACTGCCGTTAAGCTGCAAAGCTGGGAAGGCCAGGTGATCGACGGCAGATTTCCTCTGCTTCAATGGGTAGGCGGCTCTCCGCACGGGGATGTCTTCCTCACTGAACTCCCCGGACAGGAATCGCGGAAAGCGGCAATCAAACTCGTTTCCACCGGGGCTGGCAATGCCACTGCTCTTTCCCGCTGGGAAGCGATTGCCGAACTTTCCCATCCTCATCTGATCCGCCTTTTTGAAATGGGACGATGCCAGATCAATGCTGCGCCGTTGTTTTACATCGTGATGGAATTCGCCGAGGAAGATCTTTCGCAAGTTCTTCCCTCACGCCCCCTCACGCCCGCAGAGACTGAGGACATGCTCGGGACGGTTGTGGAGGTACTCTCATTCGTTCACGCAAAGGGTTTTGTTCACGGTCACATCCAGCCTTCAAACATTATGGCCGTGGGTGACCAGCTGAAAATCTCAAGCGATTGCCTGCAGTTGTCTGGCAAGGCCAGTGATCGCATGACAGAGCCGAGTGTGTACGATGCTCCCGAGACTGTAACTGGACCGATGTCGCCAGCGGCCGACATCTGGTCCTTAGGCATGATCTTGGTGGCAGCTTTGAGCCAGCATCCTCCTGCTTGGGACCGATCGGGGCAGAAAGATCCTGTGGTGCCCGACTCAATTCCAGGGCCATTTCGTGAGATCGCACGGGAATGTCTTCGCCCTGACCCCAACCAACGCTGTACGCTAGGGCAGGTCGGCTCCCGCCTACGACTTGCCCCAGCCCCCGAGACAGCCGGTCTAAGACGTGCTAGGCCACGGACTCGGGTGCTGATAGCGGCGCAAATCCTGCTGATCGCGTTGCTCGCAGGTTTATGGCTGGTCACCCACCAGGGTTCGGTCCGGCCGCGACAGGAGACCGCCGACAAGGAAAAACCTGTTTCCAGCAGTGCTCCGCAGCCCTCGCCACCCGCTGCAAATGTGCCAACTGGTGTTATCCAGGGCGCTGTATCTGAGCGAGTTTTGCCTAACGTGCCTCGTAACGCGAGGGATACGATTCAAGGGAAAGTCAAGGTGACGGTCCGAGTCGTTGTGGATGCGAATGGCGACGTTTCTACGGCCACGCTCGAAAACTCCGGACCAAGCAAGTATTTTGCGGGCTTGGCTATCACAGCAGCGCGGCACTGGAAGTTCAAACCAGCCCGAGCGGATAGCAAGCCGGTTTCGAGCAAATGGACGCTGCGATTTCGCTTCGGACGAGCCGCTACCGAAGTAGTGCCGGTAGAAACATCTCCCTAGGACTTGGGAGAGCCCCATAATCGAGCAACCCAAAATTCACTGCAGATCAGAGCGGTCGGGATTGTAGAAGAAGTGAAAGCGCAGAGCCAAATACTGACCGCCGAACTCCTGAGGCAAAGGCGGAAAAGGGTTGGAAGCGGTAATGCCGCCCCAAGCCGCGCGATCAAGCGCTGGGTCACCTGAACTGCCTCCCTGCTCGAGCCTCATTCCGGCGACGCTGCCGTTTTTCAGAATCGCAAATTCGATTGCGACTTTGCCTTTTTTCATAATCGGAGGGCGCGCAGACTCAGGGATCAGGTTGTACCAGTTCTGTTTCACGTCATGCAGAACTCGGGCAAGGTATGGTCCGAAGTCTACTCCCATGGTGTCGCTTAGGACGTCGAGCGCGCCCAGGTTTCGGCCCCGGACTCCCTGGCCCAACCCAAAATCGCCGTCCGACCCGCCGTAGCCACCGGGGCTCGCGGCCGTGGCCCTTGCAGCCTGCGCGATAGCCGCTCCGGGTGAAAGGGCGCCACTATCGGCGAACGGATTTTTCGATCCCGCCAGAGGAGTCTGTAACTTCGCCATTTGATCTGCAGTCGGGGCCGGCGGAGGCCCGGGCTGGCCTTGTTGTTGCTGCTGCGCGGGTGCGTTCTGCGCTGCAGCCGGAGGTGAAGGCGGCTGCGTTGGACCTGGGGGCGCACTCATACCCGGCGCGCCTGCACGGCTGGCGTCGAGAATTTTCTTCAACTCCTGGCGATTGAGTTGAGGCGCCCTGGAAGTGGCGATGCGGTCTTTATCGGAGATGATGTTCGTTTTCGGCCGCTGCGTGACCTTCTGCTCGTCCGGCGGCAATTCAAGAAAAGTAAGATCCTTGTCTTCCGGCAACATGCGAGGCGTGACCACGACGGCTTGCCGAGGAATGAATCTCGCCAGCTTGTCAGAGTTCACGATCAGCAGCACGACTATGAGGTGGACGACAACCGAAATCCAGAAAGCCTCACGGCGGCGCGAGCGCGACAAATCATCCTGAAGCTGGAGCAGAAGAGCAGGGGGCTCATCGATCTCGCGGTAGGCCGACTCCCAGTAGCGTGCGTCGTACAACTCCCTCCCCGGCTGACGGTTCTCAGGGGACGAAGATGTACTGGCTGGCGGGATTTGCGTGGTTGACATCGACGGCTTACCTGCCGATCACACACAAGCTAAGAAACGGTTAACTCCCACCCTCAATCGTTTGATGCTATGCGCTCGCTCGTGCCGCGGCCTGGTAGCTTTTATTCTCGCATCTTTTGGCGCAATCCGCGACGGCTGTCAGGGCTGAGAGTTACTAAGGTGGCATCGGATTATCCATTTAGATTTACAAAAATTGACAATCGGGAACTCAGCGGTGCAGCCGGTCAAGATGAATTCTGGTTCCGTGTTCGCGGATGGCCGCAACGATATCGAGGGCAATCCCGAGCGCACGACGGCCGTCTTCCAAGCTGACCAGCGGCTGCGAACGCTGCCGGACTGACTCAAGAAATGATTTCAGCTCGGCATGCAACGGTTCTTCCTGGGTGGTGGGAACTTTTGTGACTTGAATTTGTGGGTTCACGGAAGGCGTGCCAGCCGCTTCGCTCTGGCCAACGCTAAACACTAAAACATCCTGGCGACCGTAATCGAGCGAGACATATTGCCGGGGCTGGAAAAAGCGCAGCTTGCGCACCCGCTCGGTCGAGACGCGGCTGGCTGTGAAGTTGGCAACGCATCCCGAGTCGAATTGGACACGGACGTTAGCGATGTCAACTTTGCCGGAAAGAATAGGCAGGCCGACTGCTCGAATCTCCTGTACGGGCGAGTTTACGAACGAGAGTACGATGTCGAGGTCGTGAATCATGAGATCCAGGACGACGTCGACATCAAGCGATCGCGGTGTAAACACGCTGAGCCGATGCACTTCGAAGAACATGGGCCGAGTAATGATGGGGAGAGTAGCGCGGACGGCGGGATTGAAGCGTTCGAGATGGCCGACCTGAGCAATGCGGCCGAGGCGCTGCGCCGCTCGGATGAGGTCGTCGGCTTCGGCGAGTGAGGTTGCTAAGGGCTTCTCGATCAACACGTCGATGCCGGCTTCCATGAGCCGCTGCGCGATACGGAGATGTTGCACGGTGGGGACCGCAACAGAAGCCGCTTGGACTTGGCTATGCGTGGTTAGAAGTTGTTCGATCGAACCAAAAGCTCGACATCCGAATTCGCGAGCGGCGGCATCGGCACGCGCCGTATCCGAATCCACAACGCTAACTAGCTGGCCAGGCACGCCTTCTTTCGCGAGCTGCTGATACACGCGTGCATGATTGCGCCCGAAGGCGCCCACGCCAATGACGGCAACGTTGATGATATTTTCGGCAGTCAGCTTCTGATTCCGCGGGCCGCTCGCCCACAGAGCTCAGATTAAAGCACAAGGGCTGATGTCTTACCAATATGCGACGGCTCGTTGCATTCCTGCGCTTTCACGGTTAACGGAGAGCGTAACAACGAAGGGCACGAAGGAGCACAAAGCAAAACATCATTTGAATTTCTTCAGCAACGCGATCTGGCCGGCGTGATAAAGCTCATGCTGCACGACTCCGCTGAACATATAGAAAAAATTGTGATACTTGGCCGTCTTGCCGGGGACCTGCTCCTGCAAACGCGAATCCGGGAACGCGGCGACAGCTTTCACCAGTTCGTCGTGAGTGTGCTTCAAGTGGTCTACGGCCTTGCGCCAGGCGGCTTCGCTGGTGTTGGTCACAGGCGGAAAGTTTTTCTTAGCGGACAGACGAACTGCTGTCCCTCCAGCACGGCGACTGACGGCGTTGTCCCAGGCGGCGACGTGCAAGATGAGTTCCCAGATGCTATGCGCCTTCTTGATGGGATGAGCAGCAGCAGTCTTGGCATCGACGCCAGCGAGGAGTTTGAGCACCGAGTCGCCGTGCCATGCTGCTCCCTCGAAAGCGCGGCGAATCTGGTCGGCGAGGCGGGCGGTTTCGGACATTTGTACTCTCCTTGAAGTTCTACTCGCGTGGAAGATCGCGAGTGCGACTATTAAATCAAGTGCGATTCGAGCATGGGTTAGTTCAACTCGGTGTGCCTCTGTGCCCTCTGTGGTTAAGAATTAACTACAGAGAACACAGAGGATCACGGAGGGTGACTGAACAGTCTATCCCGCCACGACCGCAATCTCTCCTGCATTCGCTGCCGTGATCACTGCGTCTCCATCAAGCAGCAAGCATTTGCCGGAATCAATCGCGAGACAACTGGCTCTCGCCGCACGCATGACTTCGATGGTCTTGACTCCAATCACCGGCACATCGAAGCGCATATCCTGATTCGGTTTGGCAATCTTGATCACCGTGAGCGCACGGCTCAAGGTGGAAGCATCGGAATCCAGCGACGCCATGATCCGCCCAGCGCGTTCGATGGTGGCATCCGTGCCCTCCATGGCTTCGACGGCAACACAGGCGGCTTCCGCTATGACCACGGTCTGGCCGATATCGTACTGGGTTAAATGCCGAGCTACGCTGCGTCCATATTCGATGTTGCTGGTCTCTTGATCGTTTGGCGAGCGTCGTGTGAGTGCTCCCGGCTTAGCCAGCAGCGGCTCAAGCAGGCCGGTGGAATTCTCCAATGTTATGCCTTCATCGGCCAGAACTTTTGCGATAGCACCGAGCAGCGCGTCGGTGTTGCGGGTGCGCAGATTCAGTAACAGCTTGGCCAGCCGCCAATCCGGGCGGATGCTGGAAAAAATCTGCTTGTGCTTGACCTGTCCGGCCATAACGGCGCGCGAGATGCCTTCCCGTTTGAGAGTATCGATAAGCTGCGAAAGTTCCCCCAAGGAAAACCAGTGAACTGCAGCTGCGCCATGTGATTCGATCTCAGGGAATGTTTCTTCCTTGATAGCAGCCACGACGACATCGAATCCTTGCGCGCGGGCGGCATCGAGCACAAGAAACGGAAAACGTCCGTTGCCGGCAATGAGGCCGAGTTTGCCTTTGGTGGGCATATCAGTGATTAGTGGTCAGTTGTCAGTGGACAGTGGTCAGCGACTCATTGCTGGCCCCCGGCCACTGACAACTGGCCACTACTTGATCACCCCCCGCTCCGACGCCTCGATGAACCTGATCAGAACATCCACGTCTTCCCCCCGATCCGCTTGGGACTTCAATTTCGCGATGGCTTGCGAGGTGTTGAGCTTGGAAGCCAACAAAACCTTATACGCGTGATGAATCTTGCGGATGCGCTCCTGGTTGAAGCCGCGACGCTGCAAGCCAATCGCATTGAGCCCGTAAGCGCGAGTATCGCGGGCGGCGGAGGTTTTGGAAAATGGAAGAACGTCGCGGGTGATCGTCGTGCCACCACCGATGAAGGAATATGCTCCGATTCGCACGAAATGATGCACGGGGCAGAGCGCTCCCACTGTGGCCCAATCCTCAACGACTACGTGTCCGCCTAAGGTCGCGGCATTGGCCAGAATTACGTGATCACCAATTTTGCAGTCGTGCGCCACGTGGCTGTAAGCCATGATTAAGTTATGGCTGCCCACGCGAGTGATTCCGCCGCCCTTAACCGTGCCCCGATTGATGGTCACAAATTCCCGCATCTGATTGTGATCGCCAATTTCCAGCCGCGTGGGCTCACCGGCATAGCTAAGATCCTGAGGAGCCAGACCGATGGAAGAGAAGGGATAAAAGCGGTTGTGAGCACCGATTTTCGTCGGTCCGTCGAGGACCACGTGCGAGAGCAGGTGGCATTGTTCTCCAAGTTCGACCTCGGGACCGATCACGCAATAAGGGCCGATCTGACAACTGGGATGAACCTGCGCGCGCGGATCAATGACGGCGGTAGGATGAACGGTCATTGGGACGTCGGATGTCGCAGATCGGGGCAAACAAGAAGCTCCTACTCGGATTCCGCAGCTTCCTCCACGTTGCCAGCGCGCGACCGGTCGACTAGCCGGCAGGTTACGATCGCCTCGGCGGCGCGCTTGTGGCCGACGTAGGCTCTGCCTTCCATGCGGACGGCGTTTCCGCGCCAGGCTTTGACCTCGATCTCGATGCGAAGTTGGTCGCCCGGAACCACCGGCCGCCTGAATCTGGCTCGTTCTATGCCGGTGAAAAACATCAGCTTGTGGTCACGATCCCCCACCTCCGTCAGAAGCAAGGCTCCGCCGGCCTGGGCGATGGCTTCCACAATCAGCACACCTGGCATAACCGGCGCGCCCGGAAAGTGGCCCGCAAAAAACGGTTCGTTGATGGTCACATTCTTGATGGCCACGATCCGTTCCCGGCGCTTAAGTTCCAGCACGCGATCAATAAGCAGAAAGGGATACCGATGCGGCAGAATCCGCATAATCTCATTGATATCCAGCGTGGTCTTATCATCTGCCGGAGTTTCGGTCACAGGCTGAGCAATGTCGGTCATTTTTCGGCTAAGCGCGAAGATTATACTGTACAGCGACCAGAGCAGCGAAAGCTTCTAGGTCCAGGACATGAAGAAAGCGCACCAGAAACTTGCGGCATCGGAGCCCACCAGCCGTTTGCAGTATTTCCAAGACCGGCGGGATCAGATCATTCAGACCATACGGCAGTTGGTGGAGGTTGAATCTCCGAGTGACAACAAAGAGGCGGTGGACCGGCTTGGGTCGCTTCTGGCTGGCAGGTTTGAGGGACTCGGCGGCCACGCGAAGCTTCACCGCACCCGAAACTTTGGCGATCACTTACAGGTGGATTTCCCCGGCAAGAGTCGGAGCAAGCCCGTCATGTTGCTGGGCCATTTGGATACAGTGTACCCGCTCGGAACGCTTAAGACCACGCCGTTCCGTGTGGGTGACGGACGTTTATGGGGTCCGGGCAGTTTCGACATGAAATCGGGAATCGCATTTATGCTGCACGCAATCGAAGCGCTTCGCCACTGGCACGGCGATGAACTGCCACGGCCGGTTAGGGTCCTGCTTGTCTCGGATGAAGAGGTGGGCAGCGATACTTCTCGGCACATCACGGAAAACTTAGCCAGGAAGTCGGCGGCAGTGCTGGTGCTTGAGCCTGCCTACGGACCGAAAGGCGCCGTGAAGACAGCGCGCAAGGGAGTGGGCGAATATGTGTTGAGAGTGAAAGGAAAGGCCGCACACTCCGGATTGGACTTCGAGAAAGGGGAGAGTGCCATCATCGAACTGGCGCGGCAGACATTGGAAATCACGAAGCTGACCGATTTGAAACGGGGCATCACCCTCAACGTCGGAACCGTCCAAGGAGGCACGCGGGCGAATGTGATTCCCGCGGAGGCAAGCGCCGTGCTAGACGCGCGTGTGGCGCGAATGCAGGATGCTGCAGGGCTGGATCGAAAACTGCGTTCACTCAAGCCGTTCAACCGCAGATGCAAGCTGGAAATTACTGGCGGCGTCAACCGTCCTCCCCTGGAACGAACACCCGCGGTCACCGCGCTCTACAAGAAAGCTTTCGAAATCGCGGCACACCTGGGCTGGAAACTGGAGGAAGCGACGGTGGGCGGTGGATCGGATGGCAACTTTACCGCCGCGCTTGGAATTCCCACGTTGGACGGCTTGGGCAGCGTTGGCGAAGCCGCTCACGCCACACACGAGTCGCTGCTGATTTCGGAATTGCCACGGCGGGCGGCGCTGCTCAGTGCCCTGATCGAGATGGTTTAGAAATCACCGTGTTTCCCGAACACCAGCGAGATCCGCCAAAGCCGCAAGGCTTGAGACTTCTACGTCCGGCTTGGCAGTTGCGGCCTTAGTCGCACCTGCGCCAGCGCGTGGCGAGGGCCGGTTCACCCACGCAGTGGCGATTCCCAGCGACTGCGCGGGCATCACATCGTGATAAACACTCTGGCCTACGTGAAGCCACTGCGGCGTCTCGACCCCGATTCTTTGACGGGCCATCTGGAAGATTCTCATGCCCGGCTTGTAACAGCGGGCTTGCTGCGCCGTGATCACGTAGTCGAAATTCACTCCGAGTTTAGGTGCGCTCAGAGCGAAGAGATCGTCGTCGATGTTCGAGATAACGGTGAGCTTGTAGCGGGTTTTAAGTCTACGCAGTGCACCAACCGTATCGGGAAACGGTTGCCAGTTGGCTACGGAATCGGGCAATGAGCGCACTTCCGCATCGGTCGGCTTAAATCCCAGTCTCTCACCAAAGCCGCGCACAACCGATTGCAATACCTCGCGATAGTTTAGGAACTTTTGCTGCTCGGCTTGGAGTTCCAGCTCGGCATAAAACTCCAGAAGGGCGGCGTCGCTGAGTTCCTCATGATGTGCTTTCAGGATAGGTCGCAGCGCGGAGAAAATGCCGGTTTCCCAGTCGATCATCGTGCCGTAGCAGTCGAAGGTGAGGACCGTGAATTTGGAGAAGTCGAGCATGGATCAGGTGACAGGTCTCAGGCGACAGGTTCCTGGACCCCAAATGCGCGGAGGAAAGAAGCGAACATCATTTCCGCTTTGAAGCCTGAGACCTGACGCCCGACACCTGAATCGCTATTCTCGCTCTTTGACCTCCAGCGATTGTGCCAGCGTAAAGCTCAGGGAAGATTCCGCAGGGAGCACGATCTCCTTGTTGCCGGTAAATGCCGCTCCGGCACCACCCGCGCCTGCGCCTGCAGCCGCGCCGATAGCTGCACCCTTACCGCCTCCGGTCAGGCCACCGATCAGCGCACCGAGCCCGGCGCCTCCGCCCGCCAGTACGGCGGTGCGCGTGCCTTTGCCCTTCTCCGTTTGCGTGACGGATGAGGTTTGAATTGAGTGCTCAGCACCTTTGATGGTAATCGAGGTCAGTTGCAATTGCAGAACGGCGCCACCTTTAAAACGCCCGAGGGGCTTAGCGTCCACCACAGTTCCCATCGCAGCGGCACCCGAGGGAATCACAGTCTTCCCGTTCACTTCCACCGGCTCTGCCAGCGTGGCCGAAAAGCTTTGCCCGGGCTGGCTGATTTTCGAACCCACGGATTGAGTCAGGCGCACCGTCAACGTGGTGCCTTCCGGAATCGTAACTGTTTCGATCCTTGGTTTCCTGGGCTCTTCAGTCTTCGTCGCTGGCGCGGGGGTGGTTGGTGCGTTCGCGGCGTTCTGATCTGCTGATTGATCCGTTTTCTTGCTGCAGGCAAGAAGCGTGGCGAACAGGTAGAGTGCCAGAGCGATTGTCACCAAACGGGATTGCATATTTTCCTCCATCGGGACGATTATCAAGAAATCGGGTCAGAGAAACAATTGTAATAGAGTGGTCGTGTTCAACAAACGAGTAGATTACGCGTCATTCGCAGGGAACTGCGAACTCATCGAACTTTATCGTCGCGCCCCGTGGCTGGCACCGGCTGAGGCGCGACCGGATCCTCCAATCCCGGCAGCTTGGGGGTTTCTGTTGAGGAAGAATTTTCCCCGGAGTCTGCCGGTGGCGCCGTAGGACTCGCTTTTTTTTCCAGGAATTTCACGCTGTTCAGCAGCGGACGGCCAAGGGACGCGTTATATCCGGTCCAGGGCCCGTCCAGGCCAGCTTCGCGTTCGAAGTGCGCGCGCATGGCCTCCATCTTGGAATCGAGATCGTCAAGATAGTGCAGCATCAGGGCTTCGGGAAACATGGGCAACTTGGGCGAACCGAATTCGTACTCACCGTGATGGCTGATGATAAGGTGCTCGACCAGCGTCTTGAGTTCCTCCGGAAAACCCGGTACGTGAGCAAGCTTCGCTTGCAGCATTTCCAATTCGATGATCATGTGCCCGAGCAACTGTCCGCGTGTGGTGTAAGAAAACGAGCGATTATAAGTGAGCTCGTAAATTTTGCCGATGTCATGCAGAAACGCGCCCGTGAGCAGCAGATCGCGGTTAATCTGCGAGTAATTCTGACAAATCAGATCGCAGGAACGAAACAGCGAGACCACGTGCTCGAGCAAGCCGCCGATGTAGGCATGGTGCAGAGACTTGGCCGCCGGAGCATTGCGGTAAGCTTCGGCAATGTCCGGGTCGGACATGAAGGCTTCGATCAGAGCCTTCAAGTGCGGATTCTGAAATGTCGCCACAAAACTCGCCAGTGTCTGCCACAGCTCTCCGATATCCTTGGTAGTTTTGGGCAGGTAGTCGGAGAAATCGGCTTCGGAGTCCAGCAACTTGCGTAGTTTGTGAATGGTGAACTGAAAACGGTTCTTGTACTTGTTCAGCAGGCCCTTAGCTTTGATGAGATCTTCCTGCTCGAAGGCGTCGATGGCAGTCTCGACGTTGTCCCACATCTTGGCTTCAATCTGGCCGGTGCGGTCGCCCAGGATCAGGGCGAGATAGGGCTCGCCGGTCTTCTTTGGTTTGACCTGCTTGGAAATCACCACGAAGGTGGAAGTGATGACCTTGTTTTCGTGATGGCTGCAGTCGGATAGGAAAAATTCCTTCATAGCTCGTTTGCCCGGAGTCGCGGCGAAAAAACACCTTCGGTTCAGCCAAGCTTAAACTAAAAAACTCCTAACTTTTTCTTCTTCTTAAGCGGTTTGGCCTTGTCCTCCTTGGCAGCGGTTTCGACCGGCTTGGTTTGATTGGGGCTCGCGCCGGTGTCCACATAACCGGACTTGATATCGACGAACGCGTCCTCGCGCAGCTTGGTTAAGTACTCGCGCAAAGCAGGCTGCAATTTTTGCATGTAGACTGCTTCCTCAATGCGCGGTTCAATCTGGGTGAACGGCGGTACGCCGGCGTCGCGGTGTTCAGTGATCTTTAAGATAATGAATCCCTGTTTTGTGCGAATCACATCGGAAACGTCGCCCGGTTTCATGGCGAAGGTTTTGTCTTCCAGTTCCTTGGCCAGGGTTCCGCGCTTAAAGTAGCCGAGGTCGCCGCCCTGGGCTGCACTCGGCCCGTCGGAATCCTTCTTGGCCACATCGTCAAATTTTGCGCCCTTCTTGATTTGCGCCAATAAGCTGTTGGCTTTGTCCTGCGCAGCCTGAAGCACCTGGGAATCATCTCTGGCATCGTTAGGTTTCTTGTCCGTTGAAACCAGGATTTCGCTTAAGCGAATCTGTTCGGGCTGGTCCAGTTCGCTCTTGTGCCCCTCGTAGAACTGCTGCTCTTCATCCTTGCTGATATTAGAAGAGATCCGGGATCCAACTTCCCTTCCGATGACTTGCTGCGTGATGATCTGGTTGCGCATGTTCTGCTTGAAGTCTTCAAAAGAGACTCCCTGCGCCTGAGCCGCCTTTTCCAGTTCTTCCATGCTGTCGAGGTTCATGTCCTTGCGCATTTGGTCGAGCTTCTTGACAAGCTCGGTGTCGGCGGTGATACCCAGTTCCTTGCCTTTTTCCAATAGGAGCTGCTGGTCGATCAAGTCGCGCAGAACGTCCTTGTCGCGCTCGGCCACGATCTTGTCGGCATTGACCGGATCCTGCTGTTGCGCCTCTTTGCTCAGCTCCTCTCGGCTGCGCAGATACTCGCTGCGCGTGATGATCTGATTGTTGACTCGCGCGACGATCTCTTCGATAACCTTGTCGGCGGCAAAGGAAGGCACAGCGATTAAGAGGACAAACAGCAACGCGAGGATCACTTTTCGCATAGACTTTTTCTGGGGCGACGTCACAGCCTGAGGCCACAGGATCTCTGGATGACGACCTTCCAAGATTTTACCTCTGGACGTGTGCTCCCGACCAGCGTGCCGCCTGCTATTATGCGCGCAGGAGGTGGAGCTCTTGAAGCACGTCGCGCGCGCCGGCTTCATAGTAATTCTCGTGGGACTTGTGAACATCCTGGGCCGGGCAGCGAACAAGAAGACCGCGCTGCCCGACCTAGCCGAACTGCAGACGATGACGGCTCGCTTCGTCCCAACTCCTATCCGGGTTGACACATGGAAACTCTCCGCGGGCGACCGGCAAGCTCTCATAAAGCTGATTGAAGCTTCGCGCATCCTCGGCGAAATTTTTATGAAGCAGTTGTGGGACGGAAACCTGGCTCTTTATGCACGTCTGCAGAGAGACACCACTCCTCTCGGCAAAGCGCGCTTGCATTACTTCTGGATCAACAAGGGCCCGTGGTCGGAGATTGACGAATACCGAGCCTTCATCCCGGACGTACCTGCTCGCAAACCCCTGGGCGCGAACTTCTATCCGGAGAACATGACCAAAGCAGTCTTTGAGCAGTGGGTCGCACAACTGCCCGCCCAAGAGCAAGAGCAGGCAAAAAGCTTCTTTACCGTGATTCACACGAGGGGAACTCTGTCCCCGGCAGTCAACACGTTATTCTCGGAGCTCTACAGTCAGGAATACACCGATGATCTGAAACGTTCGGCCAGCTTGCTGCGCGAAGCTGCTGCGCTCACCGACAACGATTCGCTGAAGAAATTTTTGAACCTCCGGGCCGACGCCTTCCTCTCCAACGACTATTACGAGAGCGACATGGCGTGGATGGATCTGGACGCGCCGCTCGACATCACCATCGGTCCGTACGAAACCTACAACGACGAGCTTTTCGGCTATAAGGCGGCGTTCGAGACGTATGTAAATCTTCGGGACGATCAAGAGACTGCCAGGGTCTCGGCCTACGGCCAGCATCTGCAGGAAATCGAGAACAACTTGCCCATTGATCCCCAATATCGGAATCCCAAGCTCGGCGCCGCGGCGCCCATTCGCGTGGTAGATGAGATTCTTAGCGCAGGCGATGGCGCTCACGGCGCGCAAGTCGCCGCCTACAACTTGCCCAACGACGACCGCGTGGTGCAGCAAAAGGGCGCTAAGCGCGTGATGCTCAAGAACGTGCAGGAAGCGAAATTTCGCAGCGTGCTGCTCCCCATTGCGCGGCGCATGTTGACTCAGGAAGCTATGGTGGACGTCAGCTTCGAACCGTTTTTCACTCACACTCTGGCACACGAATTAATGCACGGTCTTGGGCCGCATCAGATAAAGGTGCAAGGTCGTGAGACAACACCTCTGGACGAACTGAAGGAGCTTTTCGGCGCGATTGAAGAGGCGAAAGCTGATGTCACTGGGCTTTGGGCACTACGCTACATGATGGACCACTCCAAGGAAATGGGATTGGAAAAACTGCTTCCTTCCGATGAGGCGGCGCAGCGCCAGCTCTATACGACTTACCTTGCCTCTTCGTTCCGTGAATTGCGCTTCGGGCTGAACGATGCCCACGGCAAAGGCATGGCAATCGAATTCAACTCGTTGATGGGTAAAGGAGCCATTGTCCAGCATGCAACTGGGACGTTTTCGGTGGACATGTCGAAGATCGAAGCCGCCGTCGCCGAACTCGACCACGATTTGCTGACGATTGAAGCGCAGGGTGACTACGCCGGGGCCAGGAAAATGATGGACGAGTTAGGGATAATTCGGCCCGAGTTGCAAAAGACTCTGGACAAACTGCAGGGAATCCCAACCGATATTGAGCCAATCTTTGTCACTGCGGAAGAACTGGCGCCTCGCGACACTGGTCCCGCGAAGGTCGACACGAGAGCACGAAGGAAAAGGTAGAAGCGCCTAATAGAGGCAAGTAAGCAGCGCTCAAATAGGGCAGTGCCACTATGCGCCCACGGCAGAAACAACCTGCAGAGCGTGCGATCGGAACAAGGCGAGCGCAGTGACATCGTTGTGAGTCGGCGGGACACACATGAACTCCTGGACCCGGTCGAGAACGGAACGGCACAGTTCTCTGGAATCGGCGGCTGTACTCTCATGAAACTTTTCCTTCACCGATTCCAATCCCAGCTCCTGCCCACCGCACTTCGCCTCCACGATCCCGCGGGAAACCAGCAGCAGGGCCGCTCCGGGCTGCAGAAAAACCGTGGAGGCGTCGCACGTGGTGTGAGAAAAGAGCCCCAGCGGAAGGCCGGTGGCGTGCAGTTCGCTTACCCCAGCGGGATCTCGGACCAAGCCGGGAGTGTGTCCGGCGTTGAAATAGACCACGGTTCCCACGCTCTCGTCGTAACAGCCGGCAAACACAGGACAGGAGTGGACGCGACCGGCAGCTTTCAGGATCGTGCGGTTGATCTGAAGGCAAACTTCGATCATCGCCTCGGCCGGGTTCACATCTTCCTCAGCGAATAGCGCAGTGCCAACCGTGCGAAACGTGCTTTGAGCTGCGACCACAATCTCGTGGTTATCCTCCAACCGGCCTGCCACATCCAGAAGCCCGAACAGAACCCGCGTGGGACTCACGCGGAGAAAGTCGTAGAAATCTCCGCCCATGCGGTGCCCATAGTAGATAGCCGCGATATTGGCGTCTTTGAGCTGCGGAACCTCCGCCTGGACCGGCTGGCGTGGCGCAGGGGGCCTGCGCCTGGCGAGATTTAAGAGGGCACGCATTGCCTGCGACGCGGAAAGTATCACGGAATCGGCGGGACGGCAAATGGTTTATTGCGGCGGGGACTCAACTAGTTGCCATACTTGCTGGCAAGATACTCACCCACTTCGTTTTCCAGACTCCCGTAATCGGAATGCAAGATAGCGCGAAGAGCGGCTTCGGTGGAACTTCCCTGGCCCAGTCTTTCCAGAATGCGCTGCAAATCGCTCATTCCATAGGTGTCACTGATGTACTGAACGGCGGCCAGAGACTCCTCGTAGGCCAAGGTGGCTTGTAGAGCGGGGAGCTGAACGAAGCTCCCTTCCAGCATGTTCAAAGGGATTTCATGTTGCGCGCGGTAAAGCTCGGCCAGACGGCTTCCATTGGTGAGCGCCTTCGGCTCGACGGCCTGAGCGATGCCCTCATTCAACCATTGCGGGCAGCGTCCAGCCGAGAGCTGATTAATAAAGGAATGCGCGAGTTCGTGCTTGAGTACGCGGGCCAGCTCAGGCGTAACCGAGCTTATGCCTTGAATCGGGATGCGCATCTTTCCGTCATTGATAGCCCCGCTCCAGGAAGGCGCCTGGGTCACATCAAAGAAAGTTTGATTGGTATAGAGCACAACAGAAATATTGTCGCGTGGAGCGATTCCCAGTTCGCGTGTTAGATCGTCGTATTCTGAATCGAGTGTTGCCAGCAACTGGCTGCGCAAAGACTCTGAGGTTTGTTGGCCTTCATAGTGTAAGGTGAAATGGGCGCTCTGGTGCTGCGAGTAGTTGGCTTGCGCCGTATTGTCGCGCTCAGCTTTTGCCAGGAGCTGCTGCACCGAGGCATCGGGCCGAATCTCCAGTGAGCGCTTCCAGGTGCGGATAGCGTCCTGATCACGGTCGGCAGCATATTGCACGTAACCCAGAACGGTAAGCGAATCTGGCGAATCCGGCGATGCACGAACCGCACGCTCGGCGTACGGCAGCGCCTCGGAGGCGTGGCCGGTCCTGGCCAGCACGACAGCATAATAGTTTAAGACGCTCGGGTTCCGGTCATCGAAGCGCAGCGCGGTGTCCAAGTAAGTGCGGGCACTGGGAAAATTTCCGTGTTCAAATTCATGCTTGCCGGCGATGAAGTAACCGGCCGCGATTGTTTGCGGGTCTCGTGATTGTTCCAGACCAGCTAATTCTCCATCGTCGACATGGCCATCGTGGACGACCTTGTCCAGCAGGGCTGGATCATGAATGGAGTTGTCAGAAGGGAGCAACGTCGGCAGCTCGTGACTATCCTTGGGACCTGAGGAGAATTGCGGAGAGACACCTCCGGTTTCCACACGATCCACCAGCGATTTGGGAATGGCATAGCTGTCATCCCCAATGTCATATTCAATCTGCGTCCCTTTTTCGCGCACGTGTTCGGCCCAGATCGTTCGCCCGTTCTTCAGATGAATTACCTCGGCCGAGGCGCTGGCCGCGTCGCTGGCTGCAAAGGCAGATAATAAGAGCAGAGTGACAGTTGCACGCATTCAGGCGCATTCTAGAAGGCGGAGTGTCGCGAGCGTAGGTGACCAAGGTAATTCCAAAATGCTGCAGATTCTGGCCGCTAGCACCATGTTTTCTGCTAATCACATCTCTTGCTGGTTTCGGCCAGGCAAGCCC